>DATEDO010000068.1:0-69858 GCA_035281625.1 Candidatus Methylomirabilota bacterium
CTTCATCGGCGTCTCCAGCTACGGGGTGGGCACGAAATCCTCCGGGCACGTCCGGCTGGTGTCCGACCTCTCCATGTCGATCGAGGGCCGGCACGTCGTCCTGGTCGAGGACATCGTGGACACCGGGCTCACGCTGGCGTACCTCAAGCGCAACCTCGAGGCCCGCCACCCCAAGTCCCTGCGCGTGTGCGTGCTCGCGGACAAGATCGAGCGCCGGGAGGTCGAGGTGGTCGTCGACTACGTCGGGTTCACCATCCCCAACGTCTACGTGGTGGGCTACGGGTTCGACCTCGGCGGGCTGTACCGCAACCTGCCCTACGTCGCGGCGCTCGAGCAGGCGTAGCCCGGGGGGGCCCGGCCCCGGGGGTGGGACCGGGCCGTCGTCCCCGCGTGCTACAATGTTTTCGCATGAATCCCGTCTACAAGAACCTCGCGCTGTGGATGGTGATCGGCCTGATCGTCATCCTCCTGTTCAACCTGTTCCAGGCCAAGGAATCGCCGCGGGACGAGATCGTCTTCTCGGACTTCCTCAAGAAGGTCGAGACGGGCGAGGTGCGCGAGGTGACGTTGCGGGGCAATGCGGTGAGCGGCAAGCTCGCCAACGGTGAGTCATTCCGTACCATGACCGCCGATTACCCGGACCTGGTGAAGGCCCTGAAGGAGCGCGGCGTCCGCATCATCGTGAAGCCGGTGGACGGGAATCCCTCGTACTTCGCCATCTTCCTGCAGTGGGTCCCCATGCTCCTCTTCATCGGCGTGTGGATCTTCTTCATGCGGCAGATGCAAGGCGGCGGCGCCAAGGCGCTGTCCTTCGGCAAGGCGCGCGCCCGGCTCATCTCCGAGAAGCAGAACAAGGTGACATTCCAGGACGTGGCGGGCGTGGACGAGGCCAAGGAGGAGCTGCGCGAGATCATCGAGTTCCTCAAGGACCCGCCTCGGTTCCAGAAGCTCGGGGGCAAGATCCCCAAGGGCGTGCTCCTCGTCGGGCCTCCCGGCACCGGCAAGACCCTCCTCGCCAAGGCCATCGCGGGCGAGGCCAACGTCCCGTTCTTCTCGATCTCCGGCTCCGACTTCGTGGAGATGTTCGTGGGGGTGGGCGCCTCGCGCGTGCGCGATCTCTTCGAGCAGGGCAAGAAGCACGCGCCCTGCATCATCTTCATGGACGAGATCGACGCGGTGGGGCGCCATCGCGGCGCGGGACTGGGCGGCGGCCACGACGAGCGCGAGCAGACGCTCAATCAGCTCCTCGTCGAGATGGATGGCTTCGAGACCAACGAGGGCGTCATCCTCATCGCCGCGACCAATCGACCCGACGTGCTGGACCCCGCCCTGCTCCGGCCGGGACGTTTCGATCGACAGGTCGTGGTGGCGCGCCCCGACGTGAAGGGCCGCGAGGAGATCCTCAAGGTCCACTCGCGCCGCATCCCGCTCGCCCCCAAGGTGGAGCTGACCGTGCTCGCGCGCGGCACCTCCGGCTTCTCGGGCGCGGACCTCGCCAACCTCGTCAACGAGGCAGCGCTGCTGGCGGCGCGGCAGGACAAGAAGGTCGTGGAGATGATCGACTTCGAGAACGCCAAGGACAAGGTGCTGATGGGCGTGGAGCGCCGCTCCATGATCATCCCCGAGTCCGAGAAGCGCACCACCGCCTATCACGAGGGCGGGCACGCGCTGGTGGCGTATCTCCTCCCCGGCGCCGACCCGTTGCACAAGGTGACCATCATCCCGCGCGGGCGCGCCCTCGGCCTCACCATGCAGCTGCCCACCGACGATCGCTACAGCTACTCGCGCGAGTACCTGATCAACCAGATCACCATTCTCCTGGGCGGCCGCGCCGCCGAGGAGCTGGTCTTCCAGCAGCAGACCACCGGCGCCGGCAACGACCTCGAGAAGGCCACCGAGATGGCGCGCAAGATGGTCTGCGAGTGGGGCATGTCGGACAAGATGGGCCCGCTCACCTTCGGCAAGGGCGAGGAGCACATCTTCCTCGGTCGAGAGGTCTCGCGTCCCAAGGACTACAGCGAGGACACCGCGGTCCTGATCGACTCCGAGATCAAGCGCATCGTCACCGACTGCGCGACGCGGGCCCGCCACCTGCTGGAGACCAACCTGGAGAAGCTCCACGCCCTCGCCCGGGCGCTGCTGGAGCGCGAGACGCTGGACGGCGAGGAGATCAACCGCATCCTCATCGCGCGACCCTTCCAGGAGGCGCCGGCCCCGGCCTAGCGCTGGAGCGGGCGCTCACGACCCCCAGCGGCATGAACCGTGCGTGCCTGGCGGGGCTGGAAGTCGGTGACGGGCGCCCGGTGGCGCTCGTGGGCGCGATCAACTTGAGTCCCGAGTCGTTCTACGCGGGCTCGGTGTCCGCCTCGCGCGACACGCTCTTGAGCACCGCCGAGGCGATGGTCGCGGCCGGCGCCGCGCTGCTCGACGTGGGTGCGATGTCCACGGCGCCCTACCGGGACGGCGCCATCGAGGCCGAGCGTGAAGCCGATCGCCTGGGTGACGCCATCCAAACGCTGGTGGCCAAGCTCGACGTCCCCATCTCCGCGGACACCAGCCGCGCCGAGCCGGCGCGCGCCGCCCTGCAGGCGGGCGCCCGGGTCATCAACGACGTGCGCGGGCTCACCGGCGATCCGGGCCTGGCGCGCCTGGTCGCCGAGTCCGGCGCGGGGCTCATCCTGATGGCGTCGGAGCGGGGCGGGCACGAGGGCGAGGGCTCGCCCACCGAGACGGTGCTGGCGCTCCTCGGGGAGAGCCTCACCCTCGCCACCCAGGCCGGGATCCCCGCCGAGCGCATTGCGGTGGATCCGGGACTCGGCTTCTTCCGGCGGCGCGGCATGCCCTGGTACGACTGGGACTGCGCGGTGCTGGCCGCGCTCGGCGACCTCCGGGCCCTGGGGCGGCCCGTCTGCGTGGGCGCCTCGCGGAAGTCCTTCATCGGAGCCCTGGACCCGACCGCCGACGATCCAACGGACCGGCTGCCGGGCTCGCTCGCCGCCGCCGCCGCCGCCGTGCTGGGCGGCGCCCATCTCATCCGCACCCACGACGTGGCGGCGACGCGCCAGGCCGTGCGCGTGGCCGAGGGCATCGCCCGGGCGGGCGTACCGGCGTGAGCGCCGTGTGGGGCGTCATCAACTCGTTCCGGCTGCGCGACGCCGTCGACATCCTCCTCGTGGCCGCGGTGCTCTACCGCGTGCTCGTGATGTTCCGCGGCACCCGCGCCGTGCAGATGCTGGCCGGGCTGGGCGGCCTCATGATCGCCTCCTTCCTGGCGCGGCGGCTGGAGCTCTTCAGCACGAGCTGGATCCTGGAAAACTTCTGGTCGGTGTGGGTGCTGGCGCTGGTCGTGCTGTTCCAGCCCGAGCTCCGGCGCGCCCTCGCGCAGATCGGCCAGAACCCCCTCGTGCAGTCCCTCCTCGGCGCCCGCCAGGAGCAGCAGGGCCATGTCATCGAGGACGTGGTGAAGGCGGCGGAGTCGCTCGCCGCCAAGCGCATGGGCGCGCTGGTGGTGCTCGAGCGCAGCACCGGCCTTCGCAACTACGCCGAGCTGGGCGTGCCGCTGGACGCCCTCGTGTCCGCGGATCTCCTCGTGAGCCTGTTTCTCCCCTACTCGCCGCTCCACGACGGCGCGGTGTTCATCCGCGACAACCGCGTGGCCGCGGCGGGCTGCTTCCTGCCGCTGTCGCGCAACACGCAGCTCGGCCGCTCGCTGGGAACACGCCACCGCGCCGCGGTGGGGCTCTCGGAGGAGACCGACGCGGTGGTCCTGGTGGTGTCCGAGGAAAGCGGCCGCATCTCGCTGGCGGTGGGGGGACACATCGAGAGCCCGATCGACCGCGATGCGCTGCGGCAGCGGCTCGCCGAGCTCTTCGCCCTCGGCGCGGCGCCCGCGCCCCGCCGCACCGGCTGGCTGCCCGCGTGGGAGTGGCTGCGCAAGTGAGACGGCTCTTCCGGCACTGGGAGCTCAAGCTCGCCGCCCTCGCCCTGTCCTCCGCGCTGTGGATCTTCGTCATGACGTCCGAGAAGGCGGAGGTGGTGATGGCCGCGCCCGTGGAGTTCGACGCCGTGCCGCCCGGCATCGAGGTGACCGGCGACCGTCCCGGCAGCGTGGCCGTGCAGATGCACGGCCTGCGCGCGGTGCTCGCCCGCGTGGGACCGGAGCAGGTCCGCGCTCGCGTGAGCCTGGCCGGGGCACGGCCCGGCGAGATGGTGGTCCGCCTCGATCCCGACCAGATCTCGGTGCCGAGCGGGGTGACCGTCGTCCGGGTGAATCCCTCGCGCCTGCGTCTGACGCTGGAGTCCCGCCGCGCCGAGGCGCGCCCGTGACGCGGCTCTTCGGCACCGACGGCATTCGCGGCCTCGCCAACGTCGCGCCGCTCACCACCGAGCTGGCGTTCCGGCTCGGCCGCCAGCTCGTCCCCACGCTGCTCGAGCATCACGGGGTGTCGAAGCTGCGTCTCGTGGTGGGCCGCGACACCCGGCTATCCGGGCCCATGCTCGAGGGCGCGCTCGTGTCCGGGGCGCTCTCCGCCGGCGCGGACGTGTTCGCGGTGGGCGTCTTGCCGACGCCCGGCATCGCCCACCTCACTCGCCGTCTGGAGGCGCACGGCGGAGTGATCATCTCGGCCTCGCACAATCCCTTCGAGGACAACGGCATCAAGATCTTCTCCTCCGAGGGCGCCAAGTTCCCCGACGCGTGGGAGGACGAGATCGAGTCGCGGCTGGCCGGCCCCGACCGCGCGCCCAATCCCACCGGCGGCGATGTGGGCCGACTGGTCCCGCATCGCCATCAGGGGGAATCCGACTACGCCGCGCACGCGGTGGGCACGTTCCCCTTCGACCTGCGGGGCATGCACGTCGTGCTGGACTGCGCCCACGGCGCCACCTATCGCGTGGGGCCTCGCGTGTTCGAGGCGCTGGGCGCTCGCCTCACCGTGCTGGGCGCGGAGCCCGACGGTCGGAACATCAACCTCGGGGTGGGCGCGCTCCACCCCGAGGGCCTCCAGGCACGCGTGCGCGCCCTCGGGGCCGACCTCGGCGTCGCCTTCGATGGCGACGGCGACCGGCTGATCTGCGTGGACGAGCGGGGCGAGGTGCGCGACGGGGACTATGCCCTCGCCATCTGCGGGCGTCACCTCGCCACCCAGGGCCGGCTGCGCGGCGACGTCGTGGTGAGCACGGTCATGGCCAATCTCGGCCTCGAGCACTCGCTGCGACAGGCCGGGATTCGCACCGAGAAGACCCAGGTGGGGGACCGCTACGTCCTGGAGGAGATGCTGCGCATCGGCGCCGTGCTCGGCGGCGAGCAGTCGGGCCATCTCCTGTTTCTCGATCACGCGACCACCGGCGACGGCATCGTCTCCGCGCTACAAGTGCTGGCGGTGATGTGCGAGACGGGAAAGCCCCTCTCCGAGCTGGCCGCGTGCCTCACCAAGTTTCCCCAGGTGCTCGTCAACGTGCCGGTGCGGGCCAAGCCCCCGCTGGACACCATCGAGGGGCTCAAGCCCCGGGTGCAGACGCTCGAGCGCGAGATGAACGGCGCCGGCCGCATCCTGCTCCGCTATTCCGGCACCGAGCTGCTCGCCCGCGTCATGGTCGAGGGCCAGGAGCAGGCCCACATCGAGGGCATCGCCCAGGAGCTGGCCGGCATCATCCGCCGCGCCATCGGCCCGTGAGCGGCCCCACCGGGGCGGGGGAGACCATCCGCGGCATCGGCGTGGATCTGGCGAAGATCGATCGGTTCCGCCGCGTGCTCGGCCGCTGGCAGGATCGATTCCTCCGCCGCGTGTTCACCGAGGGCGAGATCGCCTACTGCCGGCGCCATCACGATCCCGTGCCGCACCTGGCCGCCCGCTTCGCCGCGAAAGAGGCCGCTCTCAAGGCGCTGGGCACCGGGCTCTCGATGGGCGTGAGCTGGCGCGAGCTCGAGGTGCGCCGCGAGCGCGGCAACGCGCCGACCATGGCGCTCTCCGGCCGCTCGGCCGCGCTCGCCGCCGCCAAGGGAGCCACCCGCATCCTGGTCTCGCTCACTCACGACGGGGACTATGCCTTCGCCCAGGTGATGCTGGTGGGAGAGGGCGCCGCGCCGCGAGGGGAGCGCGCCTAGGGCGCGGTCGACCGGCGGCGCCCGTGCTCCCCGTCTTCACCGCCGCCGAGATGCGGGCGCTCGACGCGCGCGCCATCGCCTCCCTGGGCATCCCCGGGCCGCGCCTCATGGAGGCGGCCGGCGGCGGCGCGGCCCGCCTCATCGTCCGGCGCTTCGCGCCGATCCGAAGCCGGCGCGTGGTCATCCTGTGTGGCAAGGGCAACAACGGCGGCGACGGCTTCGTGGTGGCCCGGCGCCTTCGCGCGGCGGGAGCCCGCGTGCGCGTCTTCCTGCTCGCGCGTCGGGGCGACGTGGGGGGGGATGCGGCCCTCGCCCTTGGCCGGTGGACGGGGCGCGTCGAGGAGGTCGCGGACGCGGGCGGGCTCGGCACGGTCGAGGCCGCCGTCGCCGGGGCCGACGTGGTGGTGGACGCCCTCCTCGGTACGGGCCTCGAAGGGCCGGCGCGGGGCCTCGTGGGCGAATGCATCACGCGCCTCGTCCGCGCCACGGCCGCCGGCGCTCCGCCGGTCGCCGCGCTCGACCTGCCCTCGGGACTGTCGTCGGATCACGGCGCCCTGGCCGGGCCGGCGGTGCGCGCAACCATCACCGCCACTTTCGCGGGCTGGAAGCGCGCGCTGCTCTTGCACCCGGCCGCCGCGCTGGCGGGAGAAGTCACGGTGATCCCCATCGGCATACCGCCGGAGGAGGTGGCGCGCGACATCCGTACGGGCCTCATCGAGGACGCGGACGTCCGGCGGCATTTCGGGCCCCGTCCGCTCGACGCGCACAAGGGCACGTTCGGACATCTGCTCGTGGTGGGGGGCTCGCGCGGGAAGACCGGCGCCGCGGCGCTCGCCTGTCGCGCCGCCCTCCGCAGCGGGGCGGGACTGGCGACCGCGGCCACCGCCGTGTCGCAGCAGCCCATCGTCGCCGCGCTCGGGCTGGAGCACATGACGGAGGCGCTGCCCGAGGTGCCGAGCGGCTGCATCGCGCGGGCGGCAAGCGAGCGCATTCTCGCCCTGGCCACGTCCATGGACGCGGTGGCGCTCGGACCGGGACTTTCCCTCGCGGAGGAGAGCCTGGCCCTGGCGCGGGATCTGGTGGCGGCGGTGCCGCGTCCCATGGTGGTGGACGCCGACGCCCTCAGCGCGCTCGCCGGACATCTGGAATGCCTCAAGGGGGCGGCCGGGCCCCGGCTCCTCACGCCACACCCCGGCGAAATGGCCCGCATGCTGGGGGTGGCCATTCCCGAGGTGCAGGCCGACCGCATCGAGGGCGCACGTACGTTCGCCGTCGCCCACGGCGTCTGGCTGGCCCTCAAGGGCGCGGGCACCATCGTGGCGACGCCTGACGGACGGGTCGCCATCAACGCCACGGGCAACCCCGGCATGGCCAAGGGCGGCTCGGGCGACGTGCTGACCGGAATGGCGGGCGCCTTCCTGGCGCGCGGCCTGGCCCCGGGGGACGCGCTGGAGGCGGCGGTCTATCTCCATGGTCGGGCCGGGGATCTGGCCCGCGCGCGTCACGGCGAGGAAGGGATGCTGGCCGGCGACATCGTGGAGGCCATCCCGCACGCCCTCTCGGAGCCCGTGTGACGCGCCGATCGCACGTCACGCACACCGTCGAGGAGACGCAGGCCCTCGGTGAGGCGCTGGGGACCAGACTCGGGGCGGGGGCGGTGGTCGCCTGCATGGGCGACCTGGGCGCGGGCAAGACGGCGTTTCTCCAGGGCGTGGCCCGCGGGCTGGGGGTGAAGTCGGCCGTGACCAGTCCCACCTTCGTGCTGGTCAACGTCTACCGCGGGCGGCTGCCCGTGCATCATCTCGATGCCTACCGCACGGACAGCCTCACGGAGATCCTGGAGCTCGGTCTCGAGGAGATGCTGGACGGGGAGGGCGTCACCTTCATCGAGTGGGCCGACAAGATGCTGCCGCTCCTGCCCGCTCGCACCGTGGTCGTGCGGATCAGTGGCGCGGGGGACGAGCCGCGAGTCATCGAAGTGGAGGAGCCCGGAGCGCCCGATTGACGACGCCGGCGGAGACCGCCGCCGCGCGCCGCGCTCGCCTCGTCCTCCTCGTCTTCGCCGCCTTCGTCGTCTACGGCTCCTTCTTTCCCTTCTCCTTCCGCGTGGACCCGACCGAGGTGCAGCGGGACCTGGCCCGCTTCTGGGAAACCCTCACCCTGTTCGATGCCCGCGGCCGCAAGCTCTTCTCCATCACGGATCTCGTCAGCAATGTCCTGCTGGGCGTCCCGGTGGGCCTACTGCTCGTGCCGAGCCGCCTGGTCGGGCAGGGCCTCAGCGGGCGACTTCTCGGCGTCCTCACCGCGGAGACCGTGTTCGCGGGCGCGGTCGAGGCGGGGCAGATCCTGGCCCCGACGCGCACCGCCTCGGCGCTCGACGTGCTGGCTCAAGTGGGTGGCGCGCTGCTCGGCGCCCTGCTCGTCCACGGCCGCGGCGCCGCGGCGTTCAGGACGGGGGAGGCGCGCGTGGCCGCCATCGTCCGCGCCCGGCCCGCGCTCCTCGTCGTGGGCGTGCTGGGCGCCCTCTTGGCCGCCGACGCGCTCTATCCCTTCGCCCTGACGCTGGATGTGTCCACCGCATGGGGCAATCTCAAGCGCGGGCAGTGGATGCCCCTGGCCTCATTCGGGCGCCGCCTCTGGAGCGATCTCCTCGTCGAGCGCGTGGTGCCCTTTGCCGGGCTCGCCGTGGCGGCCCGGCTCGCCCTCGAGACCGGCCCGCGCCCTCCGCGCGCCGGCCTCCGCGGCCCCGTCCTCGTGGGGGCGCTGGTCACCCTGTGGGCGGTGGGGCTCGAGGCCGGCAAGCTCCTGATCGTCGGGCGCGCGCCCAACCTGGACAACGCCCTCCTCGCCGCCGCGGGCGCGGCGCTCGGCATTGTCCTCTTCGCTCCGCTCGCCGGCTCGGCCGAGGCGCGGCGGCAGGGGCCCACGCGCCTGGCGTGGCTCACCGGCGCGCTGCTGGCGTACCGGCAGCTCACGCCCTTCGACTGGCTCATCGACGCCGAGCGCGTCACCGCCCGGGCCGCGCGCGTCGAGTGGATCCCGCTGGCGTCCTACTTCTACGCCGATCCCCAGAGCGCGCTCTTCGATCTCGGGAACAAGCTGGCCTGGAGCGCGCTGTTCGGCGCCTCGCTCCGCGCCACCGGCGCGGCGCGGCCCGGCTGGTGGGGCCTGGCCCTGGGGCTGGGTCTGGAGGCGCTACAGATCGTCCAGGCCTCGCACGTGCCCGCGCTCACCGACGCCCTCACCATCGGCGCCGGCGCCGCGCTGGGCGGCTTCGCGCTGGACGCCGTCCGGCAATGGCGCGGCGCCGCCGCGTCCGTATCCATCGCGAGACATTGACCCGCGCGCGGCCGCCGCGCACAGTCCCGGCATGGCGGATGACGCGCCCCTGCCGAGCGCCCGACCCAGCAGCGGACCCAACACCAGAATAGAAGCGTGGCCGCCGGAAGAGCGCCCGCGCGAGCGGCTCTACCACCAGGGCGCGGCGGCGCTGGCCGATGCGGAGCTCCTCGCCATCCAGCTCGGCGCCGGCATGCGGGGGAAGAACGCGGTGGAGCTGGCCCGCGGGCTCCTCGTCCGCTACGGCTCGCTGTCGGCGCTGGCCGGCCGCGGCGTCGCCGAGCTCGCCGCGCGGCCGGGCGTGGGGCGCGCCAAGGCGGTACGCCTCGCCGCCGCGTTCGAGCTCACGCGCCGCCTCCGCTCGCGCAACGGGCACGGCCGCCCCGTGCTCTCGAACCCGACCGACGTCTTCGCGCGCTACGGGCCGCTGATGGAGGACCTCGACAAGGAGGTGTTCCGTCTCGCTCTCCTCGACGCGCAGAACGGCCTCCTGCGCGACGTGATCGTGTCGGAGGGCACCCTGTCGGCGAGCCTCGTCCATCCGCGCGAAGTCTTCAAGCCCGCCATCCTGGAGTCGGCGGCCTCGATCATCCTCCTGCACAACCACCCCAGCGGCGATCCCACGCCGAGCCGCGAGGACGTGCGGCTCACCCGTCAGCTCGTGGAGTGCTCGCGGCTGCTGGAGCTGCACATCCACGACCATGTGGTGATCGGCCACGGCCGCTTCGTGAGCCTGGCCGAGCGGGGCGATCTGTGAAGGGAGGCCTGATGAGGCTCAGCCCTTGGCGAGGCGCTCCACTTCCTTCTTGGTCATCGAGGGAATGCGGGCGAGCAGGCCCTTCACCTTCCGCTCCGAGGCGTGATCGGCGAGGATGAGCTTCTTGGACTTGGTCCCGTTGACGATGTAGGCGACCCAGTCATCGAGGCTGGGCGTGCCGCGCCAGGCGACGGTGAGCCCGCTCAATCGCATGCGCTTCTTGCCTTCGACCTTCGCGAGCGGCTTACGACTGGCCTCCATCCGTTTCACCTCCGCGCCCTGACTGCGTCGTCCCGGTGCGTCCCGCTCGCTTGCGCGCCCGTCCGCTTCGCGCAGGGCACAAACTTAGGAAGGCCGAATGGTCGTGTCAAGATTTCGTTTCACCGCTTAAAATGCGCCTCCCGCGGCGTTCGCCATTGAGAAGCGGCGTGAATGCTGGCTGCGATCGCGGCCCTCGGAGCGGTGGACGGCCGGAGCGTCACATTCTCGGGGTGCGCCCGCGAAACCGCATCGGCGCGTTACTTTTCCCCGACTGTGGATGGATGTGGATAAGTGGATAACCTGTGGGCTATTTTCGGGCGGCGAGGAGCCCGTCCAGGATGCGGCGGGCCAGGAGCGGGCCCTCGGTGATGAAGGCGGTGAAGTAGCCGCACGCGGTGGCCCCGGCGGCGAGGGCCTGCCGGGCGGTCTCCGGCGAGTGAATACCGCCGGTGGCGATGATCTCGAGCGCGGCGCCGAAGCGCGCGCGCACGCTTCGCACGTTCTCCAGCATCGCGGGGAATATCGCCGGGCCCGAGAGCCCACCCGCGCGCTGGGACAGGCGCGGCTCATCGATGCGGCGGGTGTTGCCGTAGTTGACGATCCCGAGGCCCGCCTCGAGGAGGGCCGGCACGATGGTCTGGAGATTCTCGTCGTGGAAATCGGGCGAGAGCTTCACGATCACCGGCCGCCGCGTCGCGCCGCGCACCGCGTCGAAGAGCCGCCGCAGCTCCGAGGGCTTCTGCGACCACTCGTACACCAGCCTGGTGTTGGGCGACGAGATGTTGATCTCCACGAGATCCCCGAAGGGCTCGAGGCCCCGCACGACCTCCACGTACTCCTCGATGGACTCGCCCGCCGCCGCGACGATCAGGGGGACCCGGTGCGGCAGCGCGGCGATCTCGCGGCGATAGGCGGCGAGCCCCGGATTGTGGAAGCCGTTGCAATTGACCAGCCCCGGGCCGGCGGGAGAATCCAGGCGCACGAGATTGGGATGGGGATGCCCGGGGCGGGGCAGGCGCGTGATGCTCTTGGCCGTGACCGCCCCGAAGCCCAGCCCCATGGCCCGCCGGAGGATGCGCGTGTCGTAGTACATGGAGGTGAGGATGAGGGGGTTGGGCAGCCGCACCCCGCCCAGCGTGATGGCCAGACGCGGGTCGTCGTTCCGGAAGAGAGAGAGCCGATCGAGGGGCAGCGTCCGCAGGCCCGCCTGGCCGAGCGCGATGGCGGTCCGCTCCGGCAGGTGAGTGAGGATCCCCCGATAGAGGACGGGATAGATGCGGTCGAGGGCGCGCGCGGCGGGCGTCACGTCGCGACGAGAATACCGGAGCCCGCGCGGCGATGCCGAAGTTTGAACCGCAGCGGCGCCTCCGGGTCCCTCCAACGGGTTGACGGAGGGCCGCCGAGCCTGTAACTTTCCCTCGCACGGACGATTAGCTCAGTTGGCAGAGCACCGGCCTCACATGCCGGGGGTCGCTGGTTCAAGTCCAGCATCGTCCACCACGCAAATTCCCTCGGCGAGGGGGCGGGGAATCCTCCCGCCCCCTCCCGTACGCCGACGACCAGGCGAGGCGGTCAGGAAGCGGCGGGCGCGCCGCCGTCGGCGGGCGCCTTGTGAAAGTAGCGCTTGGCCTGATCGTAGCCGCACTGGAAGAGGTACTCCTTGTCCTCGCGGCTCAGGCTGAGCTGCAAGGTATGCACGCGATCGGCCTGGATGAGGATGGTGTCCTGCCAGAGCGGCCCGGGGACGCGCTGATTCTCCAGCGCGGTGAGCATGGTATCGAGCAGGATCTTGGCGAAGTCCCACGGCCACAGCACGCGCTTGTCGGGAATCTCCTTCGGCTTGCGCGACATGAGCCGCAGCATCATGGTGCGCGAGCTGCCCGCGGCGCCCGGACTGGCTTCCATCATCTCGAGGCCGGTGGGAATCCAGGGCAGCAGCTGCCCGTCGGCAAGCAGCCGCTTGTCCAGGCGCAGGGGCCGCCACACCCAGGGGATGGCCATGGAGCAGCGCACGGCGCGACTCACCGCCATGTCCGGCGTGGTCTGGCGCGAGAAGAAGACCGGCTGATGACCGATCAGATCCACCGCGGTGACGAAGAGATCGTGGGGCAGGTCGGCGAAGCGCGCGCCCTTGATCTGCTGGTCCACCCACCGCTCGAAGGCATTGCCCGAGTAGATGCCGCCCTCGAGCAGGAGGCCCTTGATCGTGACGTCCTTGAAGGCCGCGAAATCGGTTTCCAGGAGCTTGGCGTAGATCCGGTCCACGGGCCAGCCGGCGGCGACGAGGGCGCCCACGATGCTGCCCGCGGAAGCCCCGGCGACGGCGCCGAAGCTCACTCCCATGTCCCGAAAGGCCGCCAGCGCCCCCACGTAGGCGGACAGGCGGACACCGCCCCCGCCCATGATGAGGTTGACCTTGGTCCCATTGGTCGCGGCCATAGGGTTCCCGGCCGGCTCGGGGGCCGGGAGTGCCGATCATCGCCGGAACGCCCCTGGGATGCAAGATTTGCGTGGAATCAGGCACATGCACGACGGCCGGGGCACCGTCACTGGGGCGACATCTCATGGTAGAGTTTTCCCTGTGCCTTCAACGCAGCCGGTCGAGCACACCCCCATGACCACCCAGCCTCGGTTCCTCGTGAAGATCGTCGCCGCGTGCGTTCTGGGGCTGGTCGTCGCCGGCGCGGGCGCCTGTACGCAGAGCCCCGAGGTCCGGAAGCAGAAGGCCGTCGAGCGCGCCGAGGGGTATCTCAAGGAGGGCAAGGCGAACGAGGCGATCATCGAGCTGCGCAACGCCCTCCAGATCGACAAGGACTACGTGCCCGCGTTGCACGCGCTGGGTCGGGCGTACATGGCGAAGGGCTGGTACGGCGACGCGATCCGCGAGCTCGGGCGCGCGCAGAAGGTGGCCCCGGACTCGATGCCCGTCGCACAGGACCTCGGCCGGTCGATGGTCGAGGCCGGCACATTGACGGAGGCCGAGGCGCTGGCTACGCGAATCCTTGCCCGTCAGCCGCAGGATCCCGTCGCGCTTCACATCCGCGCCGCGGCGTGGCTGGGGCAAGGCAAGGCGCGCGAGGCGCTCGACCTCCTCGACAGCCTGCAGAAGGGCGGACACAGCATCCCGGGCGAGACGGCACCGCGTCGTGCTCAGGCGCTCCAGCAGCTCGGCAAGGCGGCCGACGCCGAAGAGGCGTATCGCACCGCGGTGAAGGAAAACCCGAAGGACGTCCGAAGCCTGCTGGGGCTCGGTGCGTTTCGCCTGGCACGACGCGACTTCGCCGAGGCCGAGAAGTTCTATAGCCAGGCAAAGTCGATTCAGCCCGCCAATCCAGAAGTCCACATGGGGCTCGCCGGAGTCGCGGCAGGCCAGAATCAGCTTCCCGCTGCCATCAAGATCCTCGAGTCGGTCGAGGTCCGGGCGCGCACTCTGCCGCTCGTGCTCATGCTGGCGGGCTATTATCTCCAGGCAGGGCAGCCGACGAACGCGAGCGCCCTCCTCGTCGCCACGGTGGAGCGCGTGCCCAACTATCGCGCGGCCCGTTACCTTCTTGCGCGCGCATACCTGGCCGGGAATCGTCCCCAGCTCGCCGTGGTGCACTTCGAAGAGCTCCGGAAGCAGATGCCGGACAATCTGACGTTCCAGTTCCTACTGGCCCAGTCCTACGTGCGGGCGGGGCGGGTGCGCGAGGCCATCGCGCTCCTGGACGCCCTGGCGCCGCGGATGGCCAAGGAACCGCGGTTCCACCTCGAGCGCGGCCGAAGCCTGCTGGTGCTGGGTCGTCTCGACGAAGCCTTCAAAGCGGGGGCCACCGCCGCCCAGCTGAATCCGGAGCTGCCCCAGGCATACCTCGTCATGGGACAAGCCCGGGCGCGCCAAGGCAACTCGAAGGCCGCGGAGGAATATTTCACCAAGGCGGCGAGCGTCGACGCATCGTTCGCCGCGGCCCACGTGGCCCTGGGGCGCTTGCGCGCGGGGGAAAACGACCCCGAGGGGGCATTGCGAGAGTTCGACGAGGCGGTCAAGGCCGATCCGAAGTCCGTCGTCGCGGCGCGCATCAAGGTCAGCAGCCTCATCCGCCAGAAGAAGATGAAGGAGGCGATACAGTTCGCGGAAGCCTCCGCCAAGGCGCAGGCGAACGACGCCGGCTTCCAGGCACTCCTCGGCGCCGTGTATCTGCAGGACCGGCAATACGACAAGGGGAAGGACGCCTTCCAGCGTGCCCAGCGTCTCAGCCCGCGAGCGTCGGAGCCCCGGATGGGGCTCGCCAGCATCGCGATCCTGCAGGGCAAGGACGAGGAGGCATCCGAGCAGCTACGGGAGGTGCTGAAGGAGCGTCCGGATCACCCCGCCGCGGTGCTCTTGCAAGCCGGGATGTTCGAGCGCCAGGGCCGGTACGACCAGGCGATTGCCGTGATCGAGAACTCGCTCAAGGTGGCGCCGGCGCAGACGGGGCTCTCCGTCCAGCTGGCCGAGCTGTTGCTGCGCACCGGCCGTTACGACGTGGCCGCCGGCCGCGCGACCGAGATCCTGAATCAGAATCCGGACGCGACCGGGGTCTTGCTCGTGCGGGCCCGCGCGCATCTCGGCCGACGGGACTGGGAGGCGGCGGTCAAGGACTCGACGAGTTACGTGCGCCTCTACCCGACGGACGCCGTCGGCCACATGGTCCTCGGGCGGGCGTACGCCGGACAGGGCCAGACCGCGGAAGCCCAGGCCGCTTATCGCGAGGCGCTCAAGCGCAACCCCCAGCTGACGCTGGCCAAGGAAGAGCTGGCGTTACTGCGCGGCGAGAAGCCGGATCCGGCGGAGGCGCAGAAGAAGATCGCCGCGCTGCGCGCCGCGGTGGAGAAGACTCCGAAGAGCGCGACCCTCCGCGAAGCCCTGGCCCGGGCGCTGCTCGCGGCAGGCGATATCCCCGGCGCGGAGGCGCAGCTGAAGGCGATCCTGGACCAGGCCGCGGGACATCTCGACGCGAACCTGCTGATGGCCCGAATCCGAATACAGCAGGGAAAGCCCGAGGATGCCGTCGCCTACCTCCGGTCGGCGCAGCGCACGAGCCCCGACAATCTCGAGGTCAACGTGGCGCTGGGACGATACTTCGTCATGCAGGGGCGCCGCGAGGAAGGGCTCCGGCACCTCGAGGCCGCCCTCCGTGTGAATCCACGACTCCCCGACATCAAGCTCGAAGTCGGCACTCTGTACGCGCAGTCCGGCCGGCATGCCGACGCCCAGCGGCTGGCGGAAGAGCTCGAGCGTGCGTACCCGAAGAGCGTGGAGCCGATGATCCTCAAGGGCAATGTTCTTCTCGTGCGAAGGGACTACAAGGCGGCCGGCGAGGCGTTCTCCGGCGCGATCAGCCGGCGGCCCGACCACGCGGGCGCCCATCGGGGTCTCGCGCAGAGCCTCGAGGCGCAGGGGCAGACCGATCGTGCGATCGAATCGTATCGCAGGACCTTGAGCCTCAACGCCAACGATGTGATCGCGCTCAACAACCTGGCCTGGCTCCTCGTCGAGTCCAAGAACCGCCCCGACGAAGCGCTCCCCCTGGCCACGAAGGCCAATCAGATCGCTCCCCGCTCCGTCGAGGTCGCCGACACCCTGGGCTGGGTTCACTACCGGCGGGGGGCCTATATCGACGCCGAGAAGATCCTGAGCGAGGCCCTCGAGCGGTCCCCGAACAACGCCCACGTCCAGTACCACCTGGGACGGACGTACACCAAGCTGGGCAAGAAGAGCGACGCGGTCTCGTCTCTCCGGCGGGCCGCCCAGCTGGACCCGAAGCTAGCCCAATCCGAGCGGATTGCCGACCTGATCAAGGAGCTGGGCGGGTAGGGCGTTCCCGTCGGAGGGAGTTTTTCAGTTATCTCAGGGGGTTGACTATACTGTGTTCATCCCCCGGCGGGCGCTAGCGACAACATATGGTGGACATCGCACGTAAGAATCTCTTTCACGACCGCACGCGCTTCCTCATCACGGTCGTGGGGGTGACTTTCTCCGTCGTGCTCATCTTCTCGCAGTTCGGCATCTATCTCGGGTTCATGGAGAACGCCTCCATCATCATCGACAACACCCAGGCCGACATCTGGGTGACGTCCAAGAACTCCGCCAACTTCGATTTCGCGGTGCCCTTCACCGAGCGGAAGATCAACAAGGTCCGGCAGACCCCCGGCGTGGTCTGGGCCGACAATCTCCTGCTCGGGTGGGCCAACCTGCGCAGGAAGGACGGCGGGCAGGAGAACATCGCCCTCATCGGCTTCAATCCCGAGACCGGTGTGGGAGGCCCGTGGCGCCTGCTCGCCGGGGACCTCCAGTCGATGAAGGCGAGCAAGACCATCATCGTGGACGAATCGGCCTACGGAAAGCTGGGGGTGCTCCAGGTCGGCGATCAGGTCGAGATCAACGAGCAGCGGGTGCGTGTGGCCGGGATCAGCCAGGGCGCGCGCGGCTTCACCACCGTGCCCTACGTCTTCACGTCTTTCCGTGCCGCCCAGATCCTCGATCCCTTCGCGCGGGACCGGACCGCGTTCATCGTGGCCCGGGTGGCGCCCGGCCACGAGCCACGCGAGGTGGCGGCCCGTCTTCGCGAGATCCGCGACGTCGACGTCTACACGCGCGACCAGTACTCCTGGAAGACGCGGCTCTACTGGACCTGGGAGACCGGGATCGGCGTGGGCTTCGGGATCACCGTCCTCATGGCCATCATCGTCGGTGTCGTCGTGGTCAGCCAGACCATCTACAGCGCCACCATCGAGCACCTGCGCGAGTTCGGCACGCTCAAGGCCATCGGGGCCACCAACCGCGACGTGTACGCCATCATCCTCAAGCAGGCCCTGATCAACGCCCTCATCGGGTACGGGATCGGCCTGGCCTTGAGCCTCCTCGCGGTGCGCGTGCTCCGGCCGACCGGGACGATCCTGGTCATCCCGCTCGAGCTGATGGCCGCGGTCCTCGCGCTCACCGTCGCCATGTGCGCCACCGCCTCGGTGGTGTCCGTCCGCAAGGCGCTGAGCGTCGATCCCCTGGTGGTGTTCCGCTCGTGAGCGCCGCGCTCGACGCGGAGCTGGTCACCAAGATCTATCAGGAGGGCGCCTTCCAGGTCCCCGCCGTCCAGGACGTGAGTCTCTCCGCCCGCTCCGGCGAGGTGGTGGCCATCCTGGGGCCCTCGGGGAGCGGCAAGACCACGCTGCTCTCCATGCTCGGCTGCATGCTCCGCCCCACGTCGGGCGTCATCACCATTCACGGCGAGCGCGTGTCCGATCTCCCCGAGTCGCAGCTGCCCTGGGTGCGCCGGCGCTACGTGGGCTTCATCTTCCAGAGCTTCAACCTCTTCGCCGCTCTGTCGGCGGCCGAGAACGTCGAGGTGGTCCTGCAGCTCAAGGGGCTCGAGCGTCGCACCCGCCGCCAGGAGGCTCTGCGCCTTCTCGACCTGGTGGGGCTGGCCAAGCGCGCGGACTTTCTCCCGCGCGACATGTCGGGCGGGGAGCGCCAGCGCGTGTCCATCGCACGCGCGCTCGCCGGCGACCCCCCGCTGATCCTCGCCGACGAGCCCACCGCCAACCTGGACGGGAAGAATGGAGAACAGGTGATGAAGATGCTCCATGCCGTCACTCGCTCCGAGGGTCGCACCGTGATCATCGTGACCCACGACCATCGCGTCATGCCCTACATCGACCGCAGCGTCCGCATCGAGGACGGAAGGCTGGTGGCCTGAGATGCCCCTCGTCAAGCGCGTCGTCCTGATCCTCTTGCTGGTGGGGGTCGTGGTGGGCGTCGCCGCCTTCGGCTACAGCGAGTGGCGGCGGGGCCAGGGGGACCGGTCGGTGACGGTCCGCATGGGGGCCATCCGTCAGACGGTGGCCGCCATCGGCCGCGTCGAGCCCTTCACCGAGGTCACGCTCGCCAACAAGATTCCCGGCCGCATCCGCGAGGTGCTCGCCAAGGAAGGCGACGTCATCCAGCGCGGCCAGGTCGTGATCCGCTTCGACGATGCCGAGCCGGCGGCGGGGGTGCAGATGGCGGAGGCGCGCATCCGCACCGCCCAGGCCGACGTGCGGCGGTCGGCGCGCGGCCTCGAGAGCGCCCGCGCTCGCTGGGCCGAGACGAAGAGCGGCGCCCGCCCCCAGGAGATCGACCGGGCGCGTGCCGAGCTGGCCGAGGCCAAGGAGAAGCATCACTTTTCCGAGGTGGAGCGCGCGCGCATGAAGCGCCTGCTGGACAGCGGCTACATCGCCCGCGCGCAGTACGATGCCGAGGCGACCAATGCGGAGGTGTGGCGCTCCCGGGTGCGCGTGGCCCAGGAGAGCTTGAATCTCCTGCTCGCCGGGCCCAAGGCGGAGACGGTGGCCGCGGCGTGGGCGCAGGTGCAGGAGGCCGAGGCGGAGCTACGGCGCGCGGAGAGCCAGGTCCAGCAGGCCCAGGCCGAGCTGGGGGTGGCGCGGGCGGCGCTCGCCGCGACCATCGTCGAGTCCACCGTGGACGGCAAGGTCACCCGCAAGCTGGTGGAGCCCGGCGAGGCGGTGGACGTCAGCATGCCGCTCATGGTGCTGGGGGACCTGCAGAAGGTCATCGTCAAGGCCGAGGTGGACGAGACCGACGTCGGGAAGCTCTCGCTCGGCCAGAAGGCCGAGATCACCGCGGACGCCTACCCCGGCCGCGTCTTCCCCGGGCGCGTCTACGAGATCGGCCAGGCGGTCGGCAAGCGCAAGGTCCGCCCCGAGGACCCCGCCAAGATCCAGGACATGAAGGTGCTCGAGACGAAGATCGAGGTCGTCGACGGCGCCGAGGAGCTCAAGCTCGGCATGACCGTGGAGGTGCGCATCCTGGTCTCGAACAAGGACCAGGTGCTGGTCATCCCGAAGCGGCTGGTGCCTCCGGGCGCGCGCGAAGCCACGGTGCGGGTCCAGGGCCGGAACGGGGGCGAGCCGCGCGTGGTGCGTCTGGCCTCGCGCGACGACGAGAACGTCGAGATCCTCGACGGCCTCCGCGAGGGCGAGCGCATCGTGGTGACGACCCGGGGTCGCTAGCCCCGGATCGTCACCAGTCAGCCGGCTGTCGCTCAGCCGCGAATCAGCGTCAGCGTCCAGTAGTGCGAGGGCGGGGGCGTCCGCGTTCCATCCGAGAGGGTGGAGGAATGCCCGCCCAGTAGCACCATGGCCCCCCGATCGGTATCGAAGCCCAACACGTTGCCCTTGAGCGGGGGGCGATTGGCGGGCAGGGGTACCACGGTCCAGCGATGGCCCTGGTCCACGTGCGAGAGATACACGGCGGAGACGTCCCCGGCCAGGGTGGGGATGCGGGGGTGAATGAGCACGCGGCGAATGGGATCGAAGATCAGGAGCTTGTCGACTCCTCCATCGCCCACGGTGGGCCAGACGTACCCGGCCGGGAGCGGAAGCCGCTCGATCGCCAGCGTGTCGACGTTCACACGCAGCAGGCGAGCCTCGAATACGCTCTTGGTGGTCCCGTCCGGCTGCCGGACCCCGAGGGTGGAGCCCGCGACCACGTAGATCGAGCGGCCCTGAACGTCCAGGGCGGGCTGGCTCAGCGTGGCGAAGGTCTGAGCGGCGCGATGGCGGTCGAGGGTGGAGCTGTCGCCGACCTTGGTGAAGGTCCAGGTACCCGTGGCGAGAAGCAGCTTCTGGAGATTGTTCGACCCGTTCCAGAAGAACCGGAGCACCGCGTCCGTCCGCGGGTCGTAGATCCCCCAGTTGGTGTGCTGATCGCCGCCATAGCCGCCGAGCTGGACGGGGAACGGCCAGGTGCGCGGGTTCCACGAGTTCGTGGCGAGGTTGAAGACGCCGCCGTCCTTCGCCTTCGTCCCGTCAGCCTTGATGAACTTCATGATGCGGTCGTCGTCGCGCCCGCAGAAGGCCTTCACGCGAGCGAGGTCCATGAAGAAGCCCGGCATGATGATCATGCGGTCGCGCGTGCTGTCGTACGTCCACGTGACGTTGTCCGGGAAGGAGGGGAGCCAGTCCGGATACGGACGGCAGACCGGCGACAGCCGCGTGGCGCCGCCGCCGATGGTGAAGGCCCAGACGCTGGGGTTCCCGTTGTCCGACTCGTCCCGATCACCCCCCGTGAGGACCATACGCTTTCGCTTCGAGTCATAGGCCACACGCGCGTGCTTGCCGCCTCTCGCCATCGGGCCCTGTCCAGTCGCCCATAGCGGGTAGGCGTTCCAGCGCGCGGTCAGATCGGTGTCGGGCACGCGAACGCTCGCCGTGAAGGGCGTCCCGCTGGGCGGTGGGAACGGCGTCGGGGTCGGCGTCGGTGTGGGCGTCGGCGTCGGCGTCGGTATGGGAATCGGTATGGGCCCGGTGGTGGGCGTGGGGATGGGAATCGGGATCGGCGTGGGGGTAGGGCTCGGTGTCGGAGTCGGGGTGGGTAGCGGGTTCGGCACCGGCGGTGGGGTGGTGGTCGGCGGGTTCCACGGCGGCCCGGCAACCGGGCCCCATGGAAGCGCCGTGCTCCACACGTTGTCCTTGGCCGTCGTGACCACGTAGAAGCGTCCGTTGTGCACGAACGCGCGCTTCCACATGCCGTTGCGAGCGGGTTTGGGCGGCGTGAGGCCCGTCGACGGGTCGTGCCGCGTCCAGCGGCACTTCGCCTGGTTCGGGAGCCCGCAGCCGTTCGGGACCAGCGAGTACATGGCGCCTCGCTGCCCGTCGGCCGAGGGTCCGTAGGCCACGATGCGGCCGGACGTGAACACCCCTCCGGCGCCGGCGATCGTCTCGACTGCCGTGTTGCCCTCGGTGAGGAGGGTGCGCTCCTTCGCCCCGGGGTTGTTCAGGTCGAACATCTGGATGCCGGGTGTGCCGGTGCTGCTGCGCTGATCGAAGCGATAGACCTTGCGTCCCACGGCATCGAGGAACAAGGCCGACTGGGTCGAGGCGTTCCGCGCCTGCGCCGCGACGAGCAGGGTGTAGGAGTCGTTGGTCGGGTTGTACTGCATCCAGTTCCCGCTGAACCTCAAGATCAGCCGATTCGAGACGGGATCCCACACCGAGCTGCAGCCGTAACCGCCGGGCCGGATATTGCGGCGCTCGTACTCTCTGGTCGCGGTGTTCCAGAACCAGACCACCTGTGGGACCGACTCGCCGCCGGGAGACCAGTAGATGCCTCCGCCGGAGTACACTCGCTTGATTCCCGGGATATAGGCCTCGCAGTCATAGGTGTGGACCGACGCGGGCGATCCGTCGAGGTAGGTCGGGCCGTACGTCGCGTTCGTCGGGCCGGGAATCTGGACGTACGCCATCGAGGGCGCGCGCAAGAGGCTCCACCGATTGGTCGAGAGGTCGAAGGCCAGCACGCCGTTGTGCGCCGTGTCGGCGTGGCCGCCATGCCGGACCAGCAGCAGCCGTCCCGTGTCCGTGTCGAACGCGCCACTATTCCAGGCGCCCAGCACCGCGCCTGACGCTTCGGTTTCCCCGCCTCGCGGCAGGTTGGGAACCAGCTTGGCGCCGTTGGAGTGCTTCGCGGCGTCGAGGCTGGTGCCAGGTATCTCCGTCCACTGGGCCTCGGCGGCGGTAAGCATCCCAAGGGCGGTCACGGCGGAGGCGAGAACTCGAACGAATGAAATCATGATCGCTGACGACCTCCCATGCGGGCGCGCTCGCTTGGTGTTGGTGCGTCGCGCTCGTCTCGCGCGCCCACTGTGCCATCCGGTCGCCGCTAATCAAAACCAAATTCATCAATCTTTTCACATATCAATGACTCATTGGTGCTAGGGAAAACGACCTTGGAACAACGGGAGTTAGCGGTTTACCATCGAGTCGACATGAAGGGCTCCCAGAATCCGGAGGCGTGCTCTGTCGTCTCACCCATAAGGGGCGGTTCGGATATGCCCGCCGAGCCGGTGCTGCCCAGGCGCTACTTCGACTTCAAGCGTCTGGAGCCCAGGAACGGGCTCTGGGACGGCGTGCAGCAGCTGCGCTACTCGGTCTACTGCCTGGAATGCAAGTATCTCGACGCGTCTCGCTATCCCAGCGAGCGCGAGACCGACGAGTACGATCCGCACTCGGTGCACTTCGCGGCCACGAACGAGCGCAATGAGCTCGTGGCCACGCTCCGTCTCGTCCGCGACTCCCGGCTCGGCTTCCCGCTCGAGCATCACGCGGGAAGCCTCTCGGCGGACTATCACAAGCTGCCGCGCACGGCGACCGCCGAGATCTCCCGGCTGATCCTGGCCAAGAGCTACCGGCGCCGCGCCAACGATGGTCTGTACGGTCAGGAGCTGGGGGAGCCCGACGCCGCGGCGCGGGCCGAGGCCACGTATCGCCGGAGCCAGTACCCCCTGATCCTCTTCGGTCTCTTCAAGGAGATGTACGTCGAGAGCGTCAACATGGGGCTCGAGTACTGGGTGGCGGCGATGGAGTCAGGCCTGCAGCGCATGCTCTCGAAGTTCGGGCTGGGCCTGCACCAGGTCGGCGAGCCGATGAGCTACTACGGCGAGGTCATCCCGTACTACGCGAGCATCCGGCAGCTCGAGCAGTTCGTGATGCAGAGGCGGCCCGACGTCTTCCAGTTCTTCACGCCCGCCAACAAGGACTGACGCGGCGCCGCCGCTCCGGGCCGCTCAATCGCAGCGCCCCCGCCACCGGCCGAGCCCGAGTAGCGCGGCGCCCGCCAGCGCCAGCAGGGCGGCGGGCGGCGCCGGAACGACCGTCGCGGCGAATCCCAGTCCGAGCCGGCCATGGGCCTGCGACGTGGGATGCGTGAAGTCGAAGAACACGTAGCCGGGGCAGCCCGCCAGCAGGGCTTCGAGATTCTCCACGCACTGGTCCGTGGTGTTGGTGAAGCCAAACGCCTGGGGATTGTTGAGGACGGTGTCGAACGCCGTGAACGTGTCGAAGACCCTGATGTCGACCGGCACGCCGTTGGCCTCGAGCCCCTGCTCGAGCAGGTCCATCGAAAGCGCGAGACCCGCATTGAACTCCTGGACGAGAGCCCGGAGCGCGCCCTCGAGGCCCGAGCCCAGGAACTCGGGCGTGGCGCCGAGATCGACCATGTTCGGGACGAGAAAGCTCTGGCCGCCCGAGAGCGCGAGCGTCTGCACGATCGACGTGAGATTCCCGACCGCCGCCGCCGCGGCCGCCGCCACGTCCCCGCCCGTGAGATGCGCGAGGACGATGTCGTTGGGTCCGCCCCACACGAGGAAGAGTGCACGGGACCGATCGACGGCGGGCCCGCTCGTCAGGAATTCCGTCATCTGGGTGGTCATGCCCGTGTGCTGCAGTGCGGCGATGGACTGAAGGCCCGCCGGGGTGTCGGTCTCCCAGCTCACGTTCTTGTCGCCGGTGGTGGCGCCCCCCACCGCGTAGTTGGTGCCGCCGGGAGTGCCGGCGGGGGCGAGAGGCAGGCCCAGCGTGGCGGCCAGGCGCTCCGACGCGACCGGCCCATTGCTGAAGCGCCCGGCGTACGGAGGGGAGGGCGGATAGACCCCGCCGCTCAGCGCGAAGGCGCGGCCGGAGTCCGACAGGCTGTCCCCGAACACCACCAGCGACGTGAACGAGTGCGCGGCGGCCGCGCCGGGAAGGAAGCAGAGCATGGCCAGGAACCCGGTCAGGACGAACTTCGTCACGCAACACCCCCTGTAGAGAATGAGGACGCGCCATCCTAGCGCGGCCACCGAGGGATACAAAGCAGGAGGCAACGGAGCGGACGTTGCTCAGGCCGTGGGAGAAAAGCCGGAATTTGACAGCCACAACAGCTCAGCGAAGCCAAACGGTCGGAAAGCTTTACAAACGGCGGGTAGGGCTGTTTGAATCACCCAGCAAGTACCTGAAATACCTGAGATGTAGGCTCTGGCACACCTCCTGCTTTCATACCCCGCCGTGAGGCAATTTAGGTCAGCGGCTTCAGCCAGGTCCAACAAGGGAGGAGTGGAGCGCATGAAGACAGCGAGGGTGCTCATGGCAGTAATCGCACTCGCGGGGATCGTAGCCCTCGCGGGGCCGGCGTCGGCGGTGACGTTCGACGTTCGGGTGCAGGTGGGTTGGCTCAACGACACTGGGACTTGTAACGACTCGGGCACCAACGACTGCCTCGGCTTCACCGGTGCCGGAGGCTTTGGGGCGGGCAGCTCGCTGCAGATGAACTGGGACGACACGACGACCTCGATCGACAGCTTCTTGATCGTCGGGGCGCTCCCGGAGACCAGCGCGTTCCCCACGGGTGACGCCACGTCGACGATCGACCCCGGCCAGACGATCCAGACGGCGCAGATCCGGCACATCAACAACGCGATCCCGCAGGAGGACGACTTCCTCGCGACGATCACGCTGGCGACCCTGCTGACGATCACCGCGCCGGATGCCACCGTCATCATCGGCGACGGCACCGGCGGTGACTTGAACGTCGACGTGACGTTCCTCGAGACGAACAACGAGCAGCCCTGCACCGAGACCTCGAACTCGCTCGGTTCGGTCTGCGATGACCAGTTCACCTTCATCGACATCAATGCGGACATTCCGTTCACCTTCGACGGCATCGACTATGTCCTGCATGTGCGCGGCCTCCTGCCGGCGAACACCTGCGAGGACGCGGGCGGCGGGCTCGTGAACTGCCTCACTCGTGAGGGCGAGACCAACGACCGGTTCGTGACGATCAGCCTGGAGCAGCTCACTCGCGAGGTTCCGCTGCCCGGCACGCTCCTGCTGCTCGGGCTCGGCCTGGTGGGCATGGGCGTCACGCTCCGCAAGCGCGGCTAGACAGTCCTCCCCCAGTAGCACGCTGTCCCTTGGGGGGCGGCCCTGAACGGGCCGTCCCCCAAGCTGTTTTTGCCCCTGGACTCTACCTCACCCGCCAGGAGAAAATAGCAAGGGTACCCCCCACATTTAGATTGCTCGAATGCGGCAGCCCATCCCCCAGGCCCGAGAGGTGGCGGTGACTGACGAGGTGGCCCGGCGCGCGACCGTCCGGCGTGGCGTCTCGACGGTGCTGTCGTGGGTCCGTGCGAGAGCCGAGCGCCATGGCGTCAATCCTCGCCTCCTGGTCATGCTCTACGTCATCTCGATCGTCCCGTTCTACGTGGGGATCGCCCTCATGCTGTGGGGCAGCGGCGTGACGAGCCTCAGCTGGGCCAGCGTGCGGGGGTTCGACTTCGGCCACATCGAGCTGGGCAGCCGGATGGTCGTGGCCGGCCTCCTGATCAATCGGCTGGCCTGGGCGATGCCGTACCTCTACATCGAGATGTTCGGGAGCAATCTCAAGTGGTACGTGCATGTGGCAATCTGGGCATGGATCTCGGCGGCGATCGTGGGAACCTTGGTGTAGGGCGGCAGCCGGGGGCGATGGGGCCTCTGGGCGCGGCGCCACCACTCATCTCGTAGGAGGACATCGGCACATGCCCACCATGTACGAGCGACTCCAGAAGGCGACCCAGCCCGAGCGTGATCGATTCATGTCGATCCCCCTGGTCGGCATGCTGGTCGCCGAGCCGCCCGCCAACCCCGAGCCGGTCAGCGCCGGCGACGCCGCGGAGATCTCCCGTATCTACACCCGCTTCCTCGTCGACTCCTACTACCACGTGCGCGCCGCCGCGAAGGTCTATGCGCTCGCGGGGAGTCGGATCAGCACGGACAACGAGGAGATCCGGCAGTGGCTGCTGGAGCACGCCTTCGAGGAGTACGGGCATCACCGCTGGATCGAGGACGATCTCCGGGAGATGAAGTACGACGTGTCGCGTCTCCTCAAGCAGAAGCCCTCGGTGCCGTGCGACTGCCTCGTCGCCTACATGTATTACATCGCCGGCCACGAGAACCCCATGGGCACGATCGGTGATACGTATGTCATCGAGGGGCTGAGTCAAATGTTCGCCACCCAGCTCGCCGGCAATATCAAGGGCATGCTGGGCGTGCCCGAGACCGCCGTGAGCTACCTCGCCAAGCACGGGGCCGCCGACCAGGAGCACATGCATGAAGTGCGCGATCTCATCAACGCGCACGTGAAGCGCGAGGAGGATTTCCAGGCGATCGTGCACGTGTCCAAGGTCGAGTTCGCCCTCTACGGCCAGATCGTCGAGCACGCGGCCTCGACGGAGGATTGAGTCGGACCGACCCGGTGCAGACATTGCGCACTGCCGAGATGCGCTCTCCCAGCCCGCGAATCCTCGACTGGGGATACGCCATCCCCTAGAATGAAAACATGGGCGATCGTGAGTCGGCAGGAGGTCAGCTCCTCCGGTCGCTCGGCGCGTTGCCCGCTTCGCTCTTCGAATCCGTGGCGATGCGGGTTCGTCTGTGGACCGCCGAGCATCGCCGCTCGCGGCTCGGCTCGGTCACCTTCATCGGTGTGACCGGGAGCTCGGGCAAGACCACTGCCAAAGACCTGATCGCGAAGGTGCTCTCCCTTCATTCCCCCGGCCGAAAGACCGGCGGCTCCGCCAACGAGCTCCACGACGTTGCGCGCGCCATCCGCCTGATCCGCCCCGAGCATCGTTTCCTCGTCGCGGAAGTGGGGGCGCCGGCGCCGGGCGTGATCGATCGCTGCCTGGCGCTGCTCCGCCCCCGCGTCGGCGTCGTCACCAACATCGGGACCGACCACATCTCCGCCTACGGATCCGCGGAGGGGATCGCCGCGGAGAAGCGCAAGCTCGTTCAGGCCTTGCCCCCGGACGGCATCGCCGTGCTGAACGCCGACGATCCGCGGGTCCGGGCCATGGCGGAAGGATTTCAAGGGCGTGTCATCTCCTACGGGCTCGATCCCTCCGCCGACCTCCGCGCCGAGGACGTGACGAGCGTCTGGCCGTCCCGGCTCTCGTTCACCCTCGTGCACGCGCATCGGCGCATCACGGTGGAGACACAGCTCTGCGGGCGCCACTGGGTGTCCTCCGTCCTCGCCGCCCTCGCCGTCGGGCTTGCCCTGGGCGTGCCCCTCGAGGAGGGCGCTCGGGCGCTGGCGCATGCGGCCCCCTTCGAGGGCCGGATGAGCCCCGTCTCCATCGCGGGAGAGGTGACGTTCATCCGGGACGACTGGAAGGCCTCCATCCACACCATTCCGCCCGCGCTGGACTTCATGAAGGAGGCCGTGGCCCCGCGCAAGATCGTCGTGATCGGCACCATCGCCGACACCACCGGCGACGCCGGCGCCGTCTACGTGACGATGGCGCGCCGCGCCGCGGAGGCCGCCGACATCGTCTGCTTCGTGGGGCCACGGTCGACCGCCGCGCTGCGCGCCAAGCGCGCCGCGGGCGACGATCGGATTCGCGCCTTCGCGAGCACCAAGGCCGCCTCGGACTTTCTCGGCGAGGTCCTTCGCCCCGGCGATCTGGTGCTCCTCAAGGGCTCGAACACCGCGGATCACCTCTGCCGAATCCTCCTCGTCCGCGTTCGGCGGGTGCGCTGCTGGCGGGACGACTGCAAGCGCGTTCGCTTCTGCGACACGTGCGAGTTGATCGAGGTCGACTCGGCGTCGGTCCCGAGCGCGGCTGCCCCACCAGAGCCGTTGGCGGAGCGGGCCCCGGCGTCCACCGAGGCCGCCCCTTCCGTCGTGATCGTCGGCCTCGGCAACCCGGGGGAGCGGTATCGCGACACTCCGCACAATGTCGGCCAGGCCGTGCTCGATCGGCTGGCGGCCCGCTTGAGCCTCGAGTGGCGGGACACTCCGGACGGCCACCTGAGCCGCGGGCTCTGGAACGGTAGATCGGTATGCCTCGTGAAGCCCAGCGCGTTCATGAATCACACGGGCCCCGCGCTGCGCGCGATCGCCGCGCGACTGGGCGTGGGCCACGAGCAATGCGTCCTCGTCTATGATGATCACGATCTCCCGCTGGGCGCGGTACGGCGGCGGCAGCGGGGGAGCGACGGCGGGCACCGCGGCGTGCGCTCCATCATCGAGGCATTTCAGACCGACGAGTTCCGGCGGGTGAAGGTGGGCGTGCGCCGCCCCGCTTCCGGGGCCCCCGCCGGCGATGCCGTGCTGGCGCCCTTCGACGCGACCGAGCGCGAGACGATCCGGGACGCGTACGACGAGGCCATTGCCCGGCTGGACGTCCTGCTCGCCGAGCCCGTGAACGCCGCCCGGGGCGCCTCATGATCCGCCTCCGCACGATCGCCGCCGGTCTGATCGGCCTGGGACTGACCGGCCTCGGGTGGCCGCCGGCCGCCATGGCCCAGGAGAGCCGTGAGATCGGTCCCGAGTCGAGCCTCTGCCTCGAGATGAACGCCGTCCCACCGGGAGGGGAGCTGGTCCTGCGGCCGGGCGAGTACGCCGGGCCCTGCGCCATCCGATCCGGTGGCGAGCCGGGGTCCCCCATCGTGATCCGGGCCAAGGACCCGCTTCAGCGCCCCCGCATCGTCTACGCGGGCAACACGTCCAATGTGATCGACGTGCGGGCGGATCACGTGACCATCCAGGGTCTCGCGCTGGGGCCCACCCAGCGAGACGTCGACGGCATCCGGATCTACGGGCGGGCCGGCATCACCGTCGAGGACTGCGAGTTCAGCGGGCTGGGCGGCATCGCGGTGGTCGCCAACCACCGCTCCAGTCAGGGGATGACGGTGCGGCGGAACGTCATCCGGGGCTCGGAGGCCACCGCCATGTACTTCGGCTGCCACGACGGGGTCAGCTGCGTGGCGACCGGCCTCACCATCGAGGGCAACTACATCCATACCGTGCGGGCGCCGGACCCCGAGATCGGCTACGGCATCCAGATCAAGCTCAACTCGGGCGGCGTGGTGCGCGACAACACGATCATCGACACCAAGGGCCCCGGGATCATGGTGTACGGCACCATGGACATCACCCGCGCCTCCCTGATCGAGGGCAATGTCGTGATGGGGTCGCTGCGCTCGTCGGGCATCGTGGCCGGGGGCGGCCCCGCGGTGATCCGCAACAACGTCTCCATCGGGAATGCGATAGCCGGAGTGGGGGTGGAGGACTACGGCCGGCGCGGCATGCTTCGCGGCGTGATGGTCGTGCACAACACGCTCTACCGGAACGAACAGCGCGCCGTGGCCCTCTTCCGGAACGGCTACATCGACGTGAGCATCATCAACAATGCCCTCCACGGTCGGCCGGGACCCCTCTTGCCCGAGCCCCAGCCTGGACTGCGCATGGCGGGCAACATCGACTGCCGCGCGCAGGCCTGCTTCGTCGATCCCGAGAACAGCGATTTCTCACCCGTGCCGGGCGGACTGCTGATCGGGACGGGGACAGTACGGATCGAGCCCTGGGTGCCCGGGCAGGACTACTTCGGGGCGCCGCGCCCGGTCCCACCCACCCCCGGTGCCGTCGAGCCGCCGGGGGGCCTGATCCGGTTGGCGCCCCGGCCCTGAGGGCCCCCCGGCTCCGAAGCGCCCGGCCCGGGAGTAGCCGCGCTGGGTCGAGGGTTTAGCGGAAGTCCTTGGCGTTGATGCCGTGCTTGTCGAGGAGGCCGTGGAGGGTCGGCCGGCTCACCTTCAGCTCACGTGCGGCCTGGCTCACGTTGCCGCGGTGCCGGCTGAGCACCTCCACGAGGGTCTGACGCTCGACGCGCTCCCGGGTATCCCGGAGTGAGCCGACCTGGGCGGGCTCCGCTGCGGCCAGGTCCAGGTCGGACGGCATGATCACCCGCCCCCGGCTCATGATCACGGCCCGGCTCACCCGATTCTCCATCTCGCGCACGTTGCCCGGCCAGCCATGCGCCATCATGGCCTGGATGGCGTCGGGCCCGAAGCGCACGCGGCGGCGATGCTCCTGGCCGGCCCGCTCGAGGAAGCGGTTGGCGATGAGCAGGACGTCCTCCCCGCGCTCGCGGAGCGGCGGCAGGTCGATGGTCACCACGGACAGCCGGTAGTAGAGGTCCTCGCGGAAGAGGCCCTGCTGCAGGTGGCTCTTGAGGTCGCGGTTGGTGGCGGCGATGACCCGGAGGTCGACCGAGATGGGCTGGCGGCCGCCCAGGCGCTCGATGGTGCGCTCCTGGAGGAAGCGGAGGATCTTCACCTGCAGGTGCACGGGGAGCTCGCCGATCTCGTCGAGGAACAGCGTGCCCCGGTTGGCCAGCTCGAACTTGCCCTGGCGCTGCACGTGCGCGCCGGTGAAGGCGCCGCGCTCGTGGCCGAACAGCTCGGACTCCAGCAGCGTCTCGGGAATGGCCCCGCAGTTGATGGCCACGAAGGGCCCATCCTTCCGGGCGCTCCGGCTGTGGATGGCGCGGGCGATCAGCTCCTTGCCGGTGCCGCTCTCCCCCTCGACGAGCACGGTGGCGTCGGTCTTCGCCACGCGCTGGACGACCGCGAAGATCTCGCGCATGCGCGGCGTGCTGCCGATGATCTCCTCGAAGCGAATGCTGCTCTCGCGGGCCTGGGCGGCGGTCTCCCCTTCGCGCGCCAGCTCCGCGAGGTAGGCCGCGCGCCGGAGGACCACCTTGTACTCGTCGAGATCGATGGGCTTGAGGTGATAGTCGAAGGCGCCCAGCTGCACGGCGCGGAGCGCGTTCTCCCGGTCGCTGTTGCCGGTCACGACCACGACCTTGGTGCTCGAGGACGCGCGGAGGATCTCGTCGAGCGTCTTCAGACCCTCCTCGGCCCCGTCGGCATCGGGGGGCAGGCCCAGATCGAGGCTCACGATGCCCGGCTGCACCTCGTGGAACAGCGCCATCGCCTGCGCGCGATCCTCGGCGAACCACAGGGTGTAGTCGTCGCGGAGCGCGTACTTGATCTGGGTCCGGATGCTCTCGTCGTCGTCCACGACCAGGAGCTTCGGCTTGTTCATGCGCGTGGTCTCCTCGCTCCCGCCATCAGCGGGGCAAGCTCCCGAGCAGGGCCGGATAGAACACCCGGAGGAAGTCGATGTGACGGGCGAGGATGGCCTGCTCGTCCTCACCGGCCTGGAAAGGCGATGCGATCCGGATCAACGCGCCGTCGGATCGTCCCCGCACCAGTCGATTGTACAAGAGACGAGCCCGATACCCATGATCGCTGGCCGTGGCCACGCCGCCGACCTCGTACCAGTACAGCACGGCATGGCGCTGACCGCCGGACTCGACCAGCACGAGATTCGCCTCGATCGGCGCCGCCCCACCCGATGCGATGGGCAGCGTGACCGCGCGCTCGGTGAGCTGGCTCCAGCCTGCGCCCGGGAACACGAATTCTCGGGCGGCGGCCCGCCGCGACTCGGTCTGGGAAGGGAAGTATTCCACCAGCACCCACTCGGTCGCCGGCCCCTTGGTGTAGCCGCGTGACAGGCGGATGGGGGCACGTCCATCGGGCGCCAGCACGGTCTCCGGCGCCTCCCGTCCCTCCATCCACCCGGCCGGGGTCGCCAGCGCTTCGAACGAGACGCGCAGGGGTGTGTCGACGCCCCCCACGGGCATCGCCGCCGCGACGCCGGAGACGACCAGCAGCGCCAGCGCGATCACGGAGAATCGAGCGCCGCGCGTCATGCCGGGCGTCTCCAGGCCAGTCGGATCAGGATGGCGTCGAGCGCCATCAAGAGGATGAAGGTGAAGAGGAAGTTCACCGTGCCGTTGAACATGTGATAGCTCGTGTTGAGCGTCCAGACGCCGATCCAGTACGCGGCCGCCGCGGTGCTCGTGATACGGACGATGTTCGCGCCGATGGCCAGCGGGAGGGTGGCCACGATGAGCGTGAGCCGGATCCACGTGGGCCGCTGCGCCACCGCCGCATAGGCCACGCCGAGCGAGAGGAGCGCGGCGATGGCGGGAATGCTGCTGCAGGCGTCCGCCACCTCCAGGTTGACGTTGGGCAGATGGAGCAGCACGCCGTCGTGATACACGGGAATGCCCATGAGACGGAGCAGGGTCGCGGTCGCGTCCGCGTCGAAGAGGCGGGAGCGGTACGTGACCTGCTTCACGGTGCCCCAGGGCAGGGGAATCATGAAGAGCAGGTAGAGGATGCCCGGCCACGTGTGGCGGGTGATGCGCGCGCCGGCGAGCAGCAATGAGAGGCCCAGCAGGATGAAGGGGAGCGACACCCGCGCCACGAAGGGCTCGCTGGCCCGCATCCCGAGCACGAAGGCGGCCAGCCCCACGATCAAGAGCGGGAAGCCCCAGGCCGAGGGGGTCGGCGCCAGGCCCAGGATGCGCTCCCGCCGGGCCCAGACGAGATAGGCGGCGATGAACGGGATGGCGAAGCCGTGGGAGAGACTGGGAAACTTGGCCCACTCGTACACGAGCCCCGGAATCAGCGGGGTGTAGAGGGCCAGGGCGGCGATCCAGGGCGGCAGGAACCAGACCCAGGTCGCCCGGGGCTGAAGCACGCCTCCGGCCGTGGTGGCGGTGGTCATCGCGGGTCCTCGGGCCCCGTCGTCCGGGTCAGCGGCAGCCGCAGGCGGAAGGTGCTGCCCGCACCCTCGCGGCTCGTCACCTCGATGGCTCCGCCGTGCGCGTCCACGATGCCCTTGGCCTGATAGAGCCCGATGCCCCAGCCCCCGCTCTTCGTGGACTTGAAGGGCGCGAACAGTGACTTCTGGATGAATTCCGCCGACATGCCGCACCCGGTATCGGTCACCTCGCAGACCGCCGCGCCCGCCTCCTCGTAGCTCCGCACCGTGACGGTGCCGCTGCCCTTCACGGACTCCACCGCGTTCGTCACCAGGTTCTGGATCACCTTCAAGAGGGCCTCGGCATCACCGGCTACGGTGGGCAGGGGCGCGAACTCCTTCACGAGGCTCACCCGTCCGCCGTCCAGAGGCCGGGTCGCCTCCAGGGCCAGCGCGGACAGATCGACGGGCTCCGAGCGGAGGCGTCCGGCGTCGGGCGCGGCGGCCAGCCGAGCGAGCAGGGCCTTCATCCGGTCCACGGTGCGCGAGAGCGTCTTCAGCGCATCCTTCTGGAACTCGGGGTCCTCGAAGTGCTGGAGCGCGTTCTGGCTGAGCATGGAGAGGGCGGAGACCGCGTTCTTGAGGTCGTGGATCACGAACGACGTCAGGCGGTGGAAGGCCTCGAACTCCCGGGCCTGCGTCAGCGTCTCCGAGAGCCGCGCGGTGACGATCACGCCCGCCGCCTGCTCGCCCACCGTCATGAAGAACTCCAGATCCTCCCGCGAGTATGGCGTGCCGGCACGCTCGGGGCCCACCAGCATCACGCCGACCAGCTCGCCGGCCCAGCGGAGCGGCACCACCACCGCGCCCTCCGCGAGCAGCATGCCGGGAGGCGTTTCCCGCAGTGCCCCGGTCAGCGGCACGGGCGCCGTCTCCCTGGCCAGGCGGGCGGGGATGGGCGCCGAGGGCTCGAGCACCGCGGGGATGCCCTGAAGCTCGACCGTTCCCGCCAGGTGATAGCGGCCATCCCGCGCGCCGACGAGGTAGAGCGCGCCCCGGGCCGCGCCGGCGGCGTCCGTGACCCCGCTCACGAGCACCGGCCCGAGCTGCTCGAGGGAGACCAGCGAGCCCAGCCGCTGGGTGAAGCGCAGCCACTGCTCGCGGTAGTCGTACTTGGTCCGGTAGAAGTGGCGCGCGATGAAACGCTTCACCCGCCAGCGCACGCTCTCGGACAGGAGCACCGCCCCCACCGCCAGCGAGGACACGAAGATCAGCACCGAGCCCCACAGGAGCTCCTCGGCGATGCCCATGTAGTTCAGGAGCGAGCCGAGGGCGCCGACCACCAGGAGATAGCCCCCCAGCGCCACCACCACGAGCGAGCGGTAGACGAGATCCCGCGACACCGTGACCTCGGAGCGCAGGAGGCGGGTCCGGATCAGCGAGGCCCCCACCGCCAGGTTGCCGAATACGAGCGTGGCGGCCGCGGTCGTGACGTAGGCGGCCAGGACCACCTGGAACAGCAGCATCTGGCTGAGCAGGAAGAAGCGGACCAGGTTGATCCCGCCCAGCCCCACGATGAGGTACTTCATGCGCCACCGATCCTCGTGACGCGAGCCTCGGAGATAGGTGTCGAAGCCCCCGAGGATGGCGACCGTGACCACGAGCTGGATGATGGTGGAGAACTGGCCGAGACGGTCGAGCTGGGCCGCATAGAACGGCGCCGCGATGTCGGGCAGCTTGAAGGCGGTGCGATAGGCCACCGCGACCATGGTGCCCACGATGGTCAGCGATCCGGCCGCGAGGCCCAGGCGCAGCGTCAGGGACCACCGGCGGGCCATCGGGGCGAAGAGGCTGACCACGAACACGCCCCACGGGATCAGGAGGCCCAGAGCGGCGATCTCGCGCGCGCGCAGCCAGAACAGGCGGTCCTCCACCTGCTCGGTGAGGGTGAGCAGGGCGTATCCCGCCGCCGCCTCCACGGCCAGGCCGACCATGCCCAGCACGAAGCTCCACTTGGTGATGGGACGCGAGCCACCCAGCGCCACACCCACCGCGAGGAGCAGCGCGGACACGGCGGCGAGGCCGAACGTGACGCCGTGGAGGGAGTCGCCGAACAGCTCCATCAGGCGGCCCCCACGAGGGCGCTCACGTGCGCGGCGGCGACGTGAGAAATGACGTAGCGATGCTTGCCGGAGGCGCTCGCCACCGTGGTCGCCGTCTCCACCTCGATGCGGGCCCGGCCCTCGAAGAGCCCGCCCAGCCCCTCCAGGATGGCGGCGCGCGCGGCCGCGGACAGCTCACCCGCTGGCACCACCCGCACGCGCACGTGGTCGAGGCGCTCCTGCACCACCTGGAACTCGCGGAGCCCGGGCACCTCCCGCAGGACGTAGATGGCGGCGAGCGCGTGCATGAGCTTGCCCGAGGGCGTCACGAGGAAGTCGGTGCGCCGGCCCTCCACGCGCGCCAGACGCGGCAGGCCCCGCCCGCAGGGACACGGGGTGGGGTCGAGCGCCCCCACGTCGCCGCTCCGGTAGCGGATGATGGGAAGGGCGTACGACTCGAGATTGGTCAGCACCAGCTCGCCTCCGGCCTCACCCGGCGCCGCCGGCAGCACCTCGACGTGCATGCCCTCGGCCGCGATGTGAAGGCCGCCCTGCGGACACTCGAGCGCCACCAGGCCGCCGTCGCGGCAGCCGTACTCGGTGGCCACCGGGCAGTGGAAGGCGCCGGCGATGGCCGCGCGCTGGAAGTCGTAGAGGGGCTCAGCGGTGGTGAAGACTGCCCGGGGCGCGTGGCCGGCAGGGAGGCCGCCCGTGCGATCCAGATAGCCCGCCAGCAGCGCCAGGGCGCTCGCGTAGCCGTAGAGCTTCTGCGGCCGGTACGCGCGCACCTCCGCAGCATAGCGCGCGAGGGCGCTCTCTCCCAGATCGAACGCGGACAGGAGGCGCGAGTTCAGCAGCCGGTCCCGTGTGGAGCGGAGCCGATCCTGGCGACCCAGCTCGATGGGGGAGCCCCAGAGAACGATCTCCCGGGCGCCCATGTCGGCGCCGAACCAGCGGTGCGCCCGCAGGCGGGCGGCGTCCGTGAACGCCGAGCGCTCGCGGTCCACCAGCACGGTGACCGGCGCGCCCGTCGATCCACCCGTGCTGAGGCGCTGCACGCCCCGCAGCGGGGTGCGGGGCTGAAGGTCGGCCAGGCGCTCCCGGAGCAGGTCCCTGGTCAGGACTGGGATTCGCGCGAAGTCGTCGAAGGATTGCACGCGCGCGGGAGGCACCCCGTGCTCGTCAAGGAGCCGCGTGTAGTACGGCACCTCGCGGTAGGACCACGTGAGATGGCGGTGCAGCCGCTCGAACTGGAGCGCGCGCAGCGCCGCCGGGGCGAGCCACTGCGTGCGCTCGAGCTCGGCGAGCTTCGCGTGAGTCCGCTTGCCCTTGAGCCGCTCGTGGAGCGGGAAGATCACCCGGTTCACCAGGGTCGGGTGCATCAGGGGCGCCTCCCCGACTCGGGCTCGGCCAGATCTCCGATGTGGGCCTGGCGCCGCCGCCCGAGCACCCGCTCGAACTCCTCCACGACCCCGCGCACCGCGCTGTCCCACGAATGGGCCTGGGCGTGCGCCACGAGGAGATGCGGATCCCAGCGCCGCTCGAGCCCCTCACGGATGGCGGCGGCGAGCGCGCGGTCGTCCTGGGCGGGCACGAGAATACCCAGGCCCTCGTGGCTGACGATCTCGGCATTGCCGCCCACGCGGGTGCTCACGACCGGGGTGCCGCATGCCAGGGATTCCAGGAGCACGTTGGCCCAGCCCTCGGAGCGCGTGGCGAGGCAGAAGAGATCGGCGGCGGCGAGCCAGGCCGCCACCTCGTCGTGCGGCCGCTCGCCCACCAGGCGCAGGCGCTCCGACACGCCGAGCCGCGCCGCCGTGCTCTCGATGAGCGGGCGCGAGGTCTCGCCGGCCCGCTCGCCCCCCACGATGACGTAGAGGAGGTCGGGGAAGCGCTTGGCCAGCTCGGGGAGCTGCGCGACCACCCGGTGATGGCCCTTGCCCTCGTTGAGGCCGCCCACGGAGAGAATGATGGTCCGATCCAGAGGCAGACCCAGGGCGCGGCGCGCCTCCGCGGGCTCGCGCGGCACGAACACGTCGGCGTCCACGCCGTTCGGGATCACGCGAATGTGGTCGGCGGGCACGCCGATCCCCGCCGCCACTTCCTTGAGCGACTGGCTCACCGCGAGCACGCGGGCGGCCCGCCGCAGGGCCCAGCGGATCTGGGGCCGGTGGGCGGGATAGTGGCGCAGCCGCACGATGCTGCCGCGAAGGGTGATCACGACCGGCACCCGGAAGATCCCGCCGAGCAGCGCGGCGGCCACCCCGTCGGGATAGGCGAAGTGCGCGTCGATCAGGTCGAAGGGGAAGCGGCGGCGCAGCCACGCCAGGAAGGGCAGCAGCGAGGCGGCGTAGAAGAGCCCGTCGCTCCACTTGGCGTAGCGGGGGAAGCACAGGACACGCGGGTGATAGATGCGGAAGCCCTCATGGCCCTCGGTCGAGGGCACCCCGTTCCAGTGGGGCCTGATCCACCCATTGCCGGGGAACCAGGGCACGGGCGCCACCACCGACACATCGCAGTGCCGGGCGACCCGGCGCATGCGCTCCGCCACGAACACGCCGAAGGCGGGCTGACGGACATTGGGGAATACCGTGCTGAGCGTGAGCACGCGCATGTCAGGCCAGGCTCGCATAGAGATCGACGTAGCGCTGGATGATACGCGGCCAGGTCCGCTCGCGGATCATGGCCTCGCGGGCCTGCGTCCCCAGGCGGGCGCGAGCGGACGCGTCGCGGGCCAGCCGGGCGAGGGCGTCCACCAGCGCCTCGGGAGACTCGGCGGGAACGAGGACACCGGTCACGTCGTGCTCGATCAGCTCCGCGAGCCCGCCGAGGTCGCTCGCCACCACCGCGCGTCCCATCGCCATGGCCTCCAGCGGCTTGAGCGGCGTGACCAGCTCGGTGAGGCGCATGCGCCGCCGCGGGCACACGAAGACGTCGGTCAGGGCGTAGAAGTCGCGCACCTCGGCGAACGGCACCTGGCCGGCGAAGATCACCGCATCGCCCAGCGGCGCGGCCGCGGCCCGGAGCGCCGCGTCCTCCTCACCGCCGCCCACCAAGAGCAAGCGCGCATCGGGCACGCGCTCGCGCAGGGCGGGCACCGCCCCCAGCAGGAACCGCAGGCCCTCGTAGTGATAGAAGGAGCCGATGAAGCCGACCACGGGACCGCCGTTCAGCCCCAGGCGCCTGGCGAGGGCCTCCGCCCGGTCCACCGGCCGGAACCAGTCCGTATCCACCCCGTTGGGCGCCACGCAGATGCGCGCGGCGTCAACCCCGCGCTCGATCAGCTCCTGCCGCATGGCCTGGGCGATGGTCACCACCGCATCGGCGCGCTTGAACATGAAGGTCTCGAGGGCACGGCTCACCCGGTAGCGGAGCGAGCCCTCCCGGGTGGTGCCGTGATCCACGGCGGCGTCCTCCCAGAAGGCGCGCGCCTCGTACACCACCGGGATACCCAGCCGCCGCGCCACCCAGAGCGCGGGAAGCCCGTTCAGCACCGGGGAGTGGGCGTGGAGCACGCGGGCGCCCTCGGCGCGGGCGACGTCGCGGACGCGGCGGGCCACGCGCCACATGAGGGCGAGCTCTCGCGCGAGGGGGACACGGCCGGCGGGGCCGGGCGTCCGGTAGTGCGGGATGCCGTCTCGCTCCTCCCGAAGCGCCGGCGCGGGTCCGTGCTTGGGCGAGGTCACCACGACCGGACGAAGCCCGGCCGCCTTCTGGAACACCACGATGTTGCGGCTGCGCGTGCTGTAGCCGCTCATCACCGGGAGCGAATGGTCGAGCACGTGGAGCACCGTCATGCCGACACCCTCAGCGGCGACACCAGCTGCGCCACCGCGCCCACGTGGAAGAGATCGCCGGAGCCCTTGATGGCGCCGGCGCCGATGGGCTCGATCGCGGCCTCGAGACGGGCACGGCCCGACAGGCCGAGATCGGTCAAGAGTCCGATGGCCCGGCCCCGCAGGCTCGCGCTCTCCTGCAGCCAGGCGTTCCACTCGTCGTAGCGCTCCTGCACCACCCCCGGGGAAGCCAGCGGAAGGCGGACTCCGTACGAGCGCATCGTCTTGGCCCATCGGTGGGCCAGCGCGGAGCGGCGCAGCGGCAGGAGCGAGCTCGCGTACGGGACGGCCGCGTATTTCGGGAAGTGCCGCCGGAACAGCCGCACGTAGAGCCGCCGGAACGCCGTGTGCCGGGGCGCGATGGTCCAGGTCGCCTCGAGCAGCGGATGGTCGCAGAGGAGCGGATAGGCCACCCGGACGAAGCGCCGACAGAGGACGCCCTGATTGAGGCTGCTGTGCTGGGCCTTGTGCATGAGCTTGAAGTCGCGGATGGCGACCGCCACCGAGCCGTCGGCCGGGGCGATCTCGCGGAGCACCGCCGAGATGTCCTGGAGCATGGCGGGCCGCTGGGCGGAGAGGGCCTGCGCGACCTCCGCGTCGGCATGGCGCGCCAGCCATTCGGTGGCGCCCCGGTCGAGCAGGCTCGCGTACAGCGTCTCGGTCAAGGCGTCGACGCCCACCTGGCGCACGCGCCGATCGCCGAGGCGATTCGCCGCCTGCAGCCAGCGCTCCGGCCTGGAGAGAAACTCGGTGCTTCCGTAGTAGCTGCCTCCGATGAGCACGTCGCCCGCGTAACCGTCGAGCGCGGTCTCCAGCCCGTCGTCGCCGATCCGGCGCGCCGCCAGATAGCGCGGCGGGAAGGCGGGCGGACCGCTCAGGCGCAGCATCTCGTCGATGGAGGCCGACACCTCGTGCCCGTGCAGGGGAACATTGGTATAGCGCGACCCGCGCACGCTGGCCACCTGCCGTCCGAACGAGACGTCCGCGAACTCGCGGGGCCCATAGCCATAGCAGGGCAGCCGCGCCGAATCGGGCCACGCGGCGAGGATCAGCCGCGAGTCCATGCCGCCGCTCAGGAGCAGCGCGTTCTTCTTCGAGAGCCCGGCGAGGCGCCGGCAGGCGGCCCGCGTGAGCTCGGCGATCTGGTCGACGTCGGGCTCGCGCTCGGCCGGCCCGAGGCGAAACGGGCTGAGGGCCGTGCCCGCGACGTCCAGCCGGCCGCTCGTGTCGTCCCAGCGAAGGATGCTGGCCGGCGGGAGCCGCCGCATACCTTTCACGTAGTAGCGCTCGCCCACCGTATGCCCGAGAAAGACCAGCTCCGCGATGGCGGTGAGGTCCGGCTCGCGCGCGACCACGCCGCAAGCGGTGACGAGGGCCGGCGCGGTCGCCACCACGCAGCCACCCGCGACCTCGGCGAAGTAGAGTGGAATCGAGCCCACCCGGTCATTCGCCACCGTGAAGAGACCGCGATCCAGGTCGAGGATCGCCGCGTTGAACGAGCCGGCGGCGAGCGTGGCCAGCGCGCGCTCCACCCCGTTCGACTCGACGAGACGGGCCAGCTCCCTCCGCTGGGCCGCGCCGTCCCCGGCCGTCTCGGTCACGACATAGCCATCGAGCGCGCACGCCAGGCGACCCCCCCGGCTCCACGTGATCGAGGCGCCCTCGGCGCAGTTTGGAGGATTCAGGAGGGCCAGACTCACGGATTGACCATCCGTGTAGAAGTCGACCTCCGCGGGCGCCACCGTCGCGATGGCGCCGAGGGCGCGCTCCCGCGTGAGCTGCCGGGCTGCGGTCCCGAAGGCGGCAAAGAGGCCGTACACGGCCCTACCTCCGACCGCCCGCCGTCGCGGCGTGGCGCGCGACGAAGAGGAAGGAGTGCGCGGCGGCATTGCCCAGCGGGGGCACGGCATCCAGCATCGCCCGTACCGGCCGCGACTCCAGGACGCTCTCCATCCATGGTGTCTGCCGGGGCGGCAGCCGTAGCGCCGGCTGACTCACGAGCATGAGGCCCGCGGCGGCCAGCCAGCGGTGGACATCGGCAGGCGGGTAGGTCCGCACCCGGGTGGGCCAACCCCGGAGGCGCGCCAGCCCCCGGCGCACCAGCTCGACGAGCCCGAGGCCGTTCAGCGCTTCCACCACGACTGCCCCACCCGGCCGCAGCACGCGGGACATCTCCGCGATGGCGCGACCCGGATCGGAGAGCGCCTGCAGGACCCCGATGGAGACGACCAGATCGAAGGTCGCGGCAGGAAAGGGAAGGTCATAGGCCTCGCCGGCGAGGTAGACGCCCTTGCGTCCCGGATCGGCAGCCAGGGCGCGCTGAAGGCTCGGCACGGAGTAGTCGAGGCCGACGGTGCGATGTCCCAGCCCGGCGAGGAGCCGGACATAGGTGCCCCCGCCGCAGCCCAGCTCGAGGGCGCGCGCCCGCTCGGGCAACCCCATGCCCGGCACGAGCGCGCTGAACGCGGCCACCCGCCGGCGCAGCCCCGCGTCGGACCAGCCCGAAATCCGCGGCTCGTCGTCGAAGGTCTGGGCGAAGCGCTCGAAGCGGGCGCGCCACTGGGCCTCGAACTCCCGGTCGTCGCGCGGCGCGCTCATGCCGGCGGGGCCCCGTCGATGAACGTGCGATGCCAGAGCTCCAGCATGAGGAGCGCATACAAGACGGAGGCGTGATTGCCCACCCCGCGCTGGTGACGGTCCCAGAGGGCCCGCACGCGCTCGCCGCGGACATAGCCCCGGCCGAGGGCGCGCGGGGAGAGCAGGAGGTCGTGCGCCATGTCGCGCAGGTCGCTGCGGAGCCAGGCGGCCAGGGGGATCTCGAATCCCTGCTTCCGGCGGTGAACGGCGGAGGCGGGCACGCGCTCGGCCAGGTGCCGCTTGAGGAGATACTTGGACACGCGCCCGCGATACTTCCACTCCGGCGCCAGCGAGGCGGCGAACTCCACCACCGTGTGGTCGAGCAGAGGGGCCCGCACCTCGAGGGATACCGCCATGCTCATCCGATCCACCTTGACGAGGATGTCGTTCACCAGCCAGGTCTTGAAGTCGACGTAGAGCAGCTGGCTCAGCGGATCCAGGTGCCGGACGCGGTCGAAGTGACGCGCGAAGCCCGTGAAGGAGTCATGGCCGCCCAGGGTCGCCCGGAGCTCGGGGTGGAGGAGCGCGACCTTGTCCGCGGGCCGCAGCAGCGAGAGATCAGAAAAGTAGGCGCGTTCGAAGCTCGTCCCGAGGTTCTGGAGGAAATACTTGGCGCGGAGCGGGCGCGGCAGCCAGTCGGCCTTGGGATAGACCCGGCCGAGGGGACCCAGCACGCCGGCCCGGGCCCAGCCGGGAAGCAGACGGCGGAGCCGCGCTTCCCAGCGGTTGAGTCCGTAGCGGCGCTGATAGCCGGCGAAGATCTCATCGCCGCCGTCACCGGACAGCGCCACCGTCACGCGCTCGCGGGCCGCCTTGGCGACGTAGTACGTGGGCAGCGCCGAGGAGTCGGCGAAGGGCTCGTCGAGATGCCAGGCCAGCCGGGGCAGGATGTCGGCGGCGTGGGCCTCCACCAGGACCTCGTGATGGTCGGTGTGGAGGGCCTCCGCCACCGCGCGGGCGTGCGGCAGCTCGCTCCACCGCTTCTCCGTGAAGCCGACCGCGGTCGTGCGCACCGGTCGGTCCGACAGGCGCGCCATCGTCTCCACCACCGCGGTGGAGTCCACACCGCCCGACAGGAAGGCGCCCAGCGGCACGTCGCTGATGAGGCGCACCCGCACCGCGTCGGTGAACACCGCGGCGAACTCCTCGAGCGCCTGGGCCTCCGTCCGCTCCCGATGCCCGTCGCGCGGCACGTCCCAGTACTCGGTGAGGCGCACCTGGCCGCGCTCCCACACGAGGTAGTGGGCGGGCGGAATCTGGTGGACGCCCTGGAGGATGGTGGCGGGCGCGGGCACGCAGCCGAAGGAGAGGTAGTCGTGCAGCGCCTCGGAGGACACCATGCGCTTGAGGCCGCTGTCCTGGAGCAGCCCCTTGAGCTCGGACGAGAACGCGAGTCGCTCGGCGTCGTGCGTGTAGTAAAGAGGCTTCTTGCCCGCCCGGTCGCGGGCGAGGAGGAGCCGGCGGTTCCGATCGTCCCAGAGCGCGATGGTGAACATGCCGCGGAGCCGCGCCACCCACTCGGGGCCGTGCTCCTCGTACCCGTGGACGATGGCCTCGGTATCCGACTGGGTGGCGAAGCGATGCCCCTTCGCGGCGAGCTCGGCGCGCAGCTCCTGGAAGTTGTAGATCTCGCCGTTCAGGATCACCGCGACGGTGCGGTCCTCGTTGAAGATGGGCTGGTCGCCGGTACTGAGGTCGATGATGGACAGCCGCCGGTGCCCCATGCCCGCGCCGCGGCCGAAGTGGAAGCCGTCGCAGTCAGGCCCGCGATGCGCCATGGCGCTGGTCATCCGCCGCAGCAGCTCGGGCGACACCGGGTGTCCCGGATCCGTGTGGACGATGCCGGCAATCCCGCACATGCTAACGGCTCCCGCGCCCGGCGGCATGGAGGCGCGTGAAGCGCCCCGCCAGCTCGGCGTCGAAGACGTGCCGGTCGAAGCCGCCGGCGCGACGGAGGTAGCCCGCGTCCAGTCGGTGCAGGGCCAGGAGGTCTGCGCCCGGCCGATTGTCCCCCAGCTCCGTGGTGACGGCGGCAAGGACGCCCGCATCGAGGAGCAGGGCGCGGAGGGGCTCCGCCATCCGTCCCCGCGGATACGCGAAGAGGCGCGCGGGCGCGCCCAGCTCGGTGGCCAGGCGCTCGAGGCTCTCCTCGATCTCGCGGCGCGCCTCGGCGGGCGCGAGCTCGTCCAGGAAGGCGTGCGAGACGGTATGGGAGCCGACCTCGACGCCGCCCCGGTGCATCTCACGGACCTGGTCCCAGGTAAGCAGATCGTCGCCGGCGCCACCGGCCCCCGGGGCCGCGGCCAGGAGCGCGGCCACCGAGCGCTCGCGCTCCTGCCGCTCGAGCGCGTTCAGGCGCCTGATGATGCCGCGGGCGACCTCGCGGGACAGGGCGCCGGCCCGCAGGGGTGCCAGGCAGGCGGTGAGCCATGTGGGCAGGTGATTCCGGTCGGCGGCCGACTGATGGGCCAGCCGGTCGACCGCGGCGGCCACCGCGTCCCACCAGAAGGACGTGCGCCGGTCGAGCGCACCGGTCACGACGAAGATCGTGGCGGGCACCCCGTGCTTCTTGAGGATCGGGAAGGCATGGCGGTAGTTATCACCGTACCCGTCGTCGAAGGTCACCGCCACCGCGCGCTTGGGCAGGGAGCCGCGCGCGAGCCGCTCGGCCGCCTCCGCGAGGGGGAGCGGAGCGTAGTGACGGGCCAGGTGGCCCATCTGCGCGTCGAACTCGTCACGCGGCATCGCCATCGGCGGTAGCGCGTAGGTCTGGGCGGCGCGCACGGGCAGCACCCGATGATAGGTGAGCACCACGAGACGCCCGGCGTCCGCGCGGACTCGGTGGGCGACGACGCGGGCGACCGCGGACTTCGCCCGCTCGCGGGCACGCACCGTGCCGCGCAGGACCCGCCGGCCGACCAGATCCTCGTAGCAGTCTTCGTAGGCCGTCACCATACGGGCCATGGCGTGCTCGGACTCCACGAGGGCGCGGCCCGCCGCGCCCTGGGCCTTGGCGAGCCCGGGATCGGCGAGGAGCTCGGTGAGCCGCGCGGCCAGCGCGGCCTCGTCCCGGGGGGGCACCAGATAGCCGCTCACGCCGTCGCGCACCAGCTCGGGGTTGCCGCCCACGTCGGTGGCCACCACCGGGCGCGAGGCCGCCATCGCCTCGAGAACAGTGTTCGACATGCCCTCGAAGACGGAGCTGTTGACGTAGACGTCCGACAGCGCGAGCAGGCGGTTGATGTCCAGGCGGACGCCGAGGAAGAGCACCATCGGGCCCACACCGAGGGAGGCCGCGAGCGCCTCGAGCTCGTCCTGGCGGCCGCCCCCGCGCTCGCCGCCCACGATGACCAGCCGCGCCTCGCGCCGCACCGCGTGCACGCGCGCGAAGGCCCGGATGAGGGTGGGGTAGTCCTTCACGGGGCGCAGGCCGCCCACCGTCATGATCACGCGATGCTCCGGCGCGAGCCGCAATTCCTCGCGGATCGGCTCGACGGGCCCCGGATGGGCGAATCCGTCCAGGTCCACGCCGTTTGGGATCACCGTCACCCGCTCGGCGGGGACGCCCCATTCCTTCACCAGCTCGCGGCCCAGATCGCTCGACACCGCGATCAGCCGCGACACCCGCCGGGCCAGCCAGCGGCTGAGCCGGACCTGACGCGGTGGCGGCGCCTCGGCTTCCCGCCCGTGAAGACCGTGCACGCGGGCGGGCACACCCGCGAGCGCGGCCGCCGCCACCGTGTAGAAGAACGTCTGCCAGTTGTGGGAGTGGACGACCCCCACGCGCTCCCGCCTCAGGCAGGCGGCCAGCCGCGGCACCAGACCGAGGTCCCGCCCGGTCGCCTTCCGGAGCTCGTGGACGCGCACGCGTGGGTCGAGCACGCCGCGCGTCTCCTCGCGTTGGAACGCGAGGCAGCAGACGCTCGGCGCGAACCGCGCGGGGTCGAGGCGATTCACCTGCTTGATGACCCCGTGCTCCATCCCGGCGAGAGACAGGACATTGACCACGTGCATGACCCGGATGGGCACGGTCATCAGTGTGTCACCAGATCCGCGGGCACGCCTGTCGTGAGGAGAGTCCGGAGCCCCGCGACGAATTGCCCGAAGGCTTCCGCGGTCGCATGCGGGCTGGCCGCCGCGGAATAGTGCGTGAGCACGAGGTTCGGCGTGCGATAGAGGCGGCTCCAGCGCGGCGGCGGCAGGGTGCTGGGCCGATCGATGTAGGCGGCCGCCACCGACCCGCGGGCGAGCGCGTCACAGAGCGCGTCCTCGTCTACCAGCGGGCCGCGACTCACGTTGATCAGGGCCGCCGACGGGCGCATCTGCGCCAGCGCGGCGGCGTCGATGGCGCCCCGGGTCGCGTCGTTCAGCGGAAGCGCGAGCACGACGTGGTCCGACTCCCCGAGCAACGTCTTCAGCTCGCCCCGCAGATCAAGCACCCGGTGGAACGGGCTGGGATCGCTCCCGAAGCGATCGGGCTGACGAGAGGCCCCGATCACGTGCATGCCCAGCGCGCGGCACATCGAAGCCAGCTCGGTGCCGATCGCCCCGGTTCCCACGATTCCCACCGTCTGCCGGTTCAAATCCTGGCTCCCGAGCGACCGCCAGCGACGGGCGCGCTGCATGTCGAAGTGGCGCGGCAACCGCTTGGCGTGCGCGAGGATGCAGGCAAGCGCCATCTCGGCCACCCGGCGCGAGCTGAGGGTCCCGTTGTTGCTGACGAGGATGCCGCGCCGCTGGAACTCGGCGAGGTCCAGATGCTCCACACCGGTGATCTGGGAGTACACCCAGCGCAGTCGCGGCAGCCGATCGAGAAGGCTCCGTAGCTGCGCGGGAGGCAGGTAGGGTCCGGGAGCGAGCCACAGCGCGATGGCCGCCGACGCACGCGGGCCGTCGTCCTCGATCTCGAGCCGCGCCCGCAAGCTCTGGTCAGGACTCAGCCATCCGGCATGTCGGAGGGCGCGGCGCACGAGCCGTTCCGGCCGGACGTGATATCCCACCGGGTCGACCCCGGGCTCGGGCCGCGTGGCAAAGAGCTCTCGACCCACGGCGGGGACGAGGACCGGTTCGGTCATCGACGGCTCCCCCTGTGGCCCGCACGGCGCACGAGGCCCGCGACCTCGCGGGCCGACGCGGCAACGAACGGCATCGGATCGCCCGCCCGCCACAGCGCAAACGAGCGGCAGCGGCTCACCGACGAAAGCCAGTCGCCGAGACCCAGCTCGCCGGCCTCGCGCTTCCGGATGAAGGACGCCGCGTCCCGCCAGAAGTCGACCCAGAAACGATGATCGAGGGAGGGCTCCGTCATGGTGGCGTCGGCGCCCTCACCGGTGAGATCGCGGTAGGCGAGGAGCGGCAGATTGAGCCCGCAATCGTGAAGGTGGCCGATGGTGTAGAACGGACGCGCGTTGAAGTCCAGGAGGAACAGTTCGCCGCTCGCGCGGTCCTGCAACCACTCCACGCCGAATATCCCGTGGTACCGGACGTGCGCGAGGAGTCGGCGCGTCAGAGCGAACAGGCGCGTCTCCACACCCGGCGCCGAGGTCGTGGGGATCTCTCCGTAGCACGTGATCCCGAAATGGGGTGGATACTGGCGGATCCGGCGATGGGAGGCGAGTGCCCACACGCGCCCGTCGGGCCCGCAGTAGCCATAGCAGTCGAAGATAGCGCCGTCGCCCCCCTGAATCACCCGCTGGAGCATGATTCCGCGCGCGCTGCCAGCGCGCTCCTCGAGAAAAGCCAGCACCTCCGCCGGCGAGGCCACCACCAAGTTCTTCCGGGACATCGCGGCGTCAGCCAATCCGACGTAGCCCGGCTTGACCAGGTACGGCCCAGCATTGCGGCCACACCATTCCCGAGCGGTCTCCACGGTGGGGTCCACGAGCGTCGGCGGGATGGGAAGATCCACCGATTCCGCGAGCGCGGAGAGCCGCCGTTTATCGACGAGCCCTTCGAGGTCACCCCGCTTGTTGGCCCAGAGGAAGCAGTGGCGCCCGAGACGCTCCCGCTCCCGAGCGAGGAGCAACGCAAGGAGATCGCTTGTCGGGAACACCACGGGCGGACCGCTCAGGGACCGAGCGTGGTCGACCAACCAGTCGCAGAGGGCGTCGTCGGTCATCCCACTCGCGTCCACCACCCGGCAGTATCGCGAGCGGCTTCCCGGATCACGGCGGGAAAGGCTCACCCCGTACACCTCCACTCCCGCCGCTCGCAGCGCGCGTACCGTACCCAGGCCGGTCACCGACAATCCCAGCACCACCGCGGCGGGCCGCGCCCTCCGGAGGGGAGCGGCCACGACACCGGTCGCCGTCATCGGAACACCTCGCCGAGAATCGTTCGCACGTCCCGCTTCAGCACCGCGAGCGTCATCCCTGGATCACGCCAGGAGAGGAACTCCACCGCCACGCGGGGCGGCCACACCACCGCACGGAGGTAGGACTTGAGCAACGCCCCGACGGGGTACTGCCCGCGGGCGATGGTGATCGCGGCCGACGACAGGTCGCCGGGGTAGCGCAGCGTCTCGAGGTACAGCGTCCGCCGAGGCTTCGGCTCGGGCGCGGGCAGCCCCTCGAGGTCCGCGTAGTACAGGTACGCGAGATCGAATCCCGACTTCGCGAGCACGGAGGAAAACCCGGGGAGACGTGGATTGATCTCGGTCAGGTAGAACCGTCCGTCGCGCGACGAGCGCATCCAGTCCAGATGCGCGAACCCGCGCCAGTCGAGATGAGTGAGGAGCCGCTCCGTCATCGCCTCGAGCTGCGCGTGTGGCGCCACTTCGCCGGCATACATCCGGCTCCCAAAGCTGCCGTCGCGATTGACGTTCGTCCGGATCTTCCGCAGCGTGAGGAACCCCGCCGGCCGCTTGTCGCGGCGGTAGAGCGTCTCGACGCACCAGAGATCGTCCATCGCGCAGTCGATCCAGGTCTGGGCAATGATGCGGCTCCGCCGGCTCTGATTCTCCGGTCGCCCGGCGATCTCGCGTACCCGGCTCATCGCTCCCGTCAGCCCCGCAAGATCTGTGACCCGCGCGTAGGCTCCACCCGCCAGGGTCGACCCCTTGATCACGAGCGGATAACCAACGGCGCGGGCGATGGGCTCGGGGTCTTCGCCGTCGGGGATCAGGCGCGTCGTCGGCATGGGGATACCGAGCCTCATGGCCGTCTCGTAGCACTTCCACTTGTCGAAGCCGCTCTCCAGGCTTTCCGGGGACGAGATTCCGAGCCGGTGCCCCTCCGAGACGAGAACGTCCCGATGACGCGCTAGCGTCCGCGCCGACACATCGTCCGAGGGAAAGACCACGCCGCGCTCCGGCAGGCGGAGCAGCGCGTCCACCCGCGCCTTCTCGTCGAACGGGCCCGGGACCCTCACGCGGCGGGTCACGTAGCGCGAGTAGAAGACGGGACAGTCCGGCCGGGTGCTCATCGCTACCAGCGGCACCCCGCGGCGCCCGAGGGGCTCGACGATGCCCTCGATCGCGCGGATGTCGGCGTCGAGCAGGATGGCCGGCGCCAGGCTCATGCCCTGTCGAGCCACCGGCGCGCCCATTCCTCGAGGCAGAGGAGCGACCAGATCTGCGACGCGTGATCGCGGGTGCCGGCGCGGTGCTCGTCGAGCAGGCGGCCCACCGCGCTCGGCTCGAGCCAGCCCCGCTGCCGCGCCCGGGGGCCGAGGAGCACGTCCCGGGCATAGCCCTGGAGCTCGCCGCGGAACCAGGCGTCGAGGGGAACGCCGAAGCCCATCTTGCCGCGCTGCAGGAGCTCGGGGGGCAGGTCGGGCGCCACGGTGTCGCGCAGGATGCGCTTGCCCAGGCCGTCACGCAGCTTGAAGCGCGAGGGCATGGTCGCCACGAACTCCATGAGGCGATGATCCAGCAACGGCACGCGCGCCTCGAGCGAGACCAGCATGCTAGTCCGGTCCACCTTGGTGAGGATGTCCTCCGGCAGGTAGGTGCGGACGTCGAGGTACTGGAGCGTGGAGACGTAGTCCGGCGCGCGGCCCGCCTCACCGATGGCCCGGAACGCCTCCATCCGGTGGTCGGCGCCCAGGCGCCGGCGCGTCTCCGCGGTGAGCAGGCGGCCCACCGAGCGGCTGCGATGGGCCGTCATCATGCGGAAATAGCGGTCCAGGGGAGCCTCCCCGCGAAGCTCCGCGTACCGCTGCCCGCGGGCGCCGGGCGGGAGGAGTCGCCCCGCGGCGCGGAACAGAGAGCGGGCGAGCCGCCCCGGCATGGCGTCGAGCTGCTCGTGCAGCGCCTGGGCGCGGGCGTAGCGGCGGTAGCCCGCGAAGTTCTCGTCGCCGCCGTCGCCCGAGAGGGCCACCGTGACGTGCTCGCGCGTGATCTTCGCCACGTAGTAGGTGGGGAGCGCGGAGGAGTCGGCGAACGGCTCGTCGAACTGCCAGGCGAGCTGGGGGAGAACGTCCAGCGCCTCCGGCTTGACCACGAACTCGTAGTGATCGGTGCCGTAGCGCTGCGCCATCAGGCTCGCCCACTTGAGCTCGTCGTAGTCGCTCTCGCCGAAGCCGATGGAGAAGGTGCGCAGCGGCGAGGCGCCGCCGTGCGCCATCATGGCCACCACCGTGCTGGAATCGAGCCCACCCGAGAGGAACGCGCCGATGGGCACGTCGCTCACGAGATGGCTCCGCACCGCGTCCTGGAGCTCCACGCGGAGCTGCGCGCTCCAGTCCGCCTCGCTCCGGCGCTCGTCGGGCTTGAACTCGAGGTCCCAGTAGCGCTCGATGCGGGGCTCGCCGCCCTCGAGGTCCAGCACCAGCAGGGAGGCGGGCGGCAGCTTGCGGATGGCGCGGAAGATGGTGCGGGGGCTCGGGACGTAGTGATACGTGAGATAGTCGCCGAAGGCCTCCCAGTCCACGTCGCGCGGCACGCTGGGATCCTGGAGGAGGCTCTTGAGCTCCGAGGCGTAGAGCAGGCGCCGGCCATCCCAGGTGTAGACCATGGGCTTGATGCCGACGCGGTCGCGCGCGAGGAGCAGCCGCCGCCGGCGGCCGTCCCAGAGGGCGAAGGCGAACATTCCGCGCAAGCGGCCGAGGCAATCCTGCCCGTGCGCCTCGTAGGCGCGCAGCAGCACCTCCGTGTCCGACGTGGTGGTGAAGCGGTGGCCTTGCGCCTCGAGCTCCCGCCGCAGCTCGCGGTAGTTGTAGATCTCGCCGTTGAAGATCACGGCGACCTCGCCGTCGGCGCTGAACATCGGCTGATCGCCCGTGACGAGGTCGATGATGGCGAGCCGGCGATGCCCGATCCCGACCGGGCCCCGCGCCCACACGCCCTGCCCGTCGGGCCCACGGTGGGCGAGCACGCTCGTCATGGCACCGAGCAGCGCCTCGTCGACCGGCGCGCCGTCCCTCCGCAAGATCCCGGCGATGCCGCACATGGCTCAGACCTTCGGCGCCGGGCGCGTACGCGGGAACGACGCCGCGCGCGCGACCACGGGAAGGGTCCGGGCCGGCACGGCCGGAGCGGGGCGGGGCACGGGACCCCGCGGCGGCGTCCGGGCGGGGGCGGAAGCGACGGCACGCTCCTCGGGGGCCTCCTGGGCCAGCTCGACGGCGACGAGGACCTTCAGCAGCGCGGTGATCGCCACCAGATGGAAGAACAGGTCGAAGTACGACATGCTCAGGAAGGCCCCGGCGATCAGGAACCCGAGCAGGCTCACTTCCAGTAGCTGCCCGGCGTCGAAGTAGAACTTCAGGTCGGGGCGCCGCCGGGTGCGCCGCATGATGCCCCGCAGCGTCAGCATCGTGGCCGCGATCACGGCCAGATAGAGGCCCAGGCCCACGAAGCCGTGCTCGGCGAGCACCTGGAAGTAGATGCTGTGGGCGTCCTGCACCGTGTTCCACTTCTCGTCCGGCGAGTACTGCAGGTACACCGCGGGCGAGAACGGGCGGAACCCGGCGCCGAACCACGGGTGGTCCAGAGCGAGCCGGTAGGACACGATCCAGGAGTTCAGCCGCATGCTGGCCGACCGGTCTTGCTCGTAGGTCTGGACGGTACCCATACGGGCCAGCCATTGCTCCGGGAAAAAGGATTCCACGATGGACTGACCGAAGAGAGCGGCGCCCAGCGCGAGGGGAATGATCATCATGCGCAGTCTGCTCTTGAGGAACATCAGCGGCATGATCACCGCCAGCCCGAGCACCGCCCCGCGCGAGTAGGTGAAGAGCACGGCGACCACGGAGAAGACCATGATGGTGCGCAGCCCCATCTTGACCCAGTGCCGCTTCTCGTGGCGGCTGAGGAGCACCAGGATGGGAATGACCATGATGATGGCCAGACCGATCTCGGTGTTGCCGGCGATGAAGGTCTCGGGCGGCCCCAGCACCGAGTGGGCGCCACCGGTGGCCAGGGAAAAGATTCCCCCCTTGAGCCCGTAGAAGCCGATGGACAGCGCGATCACGTAGAGCAGGTACCGGAGCTTCTCACGGTCGCGGAAGAGGATCATGGTCACGAAGGTGATCAAGAGGATCTTCGAGACCTTGTCGAGCTGGTCCCAGGCATCCGTGGGCTGGAGAGCCCCGAAGGTCGAGAGCACGAACACGCCCCAGAGCGCGAGCAGCAGGTAGACCGCGGCGGTACGGGGGAGCGGGGTGCGGTCCTTGCCGGCGAAGAGGAGGCCCAGGAAGGTCGCGAGGGCCACCATCATGGCCCACGGTTGATAGTAGGCGAAGTCCCAGGTCAGCCGGTGGGGGTTCATGTAGCCGAGCCACGACCACACCAGCACCCCGATCCAGGGCCGCCAGACGCAGAAGGGCAGCGACCCGACGACCGTCAGCGCGACAACGAGGTCTCTATAGCTCACGCTCTTCGTCCGCCTCCTGACCTAATTCCAACTGTAAGAGACCATGGCTCAAATACCTAAACGCGATCCCCTAAGGCCACATCAACAACACCTGCTCGAGCCAGACGATGACCTCGCTCATCTGACGCATTGCTGTGTTGATGTAGGGCATGCGCCCGTTTCCTGACTGCACGTGGTCGACAGGTCCCCTCGAGCGATTCCATGCCTGGTCCACCTTCTGGTACGCAAGGTCCATGACGGGATCCTGGAACTTCTTCCGGGCCTTGATCTCGGCCATGCTGGAACGCGCCGAACGGATCGCCACGTACGCGTTGGTGGCCGCCTTGTGTCCCTCGGTGATGTCGTCCGTTGGGCCCAAGGTCTGGTAGATCTCGAGCGCACGCTTCTCTTCGCGAAGGGCCGTGTGAAGCAGATTGACGGCTTTCTGTACCTGCGGATCGGCGTGAGCCGGGGAGGGGGGAAGCGTCGTCGTTTGTGCGTGCGCCGGTTGGGCCTCGAAAGCGAGCGCCGAGATCGCTGCAACCGCCGTCATGACAAGCCGGGAGCTGGACATCAGTGACCTCCTTTTTGCGGCGCGCCCGAAGGGCTCGGCTGCACGTTACCGGTCGGCGACGGGCGCGCGCGAGCCACGAGCACCCGGTCGTACACCGACTGCATGGTCAGCGCATGCTCCGCGGCCGAGAAGCGACGCGTGGCCTCGCGACGGCCGGCCTCCCCCATCGCGTCGGCCAGGGCCCGGTCGCCGAGAAGGCGGCCGATCGCGTTGGCCAGCGACGCCTCGTCGCCCCGCGGGACGAGCAGGCCGGTGCGGCCATCCTCGATGATCTCGCGTGGCCCGCCCGCGTCCGTCGCCACCACCGGGCGCCCCATCATCATGGCCTCCACGATGACACGGCCGAACGGCTCCGGCGCGACGCTTGCGTGCACGACCACATCGAGGCACCGGAGCACCCCCGGCACGTCGGCGACGAAGCCGGTGAAGACCACGCGATCCGCGATACCCAGCGCGCGGGCCAGCCCACGTAGCTCCGCCGCGAAGGCTTCCTCGCCGGCGGGGGCGTCCCCCACGATCCACGCCCGCGCGTCTGGTTGGGCATCGAGCACCCGCCGAGCGGCGCGGAGAAAGACGGTCTGGCCCTTCCAGCCCTGGAGCTTGCCCAGGATGCCGAAGCACGGGGCGTCCGCCGGCACGCCATGCGCCGCGCGGCTCGGCGGCGCGCCGGAGGCGGTGGTGTCAAAGTCCTGGAGATCGACCGGGGGATACACGACACTGATGAGCGCGGGAGGCACCCCCAGGGCCACGAGATCGTCGCGGGTCGCCCCGGAATTCGCCACGTAGCATGACGCGAGCGGTGCGAGCCGGCGGACCAGCCGGGAGTGCCACTCGTTGCCCCGCTGATACGCGACCAGCGGCAGCCTCATCGCCCAGCAGAGGGGCACGGCCGCGATATCGAAGCCGTTGTTCTGGTGGACGAGCTCGATGCGGTGCTGGCGCAGGAAGCGGCGCAGGGCCAGCGCATAGGGCAGCGTCACCAGCAGGAGGTCGAGCAGGGCGGCCACCCGAGGCAGGAGACGGCCCCGCCGCGCCCAGCCGGCGGCCTTGACGCCGGCGCGCTTGCCGATGCGTGTGATGGGAATCGCCGGGTCGAGGCGGGCCCGCAGATATGCCTCCTGCTCCGGCCGCGCCACCACGATGTGCGGCGCGAAGCGCCGCCGGTCGAGGCGCTTCACGAGCGTCGTCAGGCTCAGCGTGGAGCCGGAGACCCCGATGCTGTTCTCGATCAGCGCGAGGGGAACGGGCGTCATCCCTCTCCCCGGAGTATCTCGGCCAGGCGCGGCTTGAGGACCTCGACGTCGTGACGGCTCTCGACATGGGCGCGGCCCTCGCGGCCCATCGCCGGCCAGTCGGCGGCATGGTCCACCATCCACTGCAAGGCGTCGGCAAGGGCCGCCGCATCCGCCGGCTTCACGAGAACGGCCGAGCGGCCCTCACGAACCATGTCGGGCACCCCGCCGACTCGGGTGGCCACGATGGGTAGCCCCGTCGACTGCGCCTCCAGGAGAACATAGCCCGCCTGCTCCATGAGGCTCGGGAGCAGGAAGAGGTCGGCCTCGTGCAGCCGGCGCATCACCTCCGGCGTCGTGGCGGAGCCCGTGAGCTCGATGCCGTCGCCCGCCTTCAGCTCGCGCACGAGCTCGGCGAGGCGCCCGCGGAGGGGCCCATCGCCGATGATGCGGTACTCGACGCGCAGGTGGGGATTGCGGCCCTGCAGGTCCACGACCGCGCGGATGCCGTGCTCGAGCCCTTTCTTGTCGACCAGCCGCGCCACCGTCACGATGCGCAGCCGCTCACCGTCGAGCCGGCGCTCGCGGAAGGGGATGTCCCGCACCGCGATGACGTGCGGATAGGTGAAGATCTTGCCCTCGTCGAAGCCGTACCGCTTGAGCGTGGCGCGGCCGTAGCAGTCCGTCTGGACGATGAAGGCATCGGCCCGCTCACGGAGGAGGGCGAGGGCGTCGGCCCCCAGCTCATCGCCCAGGTCGTAGTCGTCGCCCCCGAACCGGTTGACGAAGCGGGTGCCGGGGAACAGGTCCTTGAGCACGATGAAGTCCATGCCGTTGCCGCCCCAGAAGCAGTAGATGACGTCGTACCGCCGGTCGAGGAAGGGGGCGGCGAAGAGCAGGTTGTTGAGCACCGCGTAGACGCTTCCGAAGCGCGGCAGGTTGAGGCAGCGAAGCACGGCGCCGGGATGCCGGGGAAGGGCCATGACCAGCACCCGGAGCGCGCGCGCCAGTCGGGCGAGCCGCCCGGCGGGGATCTCATAGTAGTGGGTGCGGGCCAGGAAGCCGTAGCGCCCCACGTCGGGCTGCACGGCCGCCTCGCGGGGATTGCGCCGGGCATAGATGTCGATCGCATGGCCGAGATCGGCCAGGCCGGTGAGCTGACGGAGGATGAACGTCTCCGAGAGCTTGGGGAAGCCGCCGAGAATCACCGCGATCCTCATGCCTTGACGGCCCCCGGAGCGAGGAGGGCCGGACCACGCGAGAGCGTCGCGCGCAGCCACGTCGCCACCGTGGCGAGCACCAGGAGGGGCCACGCGGCATCGACGCGGCGCGCCTGGTGATCGGCGAGGAGACCCTGGACGGCGGGCACGTCGAAGAGGGCGCCCGGCAGCACGCCGTCGTCCGCGAACGCCCGCCCGAGCCGCTCGCCCAGTGCCGGTCGCTGCCGGATCAGCTCGCCCATGTTCGGCCAAGAGCCCTGGGTGAACGCCGGGTCCGGCGGCCCGGGCTCGCGGCGCAATCCGAGGCGGCCCAGGGCCTGCCGCGCGCGCCGCCCCAGATGCTCGATGAGGTAGTGGGTGTCGGGAGCGAACCCGGTGTTGGCATCGCGGATCCGCAGTAGCTGGGGGTCGAGGCGGCCGAGGGCGCGCTTGTACACCCGCGCGTCCAGGCGCAGTCGCGGCGGAATGCGCAGATGCTGGTCGACGATCTCGTTGTCGAGGGCCACCGCCCGGTCCCGATAGAAGTGCCGGATGCTCAGCACGTTCAGGAAGGCGGGGAAGCGGGTGGCCATCATGTGCATCCGCAAGTACTCGCAGCGCTGCGCCGGCGAGGGGGCATGATTCCGGGCCCGCTCGAGGAGATCGCCGACCACCGCGCGCACGTCCTCCTCGAAGGCCGCGCGGGCGGCGGGCGCCAGGACCCGCCGCATGTCGGGATGGGCCCACAGGCTATGGCCCGTGGCCTCCAGGGCGACCTCGGTGAGCGCGGTGCGCGATATGCCGGCCTCGAGCGGGCGCACGACGTGCCGATTGAGCGGCCAGGCGCCGAGGTGCAGGCGGCGCGCTGGCACCGTCTCACCCTTCAGGAGGAGATCGAAGCCGTATCCAGTCAGGAGATCGGTCACGTGCGCGGGCAGGGCGCCGCGCAGCGCCGCGAAGTGGGCATTGTCGAAGCGATAGGCGCCGTCGCCCAGGGCAGGCCCCAGATCCACCAGGCTCGCGTAGAAGTCCCGCGCGCGGCGCACGAAGATCTGGGGCAGGCCCCGCTGATGCGCGATCGCCCGCGCGACGCCGAACTCCGCGTTCTCCCAGTCGCCCAGGGTGATGGCGAGGGACGGGCGCGTCACCGCCACGAGCGCGCGCGAATCCAGTCCCCCGCTCAGCAGGACGGCGGTGCCGCTCGCGCCGTCGGCGCCGCGGCGGATGGCTCCGCGCAAGGCGGCGGCCAGCGCCTCGGCGTGCTCGGCCTCGGAGGCGCCGTCGTCCTCGGCGTAGCGGAGCTGCCAGTACCGCTGCACGCGGGTCCGGCCGTCCTCGGACGAGAGCGCGGCGCCGGGCGGCAGGGTCCGCACACCCTCGACGAACGTGCCCTCGGTGAGGATGGTCTGAAAAACGAGGAACTGACGGAGCGACGAGAGATCGAGCCGGGGCGCCTCACCCGCCAGCTCGAGCAGGGGGCGGACCTGGCTGGCGAAGAGCAGGCGGCCCCCGCCGTCCCGATAGAACAGGGGATGGGAGGCGCATCGGTCGTTCACGACGAGCAGCCGACGCGCCCGCGCGTCGTGGACGATCAGATTGAATCGGCCGTTGATCGTCTCGAAGCCCGGTAGACCGCGGTCCTCGTAGAGCGCGAGCGCCCGTTCGGCGGCCGCCTCCGGCATCCGCGACGGCTGATCCAGGATGCAACCGTGAAGAATGAGCGCGGTGCCCCGACCTGGGTGGACGACCGGCGCCGCGGGGCGGTCGAAGGGCAGGTGCACCCGGGCCACGCAGAGCGGACCGTCCACCCAGAGATCGACGTGCCCGTCGCCCGTGTGATCGAGCGCGCGGGCGGCGGCCAGGAGGACGGAGCGATCGTCCGCGGTCACCGGTCCCTCGCCCAGCATGCCCACGATGCCGGCCATCACGATTGCCCGGGCGAATGATAGCGGCGCCGCGCCGCCTTGAGCTCGCCCCAGAGCTGCCCCAGCGCGCTGTGGAGCGCCAGCTCGAGGGCGAAGGCGTCCCGGCGGCGCAGGGCGGCGGCCCCGAGCCACGCGGTGAGATTCCTCGCCACCCGGCGATACGTGTAGAAGCGGACGCCGAGCAGGGCCCGCGCGGTGGGCGGGCTCACCTGCAGACCCTCGCCCTCGGCGTCGTCGAAGCGGAGCCGCCGGAAGTGCCGGCGCGTCATGCGCTCGGCCGGGATGTGATGCCAGACGGTGAGCCGGGGATCGTAGAAGGCGCGGAATCCGCGGGCGACGCCCCGGCGGACGAGGTCGGTGTCCTCGCCGCCGTACAGCTTGCCCTTCACGCGGCCGAGGCGCGTGTCGAAGCCCCCGAGGTCGACGAACGCCCGGCGGGCCATCCCGGCATTGGCCGTCCAGATGGGCGGATAGACCGTGTCGGGCTGGAGGCGCGTCGCCTCCGGATGGGCGAGGATGCCGAGATGCGTGTGGCGATAGTTCCGCTCCTCCAGCCACTGCGTGATCCAGGCGGGGACGGGCGCGGCCCAGCGCGGCATGACGCGACCACCGAGGATGTCCGCCTCGTGCTCGTGGAGGAGGCGCACCATGGTCGCGATCCAGTCGTCGGGGGGCATCACGTCGTCGTCGGTGAAGGCGAGGATTCGACCCCGGGCGTGGTCGACTCCGGTGTTGCGGCCGAACGCCACGCCTTGCCTTCGCTCCACCACGTATCGGATGGGCATGGGCGCCCTCGCGCGCGCGCGCTCCACCACCGTGGGAGTGTCGTCGGTGCAATTGTTGTCCACCACGATCACTTCCCAGCCGATCGGCGGCGGGAGGACCTGGGCGGCGAGCGCCTCCAGGCACTCGGCGAGCAGGGGCGCGCGGTTGTAGGTGCTCATCACCACGCTCACGTCCACGGCCCCGCCGGCGTTCACGACGGCTGGCCCCCGTTCGATTCCCAGTGATGCGGATACACCACGTGGCCGCTCACCTCACGGGTGGCCAGGCTGGGCCCGTCCACGGTGAACGACGCCGCCTGGGACTTCATGTCGTAGAAGCGCTGGATGCGCTCGTCGAGCGCGGACACCGAGACCTTGTAGGTGCCCCGGGTGAAGATCACGGGGTCGAGGACCAGGCGCACGACGCCGGTGGGCTGCGAGACGTCCAGCTTCAGCCCGGCCAGGCGCGATGTGAGTCCCCCCAGGGCATGGCCGGTGGCGTTGACGAAGGTGATCCCGATCACGGGGTCGGACACCGGAGCCGTCACCTCGTACTCGACCTCGATGGTCGCGCGCGCCCCGTACACGAGGGGTTGGTCCGTCTCGCCGCGATGGTCCCGCGCCGTCACCGTACCGATGCGGATGGGCGCGCTCTCGTCCAGCGTCGGGGCCGCGGCCGCCGCCGTCTGCGGCTGCACCGCCTGGAGGTACTGCTCGACGATCTCCTCCGGGTCCCCCGCCGCCCGGACGGTGCCCCGATCCATCCAGATGACCCGGTCGCAGTGCTGCACAACATTGGTCATGTTGTGAGTCACGAGCACGATGGTCTTGTCCTGCTCGCGGAGCTCGGCCAGCTTGTTCAGGCACTTGGCCTGAAAGGCGGCGTCCCCCACCGCCAGGACCTCGTCCACGAGGAGGATGTCGGGATTGACGTGCGCCGCGACCGCGAAGCCCAGCCGTACCGCCATCCCCGACGAGTAGTACTTGATGGGGGTGTCGATGAAGCGATCGATCTCTGCGAACGCCACGATGCGGTCGAACTTCGATTCCACCTCGGCGCGGCTCATGCCCATGATGGCCCCGTTGAGGTAGACGTTCTCCCGCCCGGTGAGATCGAAGTGAAAGCCCGCCCCGACCTCGATGAGGGCGCCGACCCTTCCCACCGCGGAGAACGTGCCGTGGGTGGGGACGGTCACCCGGGAGAGGATCTTCAGCGTCGTGCTCTTCCCCGCGCCGTTCGACCCGATGAGTCCCACCGACTCACCCTGGCGGATCTGGAAGTTCACGTCCCGAAGCGCCCAGAAGAAATCGTCGGAGGCGGTATCCGACGCGCGGACGCGCCGCCGGAGCCGTCCGATGGCTTCGCCGAAGGACAGGGTGTGCCATCCCCGGCGCAGCCGGTAGCGTTTCGATACCCGGTCGAAGCTCAGAACGATGTCGCTCACGCGGGCTCCTAGATCACGTCGGCAAAGGTGCGCTCGGCGTGCTTGAAGCTCATGTACGTCACGCCGAGCAGGGCCACGACGAACACCACCACCATCCCCAGCCGCGCCAGGTCGGGCGGCTGCCCGTAGAGGATGGCCCGGCGGTAGCCGTCGATGATCGTCGCCATGGGATTCAGGAGGTAGAGACTCCGGAGGTTCTCGGGAACCACGGACATCGGGTAGGCCACCGGGGTCGCGAACATCCAGAGCTGCAGCCCCAGGCTGAGCGCATGCCCGACGTCCCGGAAGTAGACGTGCACCGCCGACGTGACGCAGATGAGGGCGAACGTGAACATGACCTGCACCGCCAGCAGCACGGGGATCCAGAGCAGCGTCACCGTGGGGGCCACGCCGTAGAAGAACATCAGCGCCCCCAGCATGGCGAAAGCGATGGCGAGATCCACTGCCGCCGACAGGAGCACGGCGAGGAGGAGGGTCTCGCGCGGGAAATAGATCTTCCGGACCAGGTTCGAGTTGGCCGTCATCGACAGCGTACCCTGGGACACCGTGGTCGAGAAGAACGACCAGAAGATCAGCGCGCTGTACGAGAAGATCGGATACGGCGTCCCCCCGGTGGGGATCCGCGCGACCCGATCGAAGACGAGGGTGAAGATCACCATCAGGGACAGCGGCTGGAGCACCGCCCACGCCGCGCCCAGCGCGGTCTGCTTGTAGCGGGCCCGGATGTCGCGCCGGGTGAAGCTGAGGATCAGGTACGCGTACTGAGCCAGCTCCCGCAGGGGATTCCGCGTCATGCGCTCCCTCCGAACGAATTTCCGAGCCCGTCGGCGGACGTGGGCCGTCGGAGCCGGCGCGTCGCCGCGATCAGCCGTCCGGGCAGCAAGAGGCCGAGCACGAACGGCAGCACGAGGTCCGGCCGGCGGCTCGCGGCGAGCAAACGGAGCTCGTAGCCGAGCGCCCAGCCGCGGTCGCCGTGCCAGCCCACATGGTACGCGTCCCGGGCCAGGATGCGAGTGTCCGCGACCATGCGCCCGGCGAGCAGGCGACGGGCCGCCACGTCGGCCTGGCGGCGGTGAATTCGCAGCGCCGTGAACGTCTCGAGCCCCCAGGTGAACTGCCGCGACCGGCGCGGGCCGGACAGGCTCGCGTCGTGAACCCGGTAGCCCACGAGATCGTCGCGCATGAGCACGAAGGGGTAGCGTCCGGCGATGCGCAGGGCCAGCTCGACGTCCGTGACCACCCGCATACGCTCGTCCCACTGTCCCAGCGTTGCATACACCGCGGCGGGGACCATGATCTGCGACGGCGTGTTGAAGCCATGGCGCTGGATGAGGGCCCGGTAGCAGTCCGCCCGCACGACGGGCTCCGCCGCGGCGGTCAGGCGCCGTCCCATCTCGCCGGTGATGAGGCCGGGCGCGTCCGGCCTGCCATCCTCGAAGGAATGTCCGTCCGCGATGATCATCCCCGCCTCGGGAAACCGGCGGGCGACCTCCACCTGGCGGGCGAGCTTGTCGGGATGCCAGAGATCATCGCCGTCCAGATGCGCGATGTACGCGCCGCGCGCCGCGGCCAGGCCGGTGTTGCGCGCGGCCGCGACACCGCCATTGACGCGTGGCAGCAGGCGGATGCGGTCCCCGTACCTCCGGCAGCGCGCCAGCGTGTCATCGGTCGACCCATCGTCCACCACGACGACCTCGACGTTGCGATACGTCTGCGCGAGCACGCTGTCGAGCGTGGCGGCCACGAAGGGCGCCTGGTTGTGCACGGTGATGACGACGCTGACGAGGGGATTCACACGCACGCTCCGGCGACGGGGCCCTCCGGACTGCCGGCCGGGGTGAGGACGGGCACGAGCGCTCCCGGATCGAAGTCGCGCGGCAGGAGGCGAAACTCGTAGGCGAGGCCCACATCGTACACGACACGGCGAACGGCGGCGAAGTCGGCGCCGCGCAGCACGGACAGGGCCGCTCGACCCGTCCCGCGGAGGATCTCACCGTAGAGATAGCGGGGGACGCCCCCGATCGTCGGCACGCCTCCCGGGCGCCCGGTCATCCGCGCGTTACTCCGGCCCACCCAGAACGTCCAGCGGAGCGAGAAGCGTCGAGAGAGCCGCTCATGATGCACGGGGTTCTGGACCACCGCCCCGGCCACGTACCGGAGCCGCTCGCCCCCGAGCCAGAGCCGGCGCACGAACTCCGTGTCCTCCGCGCGCTGCACCGTGCTTCCGGGTCCCAGATCTTCACGGAAGAGGCCGTAGCGCTCGAACGCCCGGCGCCGGAAGGCGACGTTGACGCCGAGTGGCGGGGTCTGAAAGGGCTGAATCTCGAAGTCCCGGTCGCCGTGCTCGTAGTTGACGATGCCGTGTCCCACCGGGGTAGGGCCGCCGAGAGCGGGGGCGCGCCCCGCGAACCCGACGGCCTCGGCGTGGGCGGCCGCCGCCCGCTCGAACGCGCGGAGCCACTGCGGCCCCACCACCGCGTCGTCGTCGGTGAAGGCCAGCAGCTCGCCCCGCGCGGCAAGGATTCCCTGGTTCAGGGCCCGGGACTTGCCGCGCCGCGCCTCGGTCAAGAGCCGGAGGGGCAGGCGTCGTTCCTCGGCCACGTTGCGGAGGAGGGTCGGGGTCGAATCCGACGAGCCATTGTCGATGACGAGGAGCTCCCAGCCACCCGCGGGCGCCTCCATCGCCTGGAGGGACCGCAGCTGGACCTCGAGCTGGGCCCGGCGGTTCCGCGTGGCGATGAGGACGGAGATCACGGTCAGGCGCTCCGCTCCGCGTTCAGCCGCTTGTACGATCCCACGAAGAGCCCGAGCTCCCAGAAGAAGTCGATCTGCCGCCGGAGCGACCGCGGCGCCGCCAGGAGCCGGAGCCCATGGCGGAGGACGCGCGCGTACATCCAGCGCGGCACGCCGAACAGGGGTGTGCCCGCCGGGAGGGGCTGAAACCGGACCCGGCCCTCCGCGTACCCGTAGATCCAGCGGCAGAAGTAGCGCCGTCGCAGCCGCTCACGCGGCACATAGTGGTGGACCATGATGGCCGGGTCGTAGACGACCGTCCCGCCGGTCTCGAGGATGCGACGAATGAACTCGCTCTCGTCTCCACTGAAGAGCCGCGCCGACGTCCTCCCCACCCGAGGGTCGAAGCCGCCCACCCGATCCGCGCTGGACCGGCGGACGATGAGATTGCCGCCCCAGATCTTCGGCCGGGGCGCGAAGGGAAGCCCGAGGCGGGCCGGGGCGTCCCAGACCATCAAGCCCAGATAGTCGTAGAGCTCGTGGTTGTCCAGCAGCCACGCCGGCGGGGGCGCCGCCCAGCGGGGAAAGATACGCCCGCCCACGAGATCCGCCTTCTCCCGCTCGAGCGCCGCCACCGCGGTGGGAAGCCACCGCTCGTCCACCTCGATGTCGTCGTCGATGAAGGCCACGATCTCGCCCTTGGCCGCGGCGAGCGCGGCGTTCCGGGCGTAGTTCGCGCCGGGCCGCGACTCGAACACCTCACGGACCGCGCAGGGGCCGCTCCGGCCATGCCGGCGCACCACCTCGGACGTCTCGTCGGTGCAGTTGTTGTTGGCCACCACGACCTCCCACTCCAGGCCGGACGGAAGGCGCTGGCGCGCGAGCGCATCGAGCGCCCGGTCCAAGAGGCCAGCCCGCTGATGAGTGGGAATGAGAACGCTGATCATTCCACCGTCACGCTCTTGGCGAGGTTCCGTGGCTGGTCGACGTCCAGGCCCCGGAGGGCGGCCACGTGATAGGCGAAGAGCTGGAGCGGCACCGCCGAGACCAGCGGAGCGATGAGGTCCGGCGCGGCGGGAACGGCGACGGCGGCAGCGGCCAGCCGGCCCACCTCGTGGTCGCCGGGATGGCAGATCGCGATCACGCGCCCGTCACGGGCGCGCACTTCCTGGAGGTTCCCCATCATCCGCTCGTACGTCCCATCCCGGGGCACCAGCGCCACGACCGGCATGTTCTCGTCGATGAGGGCGATGGGGCCGTGCTTCATCTCGCCCGCGGCATAGCCCTCGGCGTGGATGTAAGAGATCTCCTTGAGCTTGAGGGCCCCCTCGAGCGCCAGGGGGAAGTGAAGCCCCCGGCCGAGGTAGAGGAAGTTCGGGAAACGGGTGAGGTCGTGGGCCAGCGCGGACACGTGGCGGTCCACCGCGAGGGCCTCCTCGAGCAAGCGCGGGGCCTCCAGGATCTCCTCCGCGCGCTTGCGCGCGTCGGCGTCGGAGAGGTAGCCGCGGCGCTCGCCCAGGGCGAGGGCCACGAGATAGCACGCGGCGATGGTGGTGGTGAAGGTCTTGGTCGACGCCACCCCGATCTCGGGCCCGGCATGCGTGTAGACCACGCCGGTGGCCTCGCGGGCGATCGCCGAGCCCACCACGTTCGTGATGGCCAGCACCGGAGCCTGGCGGGCCCGCGCCGCCTTCACCGCGCCCAAGGTGTCGGCCGTCTCGCCCGATTGCGAGATCGCGATCACGAGGGTCCGGTGGTCGAGCACCAGGTCGCGGTAGCGGAACTCGGAGGCGATGTCGACCTCCGCGGGCAGGCCGGCCAGACGCTCGACCATGAAGCGGCCCACGAGTCCGGCGTGATGCGAAGTGCCGCAGGCGACGATGACCACCCGCTCCAGGCGATTGGCGAGCCCGGCGTCGAGATGCGCCTCGGGCAGGGACACCGCGGCCTCGTCCACGAGCAGGCGGCCGCGCAGGGTATCCGCCACCGCGCGCGGCTGCTCGTGGATCTCCTTCAGCATGAAGTGGCGGTAGCCGCCCTTCTGAGCCATGGTGGCGTCCCAGTCGATGCGTGAGGAGGCTCGCTCCACGCGGCGCCCATCCAGCGTGGTGATCTCCGCGCCGCCACGCGTGATGCGCGCCACCTCGCCGTCCTCCAGGATCACCACGTCCCGCGTGTAGGGCAGGATGGCGGGAATGTCGGAGGCGAGGTACGTCTCCCCGTGACCCAGCCCGACCACGACGCTACCCGCGCCCAGCTTGGCGGCGACCAGCTCGTCGGGGTGCGCGCTGGACAGCACGGCGATGGCGTACGCGCCTCGCAGCTCCGCGAGCGCGGCCCGACAGGCCTCCCGCAGGTCGAGGCCCTCGCGCAGCCGGCCTTCGAGGAGGTGCGCGATCACCTCGGTGTCGGTCTCGGAGCGGAAGCGATGCCCCCCGGCGAGGAGCCGCTCCTTGATCGGGGCGTAGTTCTCGATGATCCCGTTGTGGACCACCACCAGTCCCCCGCTACAGTCGGCATGGGGATGCGAGTTGGCCTCGGACGGCCGGCCGTGAGTCGCCCACCGTGTGTGCCCGAGCCCGATCGCCCCCGCCGCGGGCTCCCGCTCGAGGCGCGCCTCGAGGTTTCCAATCTTGCCGGGGCTGCGGCGGAGCACGAGGCCGGCGCGGCTTAGCACGGCCAGGCCCGCCGAATCATAGCCGCGGTATTCGAGGCGCTTGAGCCCGTCGAGGATGACCTCGGTGGCGTTCCGCTCTCCGACGTAGCCGACGATTCCGCACATGGGGTCGCTCCGTCTCCTAGTCGCGCCGGGCCAGCCGGTACCACGCGAGCTTGAGCGCGAACGTGGGCAGGTGATGCTCCCACGGACCGCCCCGGCGCAGCTCCCAGGGATTGGTGGTCGGGGTATTGAGGCCGAAGCGGGTGGTCACCGCGCAGGTGAAGCCGGCTTCCCGCACCAGCCGCTTGACGGTGTCGGTGTAGTCGTCGGCACCGCCGTTGGGATAGGCGAAGGCGCGCGGCGCCACGCCGCACGCCGACTCGATCATGGTGCGCGCGCCGAGGATCTCCGTCCATGCCCGCTGGGGCGTCACCCGCGACAGGATGGGGTGATTGACGGTATGGGCGCCGATCGTGAAGCCCAGGCCCCGCAGGGCGTGGACGTCGTCCCAAGAGAGCATGAGGTTCTTGAACGACCGCTGATCGGTCACTCCCAGCGTGCCGAGGAGCGCCTCCAGCTGCCGGTGCCGCTCCTCGTCGGGCACGCGCTTGAGGTGCTCAAGAGCCGCGCCCATGGCACGGAGGCGCGCGGGCACGCCGGCGAGGTCGAGCGTCTCGCCCCACGGGGCGCGGACGGACTCCGCCGCGCTCCTCTTCAGTCCCTGGGCGAGGCGGTCGAACCAGGGCACCTCGGCGGTGCCGATGAAGCCGGTGGCGAGGAAGATGGTGGCGGGCAGGCCGAGCCGCGACAGGATGGGCGCGGCATGCGTCAGGTTGTCGCGGTAGCCGTCGTCGAACGTGATGGCCAGGGCGTTCCGCGGCAGCCCGCCCCGCTGGAGGCGATCCACCAGCTCCTCGACGGGCAGCACGCGGTAGTTCCGCGCCACATGGCGCATCTGGCGCTCGAACACCGCGGTGGGGAGGGCGCTGAAGAAGGGGTCCGCGTCGTCGTTCACGCGGTGGTACGTGAGGATGGGGAAGGCGGGGCCCCCGCGCACGTAGCCCACCGAGCGGGTGAGCGGCGCCAGGAGGCCCGTGCGATAGAGCCCGCCCGATATCAGGCGCACCATCGAGAGGCGGCGGGCCGGCGTCATGGCGCCCGGCCCTCGAGATGCCGGCGGTGCCAGAGATGCAGCATCAGCGCCGTCCAGACCTGATCGCCGTAGTAGGGCGTGGAATCGGCGGTGTGAAGGGCGAAGAGCCGCTCCAGCGCGCCCGGCCGGAAGTACCCGAGCCCGCGCGCCCACGGCGACAGGAGGGTCTCGCGCGCGAGATCGCGGAATCCGGCATGGCCCTTCAGCCAGTCGCTGGTGGGGATGCCGAAGCCGTGCTTCCGTTTGGCCAGGATCTCCGCGGGCAGGAGCGGCTGGAACGCCCGCTTGAAGAGATAGCGCTTCTCGAGCCCCCGCACCTTGAAGTCGGCGGGCAGGCTGCCCGTGAACTCCACCAGGGGACGATCGAGGAACGGGAAGCGCACACCGATCCCGGCCAGCTCCGCGGTGCGCGTCACCTTGACGAGATCGCTGTCGCCCAGGGTGACCTTGACGTCCAGGTACATGATGCGGTTCAGCTCGCTCTCGGCCCGCGCCCGGTCGAAGTGGCCCTCCACGATGCGCCACGGGCCGTCCGCGTCCACCGCCGCGAGCAGCTCGGGGGCGAGCAGGCCGCGGCCGTCCTGGGCGAGGAAGAAGGCATAGGAGTAGAGCCGCCGGGCCGTGGAGAGATTCGCGCGCCGGACATAGCGCCGCGCCTTGTCGACGACGCCCAGCCCGCCGGGCAGGGCGGCCAGCATCGGCTCGATCAGGCCCCGCCGGAGCGGGGCGGGGATGCGCTGATACCGCCCGAAGATGCGGTCGCTGGCATAGCGCTCGTTGCCCCCGAAGATCTCGTCACCGCCGTCGCCGGCGAGGAGGCGGCGCACCCCGGCCTTCTGCGCCAGGCGCGCGCAGAGGAACGTCCCGATGGCGGAGTTGTTCCCGAAGGGCTCGTCGTAGGCTTCGACCAGGGCGGGCATGGCGGCGAGCGCTTCGTCGGGCGTCACGTTGTGCTTCTCGTGGAGGGCGTTGAAGTGCCGGGCCGCCACGTCCGCGTAATGCATCTCGTCGAACCGCGCTTCTCGGAAGCCGATGGAGAAGGCCGGGATCCGCTCACCGGTGATCCGCGTCATGTAACCGAGCACGGTGCTGCTGTCGGTGCCGCCCGAGAGAAAGGCCCCCGTCTCCTTGGCGGAGCCTCCGCCCAGAGCCGCCGTCACCGCCTCCTCGACATGCCGCGTGGTGCCGGCGATCGCCTCCCGCAGACCGATCCGGCGCTCGGGATATTCGAGATCCCAGAAGGGCTCGATGGTGACGGCGCCGCGACGGAGCGCGAGCAGATGACCCGCGGGCAGCCGCCGCACACCCTTCCAGACGGAGGCGGGAGCGGTGACCGCGCGGACGTTGAGATAGTCGTAGACCGCCTGGGGGTCGGTGGCGCCGGACACGCCGGGCAGGGCGAGGAGCGCGCTCGGGCGAGAGGCGAAGCCCAGCCCGTGGGGGGTCTCGGCGTAGTAGAGCTGCTTGATCCCGAAGTGGTCGGCGCCGAGCCAGAGGGTGTCCTGGCGGGGATCCCAGAGGGCCACGGCGAAGCCGCCGCGCAGATGCTTGAGGAGACCCGGCCCGCCTTCCAGCTCGTAGAGCCGCGCCAGCACCTCGCAGCCCGCGGTGAGGCCGGTGAGGGCCCGCAGCTCGGCGAGATTGACGAGGTCCAGATCGGCCGCCGCGATCGCCGATACATAGCGCTTGGGGGCCTTGCCACCCGCGCCGGTGAGGAGGGCCACGTGGCCGATGACGAGGGTCAGGGGCGGGCCCGCGCCGGGCACGCGGGCCGCCATCGCCTGCAGCAGCGCGGCGTCCGCTGGATGCGCGGGATCACGGTGCACCACCCCCGCGATCAGGCTCATGCCATGCGCTCCCGGACCCGCCGGACGGCCGGCCGCACGCGGGTGTCGAGCAGGTGCAGCAAGCGCCCATAAGCGGTGGGCCGATAGATCATGAGGTGCGCCGCCTCGTGCGTGCCGGTGGCCCAGCGCATCTTGTAGTCGTTCAGCCCGGGGCCCATGTCGTACTCGTGCACGCCACCCCGCTCGAAGAGGGCGCGCGCGATGGCGAAGTTCAGCGCGCTGCCGGGCGACACGTCCCGCAGGGCGGGGTCGAAGTCGGCGCGCAGGGCATTGACCCGGCCCGCGTCGCGGACCTGATACTCCATGGCGACGAGCCGGCCGTCGAGGCGCAGCGTCCAGAGCGAGAGCCAGCCGCGTGCGGACGCCCGACGCGTCAGCTCCCCGAAGAAGCCCTGCATGTTGGGCATCGTGGCGATGGCGACGCCGCGATCACCCTTCCAGCTCCGCCGGCTGAGCGCCACCAGCTCGTCGAAGAGCGCCCCGTTCGGGTCCACGTCGGTGTGCTCCTCGATGCGCACGGTGCCCGCACGCTCGAGCCGGTTCTGGATGTTCCGACACGTCTTCTTGAAGCGCTGGCTCGTGCCCTTCCAGAACGCCTCCCAGTCGCCGGTGACGGCAAGATAGGGGGACGAGGACGGTTCGGCGCGACGCCAGGGCAGTCGGCCCGGCAGAGTCGCTTCGAGCTCCTTCAGCAGCGGAGACGACGCCGGGAGCTTCTGCAAGCTCGCCACGTCCCAGTCCCGGCGGGCGATCAGGTGGGCGACGAGGGCCCCGGCCACGGAACGCGCCGGCTCCTCCACGATCGCGTCGATGAAGGGGGTATCCGGGCACTCGAGCAGGGCCAGCCGGCGCACCGGCATGCCGCGCTGGCGTTCCCGCCACCGCATCAGCGGAACCATCGCCACCGGATGGCCGCCGTCCTCCACCACCAGGAGCTCCGGCCGCCGCGCCGGCCCCACCGCGGGCCAGCAGCAGGCGAACCAGTCGTGGCTCAGGAACGGCGAGGTCTGTCCGCTGCGGGCCGCCAGATCGGACCAGGCGCCGGCGAGCGCCTGGAAGTCGACGTCCGACTCCACCCGGCGGATGCGCAGACTCATGAGCGCGGCGCCTCCATGTCGGGGCGCGGGCCGACGGCCGGCAGTGCCGGCGATTCGGCGGGCCGGCGACCGGCCGCTTCCACCACGAGGGCCTCGATGCGCGCCAGGATGGCCGGCCAGGCATGATGCCGCTCGACGAAGCCTCGCGCGCGCTCGGCCAGTCGCCGGCGGCCGTCTCGGTCGCGCAGCAGGCCGATCACGGCCTGGGCGAAGCGTCCGGGATCGTCCTCCACGAGGAAGTGCTCTTCGTGGCGCGCCTCGAGACCGCGCGCGGCCGGACCCGTCGCCACCACCGGCACGCCCAGCGCCATGGACTGGAGCACCTTGTTCTGGATGCCGCGCGCGATGCGAAGCGGGGCCACACACACCGCCGACTGTCGATAGTAGGGCCGCACGTCGGGCACCGCCCCGGTCACGGTGACTCCCGGCAGCTCGCCGAGCCGACGCACCGCGGGGGTGGGGTTGAGCCCCACGATGAGGAAGCGGGCGCCGGGCACCGCGGCGGCGACGGCCGGGAACACGTCGGCGCAGAAGTGCTCCACCGCGTCGACGTTCGGCAGATAGTCCATCGCGCCGGTGAAGATCATCGTGGGCGCATCGGCCGGCCCCTCGGCGATCGTCTCGAGCCCGCCCAGATCCACGCCGTTGGGGATGACGGCCGTGCGGGCCCAGGGGGCGAAGCTCCGCAGCAAGGTCTCCTCGGCAGCGGTGGCGAGAATGCAGCGGTGGCCCCAGCGCACCGCCTCGGCTTCGAAGCGCCGGAGCCGGCGACCTTCGAGCCGGTACGCCCACGAGCGCGGGGGGCGCTGCGCCGCCGCGTACTGCGCCCACTTGTCGGAGTCGACGTCGACGAAGTCCATCACCACGGGCAGGCCCGCACGCCGGACATAGGCCACCATGGGCGAGGAGGACGTGTACACCGCGTCGTACCCCCCATCGCCGAGCCGGCTCGCCACCCGACGGGCGAGCCGGCGGGAGTGGAAGTACGCGACGCTCAGCGAGCCGCCGGTGGCCAGGGCGCCGAGCCCGCGGGCCATCGCCCCGGGCTTCCAGAGCCCGCCCCATTCGAGATCGCGAATGTCGCCACGGAGCGCATCCAGACCGTCGCGGTCGGCCGCGTCGTCGATGACGAAGCCGAGCGTGAGATCGTGGCGCACGGCGAGATGGCGCGCCACCTGATAGGCCCGCACCT
>DATEDO010000069.1:0-46165 GCA_035281625.1 Candidatus Methylomirabilota bacterium
TCGCTAGGGCTTCGGGATCCGAAGGGTCTTGCTGATCATCAGGCTGCCCGAGAGGACGAAGAGCAGCACGGTCAGGTGGAATTCCGCGCCCAGGACGCTCACCGGGAGGAGGACGTCCTGGTGGAAGGCCACCATCAAGAGCCCCAGCGGCACCACGCTGGTGGGAATGGGCGTGCCCTCGAAGTAGCGCACCTTCCCGGTGTCGGCGGCCAGCGCCTCCGCGGTGATGTTGTAGCGGGCGAGCCGGCTGAGGCCGCAGCCCACGAAGTACATCAGCGCGAGCTGGTCCAGGGCGGTGGTGAGGCCCGCGGCGTAGGCGATGCCCGCCGGTGCCACCCCGAACGAGATCACGTCGGCGAGGGAGTCCATCTCCCGCCCCATCGGGGAGCTGGCGTCGCGCCACCGCGCGATCCGCCCGTCCAGCACGTCGAACACGAGGGCGAGGGGCACGAGGAGCGCGGCGCTGTAGAGGCTCCAGGGATCGCGCGCGTCCAGGTAGGCCATCGCCGCGAACAGCGCCGCGACGCCGCAGAAGCCGTTGGCGATGGTGAAGAGATCCGCGAGCTGGAAGCCGCGAATCATGGAGAAGTGGACGCCGCGCCTCATCAAGCCGATCGTGCCCAAGCCCAGGGGGCCGGTCAAGGGCCGCGATCTTTGGGTGACCATCAGGCTCGGGGCGAGCGCGCCACGAACGCTTGCAGCCTCCGCCGTCCGGTGGTCACATGGCCGGCATGAATACCATCATTCGCTGGAGCCCGACGGAAATGGCCACGGTGCTCGCCGCGATCGACGCGGGGGCGGCACCGGTCCTGGATCCCCGCGTCGCCGCCCTCGTGCGTGAGGGGAGCGCGCGCGGCGCGCTCGACCTCGAGTACGCCGACGCCCAGCGCCTGATGCACTGGTGCGAGGCGCGGCGCGAGCGGGCGAGCGAGCAGCAGCCGGACGCCTCGTGGACGCGCATCGTGGCGATCATCCACGAGGCGGTTCAGGTGGCCGCGCCCGCCCGCGCCTAGGCCGGCTCAGCCCTCGAGATACGCGTTGAGCTCGGGGGTGGGCACCGAGCGATCGACGTAGGTGAAGGTGCCCTTGTCCTTCACCTCGCGAGCCGCGTCGAGGAGCCCGGTCATGGCTGCGCGGTAGAGCGAGGTGGCGAGGCTGATGCGCTTGACGCCCGCGTCGGCCAGCTCGGCCACCGTGAACGACTTGCCCTTGATGCCGACCATGAAGTTGAAGGGCTGGGACACGGCGGCGCACACCGTCCGCACCGCGGCCAGGTCGGGCAGCCCGGGCGCGAACAGCACGTCCGCGCCCGCGCGCTCGTAGGCCTGCAGGCGCCTGATGGTGTCGTCGAGATTCGGGTTGCCCCGGAGGAAGTTCTCCGCCCGCGCCGTGAACGTGAACGGGAAGGGGAGCGTCCGTGCCGCCTCCGCCGCCGCGGCCACGCGCTCGGTGGCCTGCCCGAGGTCGTAGAGGGGCTTGTCCTTGTCGCCGGTGGCGTCCTCGATGGAGCCGCCCACCAGCCCGGCCTCGGCGGCCATCCGAATCGTCTCCGCCGCCGCGGCGGGCGTGTCGCCGAAGCCCTTCTCGAGGTCGGCCGCGACCGGAAGGTCGGTGGCCGCGATGATGGCGCGCGCGTGGGCCAGCGCCTCGTCACGCGTGACCTTGCCGTCGCGGCGGCCCAGCGTGCCGGCCTGGGCCCCGCTCGAGGTGGCGAGGGCGAGGAAGCCGAGGCTGGCCAGGATGCGCGCCGAGGCCCCGTCCCAGGGGTTCGGAATCACGAAGTAGCCGGGCGCCTGGTGCAGCGCCTGGAAGCGCAGGGCCTTGTCCTTCTGGCTCACCGTCATGTGGGGACCTCCCCGTGGACTCAGTAGACCTGGCGCGAGGCGAGGGCGGCGCCCGCGGCCAGGGTTTCCAGCTTGGCCCAGGCGATGTCGGGATGCACGCGGCCGCCCAGCCCGCAGTCGGTGCCGGCGATGACCCGCTCGGGCCCCACCAGCGAGGTGAAGCGGGCGATGCGATCGGCCACCAGCTCGGGATGCTCCACCACGTTGGTGGCGTGGCTCACCACGCCGGGGATGAGGATCTTGCCCTCGGGCAGCTTGACGTCCTGCCACACCTTCCACTCGTGCTCGTGGCGCGCGTTGGCGGCCTCGAAGGAGTAGGCCCCGCAGTTCACCGCCAGCATGACGTCCACGATGTCCCGCATGGGAATGTCGGTGACGTGCGGGCCATGCCAGCTCCCCCAGCAGAGGTGGAAGCGGATGCGGTCGGGAGGAAAGCCGCGCAGGGCGTGATTCAGGGCCTCCACCCGGATCATGGAGAGCGCCCGGTACTCCTCCACGGTGGGGGCGGGGTTGATCATGTCCCAGTTCTCGGCGATGGCGGGATCGTCGATCTGCAGCACGAGCCCGGCGTCGAGGATGGCGCGGTACTCCTCGCGCATCGCCTCCGCGCACGCGTAGATCAGCTCTTCCTCGGTCCGGTAGAACTCGTTGCCGATACGCGAGGCGCTGCCCGGGGCGATGGACGTCATGAAGCCTTCGTCGACGCCGGCGGCGGCAAGGGCCGCCTTCATGTGGGCCACGTCGGCGCGAATGGCCTCGCCACCCGTGTAGCTGATGGGCCCGCGGCAGACGGGCAGGCGCATTCCCGGCCCGCCGCGAGTGGTGGACACGCCCGAGTCGGGATCGGCATAGGCGGCGGGAAAGAGGGCGCGGTCGCGCCGGTCGCCGAAGCTGGTCAGCCGCACCCGCCCCGGCTCGGAGCGCCGCGGCGGGATCCGATAGAGCTCCATGCCGAGCTCGAGTCCGCCCAGGCGCTGAAAGGAGTAGCTCCACCAGGCGCCGTAGTTCACGCGCTGCCCCATGGCCTTGCCGTACTCACCGTCGCCGGGCACGTCGATGCCCGCCGTCCGCTGCCGCCGCACGACCTCCGTGACCGCCGAGGCGAGGCGCGCCTGATAGCCGGCCTCGTCCTGTGTCTCGCCGGCCTGGCGCGCGCGGTTCAGCTCGATCAGGTCGTCGGGACGGGGCAGGCTGCCGGCGTGGCTGGTGAGCATGCGCCCACGGCTCTGCTTCATGGGAGCCACAGGGTACAGCGTTCGCCGGGGAAAGGCGAGGCCCGCGGGGCGCGGCTCAGCGCTCGAGGGCGGCTTCCACGCTGTGGCTGCCGACCTGCGCCTTGATCACCATGTCGGGCGGGAGTGTGCTCGGATGCACGACGCCGCTGCGATACGTCCCCGCCGCTTCCGCGGGGTGCATGCGGGTCTGGAAGCGCGTGCCGTTCGCCCGGCCGCCCGGGGCGAGCCACACCTGGGCATCGGAGCGCGGCTCGCCGTCGCGATCGAGCACCCGCACGGTATAGACGAAGCCGCCCCCGGTCGCGGACGTGGGCCGCCGGGACATCTCGAGCCGCAGATCGGGCACGGAAGTCGGCGTCGCCGCGGGCGCCGGAGCCGTCGCGGCCGCGGGCCTCACCGAAGTCGCCGGCACGGTCCGGGCCGCTGGCGCCGCCGAGACCGCCGGGATCACAGCCGTCTCGGTCGGACCGTTCACTGCGGGCCGTGGAGTCGCGGGCGCCGCCGGGAGCGGCGAGAAGAACGTGGAGCCGGAGGCCGGGTATTCGGCGGCCTTGATGGTCGCCGGCGATGCCGGTGTCGCCCGGGGCGCCGGCGGGATCGGTGTGGCCGTCGCCGTGGCGACGGCGACCGAAGCCGCCGGCGCCGCGGTCTCGACGGCTCGGGGTGATGCCGGCGCGGGCGGGGGGGTCAGCGGGGCCGGCGCGGAAGCTGGCGGCGTGGCCACGGTCGGCCCGGCCGCGGCCGGCCGACTCGCCTTGGCGGGCCGATCGTCACGGTAGTCGGTGATGCGGAACTCCGTCGCGAAGAGCGTGCTGACGAGGGCCACCGCGCCCAGGGCGGCAAGCGGCTTCCAGGGGCGGTGCGTCCAGAGCCGCTGCAAGCGCCGCCACAGCGGCCGGCGGCGGCGGCGGCGGAACGGCCAGCTGCGCTCCTCCATCCCGGCGAGGAGCTCCACGGTGCGCTCGATCCGCGCGGCATCACGAGGGCTGAAGGCCTCGCCCGGCTGGACCACGAACGCGAAACCCCGCTTCCGCAGCTCGTCGTCGATTCTGGCGGACGGCCGCCGGCGCTCCATTTCGGGAGCCTTTTGTTCTGGCTCATGTCGCCGGTCGATGACGATGTCGATGCGCTCGGCCCCGGCCGGCCGGTCCCGGAAGAGCGTGGTGAGATACCCGAACAATAGAGGATGGTTTCGGGCGACGATGCAGAGCCGTCGGGCGATCCGGCCAATAGGAGGGTCGGGGAACGAAAGGCTACCGCTGTCGCTTGGGGTGGAATCTAGCGCCATGTCAGTCTTACGTGGCCGAGGAATCGATTACACATGAAAAGGCCTCCCGACGCCCCATCCGGCGGGTCTTCCCGGAAAAGAGGCAATGCGTGTGCCACCATGATGGCGAGGAGAGTGTCATGCGCCACGGACACTGGATCGCCGGGCTCGCGCTCGTGATGGTCGCGCTGGCGGGATGCGCGGGACTGTCAGATGAGGAACGCTGCAAGAAGCAAGGGGGGTACTGGAAGGGGACCTACTGCGAGATGCAGACGCGCTAGCCGCGCTCCTCGGCGGCCAGCAGGGTGGCCAGGGCCTGGGGGTCCACCGGCTTGACGAGGTGGAGGTCGAAGCCCGCCGCCATCGCCCGCTCCCGGTCCTCGGGGAGGCCGTAGCCGGTCAGGGCGACCAGGCGCAGCCGGCGGCCCACCGGATGCTCGCGGAGGCGGCGCGCGACCTCGTAGCCGTCGATGCCGGGCAGCCCGATGTCGATGAGCGCCAGGTCGGGCGCGAGCCTCACCGCGGACTCCACACCGGCGACGCCGTCGGCCGCCTCGTGGACGTCGTGACCGAGCCGGCGGATCAGCTCGCGCAGCGAGAGCCGGGAGTCCTCGTTGTCCTCCACCACGAGCACACGGCGGGGGGTCGTGGCGCCGGCCGCGGCGCCGGCGGCGCGCGGGGGGGCGGGCGTGGGGATCGCGGGCAGGCGCACGGTGAACGTGGAGCCCTTGCCCTCCCCCTCACTCGCCGCCGCGACCATGCCGCCGTGGAGCTCCACGAGGCGGCGGACCAGGGTGAGGCCGATCCCGAGCCCACCCTTGCTGCGCTCGAGCGAGTGGTCGCCCTGCATGAACAGATCGAAGATGCGCGGCAGCAGCGCGGCGGGAATGCCGATGCCGGTGTCCCGGACGATCACGGCGGCGTCGCCGTTGATGCGGGTGACGCGCACGTGGATCCGGCCGTCGGGCGCCGTGTACTTGACCGCGTTCTCGAGGAGGTTCACCACCACCTGCTCGAGGCGGGCGGCGTCGGCGTCCACCCACACCGGCTCCGCGTCCACCTCCACGGTGTGCTGCCGCGCGCGCTCCAGGGCGGTCACCAGCGCGACGGCATGGCGCACGAGCTCGGCAAGGTCCAGCGGCCGGCGCTCCAGCGTGATCTTGCCGCTGGTGACGCGGGAGACATCGAGGAGGTCGTCCACCACGCGGCCGAGCTGCCGGGCCTGCCGGCTGATGATGGCCTGGGCGCGCGCCACGAGGGGGCCGGTGTCGCCGGCGAGGCCCAGGACGTGGGCGGCGTTGCTGATGGCGCCGAGCGGGTTGCGCAGCTCGTGGCCGAGCATGGCGAGGAACTGGTCCTTGGCGCGGCTGGCCGCTTCGGCCTCCGCCCGGGCCACCTGCTGATGCGCGAACAGCTCCGCGTTCTGGATGGCCACCGCGGCCTGCTCGGCGAGGCGCGTGCACACCGCCTCGTCCTCGTCGGTGAACGCGTGGGGCTTGCGGTTGCTGATGTAGAGGAGGCCCGCCACCTCGGCGCGGACGATGATGGGCACCACCATGAGGGCCACCGTGCCGGTGTCGCGCACCATCGCCCGGTACTCGGGCGACACGCGCGGGTCGGCGCCATACTCGGTGCTTCGCGCGGGCCGGCCCGTCCGCATGACGAGGCCGCCGAGGCCCTCGCCGACCCGGACGCGGAACGCCGGATAGTTGGAAGGCCATGGACCTACTCGATAGCGCGGCAACATGAATTCGCCGCTGCGGAGGAAGATCACCGCGGTGTCGCTGCGGCATAGCGCCTGGGCGCCGTCGGCGATGCGTTGGAGCACGGTGTCGATGTCGAGGGAGGCGGTGATGGAGCGGGCGATCTCGCCCACGAAGCCCAGCCGGCGCTCCACGTCCTCCGCCCGCGCGCGTGCCCGCCGTTCCTGCTCGAGCAGGCGCTCCCGCTCGCTCTCGGCGTCCTTGCGCGCGGTCACGTCCATGCAGACGCCGCGCAGCCGGACGGGACGGCCGTCGGCATCGCGGGACACTTCGCCCCGCGCCTCCAGCCAGCGGACGCTTCCGTCGGGCCGCACGATGCGGTATTCGAGGCGGTGGGTGCCCGTCTCGAGCGAGCGGGCGATGGTCTGCTCCACGCGCGCGCGGTCCTCGGCGTGAATGTCGGCCCGAAAGGCGTCGAACGTCCCCGCGAACTCGCCCGGGGCGAGCCCGTGGAGAGCTTCCAGCGCGGGGGACCACACGACCCGGCCCGAGTCGATGATCCATTCCCAGGTGCCCATCTGGCCCGCCTCCACGGCGAGGCGCAGCCCTTCCTCCGCCTCGCGGATGCTCCGCTCGGCGCGCCGCCGCTCGAGGACGCCGGCGCCCACCGGGAGCATGGTGGCCGCCATGGTGGCCATGAAGGTCTGGAGCAGCAGGAGGGACGTGTTGGGGGCCCCGACGGCAAAGGGACCGTCGCCGCGCACCGTGCCCGTCACCGCGAAGCCACTCAGGAGCGCGATCACCGTGACCGCCTCCCGCTGGCCGAATCGGAACGCGGTCCAGAGCAGGACGGGGATGCACAGGAACGCGATGGGCCGGTTGTGCAGCGCCGCGGGGAGCATGCTCCCGAAGACGAGCAGACCCACCGTGACGGTGGCGAGGACGAGCAGCACCGCCTCCTGCCACCGCGCGCGCAGAGAGCCCAATCCGGGCCGGCGGCTCCACAGGAGCACGAGCGGCGCGACGATCAGGTCACCGGCGAGGTCGCCCAGCCACCAAGTGAGCCAGATGGAGCGGGCATCGGATGGAGCGGCCTGGCCGGCGAGCACCAGGGCGCTCACTCCCACGGTCGCGCTGATCGCCGTGCTCATCATGCCGGCGAGCGCCACGAAGCGCAGGATGTCGCGCGGGCGGTCGAGGGCACCCACCCCGCCGGCGAAGCGGGTAACCAGCCACGCGCCCGCGAGCGCTTCCAGCGTGTTGCCCCCCGCGATGGCGAGCGAGGTGAAAATGGCGCCCGAGACGCTCAGGTTCAGGACGAAGGCGCCGGCGAACACCACCGGCCAGAGGCCAGGCCCCAGCAGCAGCAGGGCGGCGAGGGCGATGCCCGCGGGTGGCCAGACCGGCGTCGCGCTCGCGTGCAGGAAGGCGAAGTCGAGCCCGACCTTGCCGGCGAGGACGTAAGCGAAGCCCACGGCGGTCGCGAGCGCGACCCGGCGCCATCGCATGCCGGGAGGATACAACAGTCCTCAGGGCAGCTTCTTGTCGAGCTCCTTGACGAGCGCCTTGATGTCGGTCTCGGCCTCCAGCGTGGCCTGCTCCTTCTTCACGGCCTGCTCGGGCTCGAGGCCCAGCCGCTCGGCGATCCGGCCCAGGAGCCGGAGCGTCGCCGTCGACTCCTGCTCGGCGAGGAGATTGATCTGGAGATCCAGGTGAGCGCGGCGGTCGGCCTGCCGGGCCATCCGATTCTGGCTGATGAGCACGCCGATGGTGACGAAGATCGCCTCGAGCGACACCACCATGGTGAGAAGGCTGAACGGATAGGGGTCGAACACCGCCACCCCCGGCGCCATGCCGAGGTTGATCACGATCCAGACGGCGAACCACACCACGTGCAGCGCGGCGAACGCGCCCGTCCCGGCGAGCGCGACCAGCCGATCACCGATGCGTTCCGAGAGTGTGCGCCGGCTGAGCTGCTCGACCTCGAGGTCGGCGATCTTCTCGATGTTGCGCGGCAGGGCGCCCCCTCTCCCCGTGACGGTAGTTGTTACTCCATCGCTTTGACGCTCTCGCCTCGCGGTCATCGGGCCTCCGCGGAGAATTCGCGGTCTAACCTCGACGGAGCAAGGGCCGTGCCCGGTGGTCGCCGCGCGGCACGGGCCTTGCTCCGCGGGGGAGAAGACCCCATATCCGGCGCTCCGCGCCGCAGGAGGACAGGCATGCGCAACGAGCAGGTGGCCGAGCTACTGTATCAGGCGTACGAGGTCGAGCAGGGCGGGGTGAAGGTCTACGAGACGGCGCTGAAGTGCGCGGAGAACGACGAGCTCCGCGAGGAGTGGGAGGAGTATCTCGAGCAGACACGCGAGCACGTGAACATCGTGCGCGAGCTGATGGAGGCGTTCGAGCTCGATCCCGAGACGGAGACGCCCGGTCGTGGCGTGTGCCGCCATCTCGGCGAATCCCTGGTGCGAGCGATGGAGATGGCGCTCGAGTCAGGCGTGCCCGGGGCCGCGCAGATCGTGGCCACCGAGTGCGTGGTGCTGGCCGAGACCAAGGACCACCTGGACTGGGAGCTGATCGGGCTGCTCGGCCAGAAGATGAAGGGTGACGAGGCCAAAGCTCTCAAGGACGCCCACAAGAAGGTGGAGGAGCAGGAGGACGAGCACCTCTATCACACCCAGGGCTGGGCGCGCGAGCTGTGGGTGGACTCGCTGGGGATGCCGGCGGTGCTTCCGCCTCCCGAGGAAAGGAAGGACGTGAAGAGCGCCGCCGCGGCGGAGCGGGCCAAGAGCTCGCGGAAGCGGATGAAGAAGTCGTCGGAGAAGTCGCGGCCGGCCGACTAGCGCGCGAGCGCGCGCACGATCGTGAGGAGGCCCTCCGTGTCCCGTCGGCAATAGGCGCGCAGGGCCTCCTCGAGGCGGACCGCCTCCTTACTCATCGGCTTCTCGCGCACCAGGCGTTCCCAGAAGATGCCGGCCAGGCTCCCGTCGCTGATCTCCAGGTCCTCGTAGCCGAGGTCGGGGGCCAGCGCCGGGAGCACCTTTTTCAGCGAGAAGGAGCCGCCGAAGGCGGGATGCGCCACATGCCGGCGCATCACCGGCAGGAAGTCCCACAGGCGCGCGCGGATGCCCTCGGCGATCGAGGCCAGATCGGGCAGGGCGGCGGCGAGCTCGGCGAGCTTCGTGCTCTCGTAGTGGCTGTACACGACGATGGGCCCGTCGTCGCCCACGGCCTCGGCGAGCGACTGGAGAAAGGCCCGGCGCGGGTCGGCTTCGTGCAACGCGAGGAATTCCCGATGCTCGGGCGTGGCCCCCGGCCGCCGCACCACGTCCACCGACCACTGAAAGGGAATGGCCTGATAGGGCCGCATCCCGGGGAAGCGTGGGATCGGCGGGCCCAGCGTCTCGAAGTCCATGCTGTAAAGCGGATAGGCCAGGCGCATCAGCGCCTCGGGCAGCTCGGGTCCGAGCACCGCTCCGGCGAGGCCGGGGACGAAGCGCGGCGAGACGTCAGGGCGATTGCAGTGGTCGAAGAAGTCACAGACCCACGGCTTCTTGCACTGCCTCCCCGTCGGCACGTCCGGTGGCCCCGCGCCGGCGAGCATGCGGCGGAGCTCGGCGCAGAGGGCGGGGATTACGCCGCCGAGCGCTCCCACCTCCTCGCCGATGTCCCGCCGGGCGAACAGCGCCCGGGCGTCCGGCTCGCCCCCCGGGTACACGTAGTCGGAATTGAGGTGCATGAGGTCGGTCCCGTCCACCGCGACCCCGCACCCCTCGACCACGTGCCGCTGTATCGCCACGTCGATGGGATGGTGCGCCTTCACTCCGGTGGTGGACTTCACCTCGACGAGCCGCCAGCGCGCGCCGTCCACGCGGGCCAGCACGTCCACGCGGGCGAGCACGTCGTCGTGGCGGAAGGTGGCCTCGAAGATGGCGGGGACGGCGGGATCCCGGACGAGCGCGGCCGTCCGCGCGAGCGCGTCGTCCAGCCGGTCGCGTCCCGTGGAGGCGGCCACCCCGCCGGGGAAGGCGCGCTGCGCGACGCGGCCCACCTCGTGCCCCTGCTCGAAGCGGTACCGCCGCGTCATGTCGGGCGCGGCGGCGAGCTCGGGCGCGTGCACCTGCAGATACAGCCGCTTGGGGCAAAGATGTCCCGCCAGGACGCGGGACTTGGACAGCACAACCGGGCGCGACTCGCTCATGCTATCGTCGGGCCGACGACCATGTGGTGGCGATCGGGCGGTGGCCGGCCGACGCGAGTGTACCTCGCCCTGCTGGGTGTGTGCCTCCTGGCGGCGGGCTGCGCCACCACCGGGCCCGGGGCGGGCGGCGCGGGTGATCGGGACCTGACGGTGTCCGAGGGCGCCACCTTCACGGTCGCCCTCGAGAAGCAGGGAGGCACCGGCTACGGTTGGAGCGTGGCGGGGGCCGACACCGACACCGTCGCCCTCGTCGAGCGCCGCCTCGAGCGCGCGCCCGGCGCCGCGCCGGGGGCTCCGGAGCGCGACGTCTTCGTGTTCCAGGCGCGCCGGTCCGGCACGGCGACGCTCCGCTTCACCTATGCGCGGCCCTGGGTCGCGCCCCCGCCCCCGCCCTCGCACGCGTATCACGTGCAGGTCACTCGCTGCTGAGCGAGGAAGGCCCCGCCCTCCGCTACGTGATCGGCTAGTCGGCGCTCCGCCCCCGCGCCGCCGCCCCCTCGCGGACCTCGGTGAACAGCAGGTCTCGCTCGGCCTGTGGCACCGGATACGCCGCATAGCCCGTGGCCGCCCGCGCGCGGGCGAGCGGGCCCGCCTCCACGTCGAAGAAGAGGGCCACCGCGTGGAGATCCTCCTGGATCTCGGCGCGGCGCGCCGTCGCCGCGGGATGCTCCAGGAGCGCCACGGAAAGGCTCTCCAGGGCCTCGCGCGAATCGCCGCGGAGCAAGGCATGCCAGCCCGCGGCGGCGCCGGGTGGGAGGCGCCGGAAGCCCAGGATGCGCGCGTGGCGAGCGGCCCCGAAGCGCCGGCAGCGATGCGCGGGCACGGGATGTCCCACGAACCGCAAGAGCCGCCCGAGGGCATGCACCGCCTCCCGCGTGACCGGGAGCGAGCGATACGCGCCGTGAAATGCGAAGGCGGGGAAGGCGGCGGGCGCGGTGGTGAGGCAGAAGTAGGTCTCCGGGCCATCCTCGTGCAGGCCCAGGAACGGGTAGAGGAACGAGAACGCGCTCGCCACGTTGCGCCGCGGGCGGAGCGACTGGATGAGCCGGATCTCGGTGAGGGCGGCGGCGAGGGGCGACTCGCACACCTCCCAGGTGATGCGCGCGGCCGCCCGCACGAGCACGCGCCGCTTGCGGTCCGGCTTGCGCCTCGTCGTCGCCCGGTACTGGCCGAGGCGCCGCCTGAGGTTACCCGCCTTGCCTACATAGAGCAGGACGCCCGCGTCGTCGAAGAGCTGGTAGACGCCGGGCGCGGTGGGCACCCGGGTGAGGAAGCCGGGGCCGAACTTCCGGTCGAAGAGTCGCACGGCCCATGGTCGCAGGCCGGCCGGGACGCGTGAAGCTTTTTGGCGGCGAGCCGCGCTAGGGGCGCTGGGCCCCGATGGCGGCCACGTGAAAGCGCGGGAAGCGCGTGCTGAACGTGGTCACGTCGGGGAGGAAGCGGATGTTGCCGAACCCGGCGGCGGCGAGGACGGCCGTCCACTCGGCCGGGAGCAGGAAGCCGGCGGGCGGCTGTCCCGGCGTGTCGGGCCGCCGGGACCGGAACGTCCCCATCAGGTTGAAGATGAACTCGGCGTTCAGCGCCTGACCGGGCAGCATGCGCACGCATTCGGACGCGATGAGACGGCCGCCCGGCTCGAGCGCGCGCGCGATCTCGTTGAGCGTGAAGGCGAGGTCACTGGCCACGTGGAGCGTGTTGACGGCGTAGACGACGGAGACGCTGCCGGGGGCCACGCCCTGCGCCTCGAAGGCCCGGTTCATGTCGAGGGCCCCGAACCGCAGCGCGCCGAGGCCCGGGAAGCGCGCCTGAAGCGTCTGCTGCCCGCGGCGCAGGAAAGCGGGGACCAGCTCGGTGAAGCGGTACTCGCCGAGCCGGCCGAGCTTGTCCGTTCGCTCCAGCCGCTCCAGCACCGCGCAGGCCGCGCTCGCGAGCCCGCCGCCCAGCTCGAGGACGACCGCGTCCGGGCGGGGCAGCCACTCCTCCACCGCGATCGCGCCGACGCGGTTGTTCACCGCGTAGAGGCCGTTGGCGTTCGAGAAGTACTCGATCCACATCCGGAAGCGCGCGGGGGAGAACAAGATGTCCTCGCCGCTGATCTCGCCGCGGAGGAAGCGCCCGTAGTCGCGCGCCACCGTTTCCGCGAGGACGTAGGCGGGGAGCCAGGTGGCGTCGAGCTCGGTCTGCTCCGCACGGATGGGCTCGGGGTCGAGGGCGACCATGGGCTCGGGTCCTCGTGCCCACCGGTCGCCCCGCGCCTCGAGGACCTTCCGCGAGGCGAGCTGATGGAGGATCCAGTCGAGGGGGATGCGCGCGCGTCCCTCCTCGAAGCCGGCGCGCGCCACGATCTCCGCGGTGGTCGCGGGCTCGCGCACCGTCTCGTCGAGCCCGGCGTCCAGGAAGACGCGGAGCGCCAGCCGGTACACGAACTCGTCGTAGAGATCCCACGAGCGGAGGAACATGCCGTCGAAGAGCGAGCGCATGGCCGGAGGCAGCGCGGCCTGCAGCCCGACGGCGAACCCGGCGCACTCGGCGAGCGCGGCGTGGCTGATCGTCACGAGCGCCCCGCCTGCCGCGCGGCGATGAAGTCCGCGAGGGTGCCCACCGACTTGAAGTGCGGCGCGAGATCCTCCTGATCGTCGACGACGACGCCGCAGCGCTCCTCGATGCCCATGGCCAGCTCGATGAAGTCCAGCGAGTCGAGGCCCAGCGAGCCCTCGATTCCCTTGGGCAGCGTGGTCTCGAGGGTCACCCCGGCCGCCCGCGCGGCGTCGAACCGGAGCCGCTCCACCAGGAGGGCCTTGATCGCGGCGAGGATCTCGTCGTGGTCCACGAGCGCTTCCCTAGGCGCCGAGGGGGTTCCAGATGTCGAAGAAGTTGAACCACTGGGTCGGATGCCGGCGGACCGCGTCCTCGAGCAGCGCCACCCATGTCCGCAGCGCATCGTCCTCGCCGCCCCGGTCGACGGTGAGGGGCTCGGGCATGGTCACGGTGTAGCGGTCGTCGGGACCGAGCATGCAGAAGGCGGGGACGAGGGGCACCCGCAGCGCGCGGGCGAGGACGAAGGGGCCGCGTGGAAACGGCGCGGGGCGCCCGAAGAACGGGACCAGGGTGTCTCCCCGCGTGCCCAGGGCGCGGTCTCCCTGGACGGCGACCACCTCGCCGCGCCGGAGCGCGGCCACGAGCTGGAGCGAGACGGTGGGTGTGCTTCGGGCGACGAAGCGGACCCCGTCGCCGTCCCGGCGCACCCAGCGCTCGAGGGCCCGCACCTCTTCCTCGGCCACCACCACGTGGGTGGCCCGGGCGGAGCGGTGGGCGAGCAGGCGCCCCGCCAGCTCCCAGTTGCCGACGTGCGCGGTCAGCGAGATCATGCCCCCCGCGAGCTCGGTCAGCCGCTCGGTGCCCCGGGCCTGGCTCACGTGCGCGGTGAGCCGGGTGGACGGCTGGCGATTGGTCGTGACGAGGTCGCTGAAGCACATGGCGAAGTCGCGGAAGACGCCGGCGGCGAGCTCGTCGAGCCGCGTCCCCGTCGCGCCCGTCATCACCTCGAGGGTGGAGCGGATCACCGCGCGCTCCGCCGGGAACAGGCGGGGCGCCGCCCGCCCCAGCGCGCGCGCCAGGGCCAGCCGGGACGGGCGAGGCAGCCAGCCCATGGAGGCGGCGAGGCGATAGAGGCCGGCACGATTGTAGGCATGCGCGTACCAGCGTGGCGGGGCGCTCGCCTCCGTGCCGACCTCCGCGAGGGTCGGCGCGGTCGCGGACGGGGCGAGGGACGGGTCAGTCATGACGGGCTCTTGACCGGCGATACTATACCAGCATCGCACGGGCGGGCGGGGCGACGAGGAGCGGGATCACGATGAACTTCGGGGGAAAGGTCGCGCTGATCACGGGCGCGTCGCGCGGCATCGGCCGGGCGTGCGCGCTCCGGCTGGGCGCCCTCGGCGCGCGGGTGGCGGTGAACTATCGCAGTACCGCGAGCGAGGCCGACGACGTGGTCGCGCGGATCAAGTCGGGGGGCGGCGACGCCATCGCCGTCCGGGGGGACGTGAGCCAGTACGCCGTCGCCGCGCAGGTGGTGGCGGCGGCCATCTCCGCGTTCGGGCGCCTGGACATCCTCGTCAACAATGCCGGCACCACCCGCGACGCCCTCCTCGCCACCATGAAGGAGGAGGACTTCGACCTCATCGTCCAGCAGAACCTCAAGAGCGTCTTCAACTGCAGCAAGGCGGCGGTCCGACAGATGCTCACCCAGCGGTACGGGCGCATCGTGAACATGACGTCGATGGCCGGGATGATCGGGATCGCGGGGCAGACCAACTACTCCGCGGCCAAGGCGGGGATCATCGGCTTCACCAAGGCGATGGCCAAGGAGTACGGCGCCCGCAACATCGCGGTGAACGCGGTGGCCCCGGGTCTCATCCCCACCGATCTCACGCGGACCCTGCCGCCCGACGTCGCTGACGGGCTCATCCGCCTCACCGCGTTCGGACGGTCGGGGACGCCGGAGGAGGTGGCGGAAGCGGTCGCCTTCCTCGCCTCCGACGCGGCCAGCTACATCACCGGGCAAGTGCTCGCGGTCGACGGGGGACTCACGTAGCGCGGCGCGCGTTTCATGCTATCGTCACCTCCGCCGTCGCCGCTCACTCGCTCCCGGGAGGTCCCATGTACGATCTCGTGCTCAAGGGGGGCCGTGTCGTCGACCCCTCCACGAACCTCGACGGCCCCCTCGACGTCGCCGTGCAGGACGGCAAGATCGCGCGCATCGCCGCGGGGATTCCCGAGGCGGAGGCCGCGCGCGTGATCGAGGTGGGCGGCAAGATCGTCACGCCGGGATTGATCGATCTGCACGCCCACGTGTTCGAGGGCGTGAGCCGCACCGGGGTGAATCCCGACCTGGGCGGCGTCCTTTCCGGCGTCACCACCATCGTGGACGCTGGCAGCGCGGGTGCGGCCACCTTCGCCGCGTTCCCGAAGCACATCCTGCCGCACTGCCACACCGAGGTGATCCCGTTCCTGCACATCTGCCAGACCGGTCTCGCCACCCTCCCCGACATCATCGCCGAGTCGAGCGTAAATCTCGACGACACGCTGAAGACGCTGGACCAGTGGAAGGGTCTGATCCAGGGCATCAAGGCGCGCATGGTGTCGCCTGCGCTCGAGATCATGGGCATGGAGATGCCGCGGCTGGCCAAGCGCGCCGCGCGGGAGAGCGGGACGCGGCTCATGGTCCACATCGGCGACACCGAGAAGCGCTACGACCCCAAGGTGATCCATCAGCTCCTGCCCCTGCTCGACAAGGGTGACATCCTCACCCACTACTTCACCGCGAACCCCGGCGGCGTGCTCGACGGCAACGGCAAGCTCGTGCCCGAGGCGCGCGAGGCCGCCGCGCGTGGGGTATGGCTCGACACCGCGCACGGGCGGATGAACTTTTCCTTCGACGTGGGACGGCGCTGCATCGACCAGGGCCTGCTCCCGCACTGCATCAGCACCGACCTCACGGTGCCCGGCCGCCTCCACACCGTGCACAGCATGGTGGAGATCATGACGCGCTTCCTCGGGCTGGGCTTTACCCTGCCCCAGGTGGTGACCATGTCCACCGCGAACCCCGCCAGGGCGGTGGGCGTGGAGGGCCGGCTGGGCAGCCTCGCGGTGGGACGCCAGGCCGACATCACGGTGCTGGACCTCCGCGAGGGCGACTGGATCGTGAAGGACGTGGTGGGGGCGAGCTTGCGCGTCACCCAGGCGTTCGTGCCCTTCGTCACCGTGAAGCGCGGCCGCGTGTTCCAGCCCGACTGGGGCCCGCGGCCCTGGGGGTGGGAGCCGGACCGGGTGCTGCCGGCGGGCCCCATCCGCGGCGGCTGCTGCTAGCCATGGCCGGCCGATCGGTTCGCGCCGCCGTGCTGGTGAAGCCGCGGACGCTGGAGCTGCGTGAGTTCCCGCGGCCGACGGTGGGCGACGACGATGCGCTCCTGCGCATCGAGGCCTGCGGCATCTGCGGCAGCGACTACGAGCAGTACGAAGGGCATCTGCCGGATACCGAGGACTACAAGCAATTCCCCGTCATCCCCGGCCACGAGCCGCTGGGACGCATCGAGGAGGTCGGCCCCGCCGCGGCCAAGCGCTGGGGCGTCACCGTGGGCGATCGCGTCGCGGTGCGCTCGGGCTACGGCTGCGGGCGCTGCGAGGCGTGCACGCGCTGGGAGCCGGCGGCGTGCCGGACGCGGGGCGGCACCTATGGCTACACCGACGTGGAGCGCGCGCCGTATCTCTGGGGCGGCTATGCCGAGCACATGTATCTCGGCCCGCTCTCCGTCCTGAAGAAGGCCGATCCCGATCTGCCCCCCGCCGTCGCGGTGATGTTCAATCCGCTCGCCGCCGGGCTCTCGTGGGCGGCCGCGGTGCCGGCCACGGGGCCGGGCGACCGCGTCGTGATTCTCGGTGCGGGGCAGCGGGGTCTCTGCTCCGTGATCGCGGCGAGGGAAGCCGGCGCCCGCACGGTCGTCATCACCGGGCTGGCGCGCGACGCCGCCAAGCTGGCGCTCGCCCGCGAGCTCGGCGCCGACGCGGCGTTGAACGTCGAGGGCGGTGATGTCGTCGCCCAGGCGCGCGAGGCCACCGGCGGCGGCGCCGAAGTGGTGGTCGACACCACGCCGTACGCGCCTCAGTCGCTCACCCACGCGGTGGCGATCGCGGTCCGCCGGGGTCGCATCGTGGTGGCGGGGCTCAAGGGCGGGCGGCCCACGCAGGGGCTGCTCGCCGACGACGTGATCTACAAGGAGCTGAGCATTCGCGGCGTGCTCAGCATGCCGGTGGCGGAGACGTTTCGGGCCGTCGACATCATCGGGGCCCGGCGCTACCCCTTCGAGCGCCTGCACACGCGATCCTTCCCCATCGAGCAGGCGGAGGACGCGATCCGCGCGCTCGCGGGGGAGATTCCCGGGCTCAATCCCGTCCACCTGGCGATCGAGCCCGGGGCCCCGCGCGTCGCGTCCTGACCCTCTCCCCGGGGCGGGCGGGGCGCAGCCCTCGCGTGCTCAGTGAAGCATTCCGCCGCCGAGGGCCGCGCCCCGCCCGCCCCGGGGAGAGGGCCGCGCGCTACTTTCCCTTCAGCGTCACGTCCTCGTAGGGCGCGGAGTAGGCGTGCCCGGCGATGAGGCCGAGCCCCGACTCGCCCACGCGTGGGCCCACCCCGTTCAGGAAGGCCAGCTCCCAGATCGGGGCGTAGACCACCCGCTCGGTGAGGATCTGCTGCATCTTGTGGAGGATGCCCTCCCGGCGCTTGCGGTCGAGCTCGGTCGCCTGCTCCTGGAAGAGCCCGTCGAGATCGGAATAGGTCCCGTACACGTAGGCCCCGCCGGTGACCACGAACGACTCCATGCGCGTCGCCGCGTTGCCGAACGCGCCGCTCGCCGCCTGGACCAGCCCGGTGCGGAACTTCTTGTCGGAGTACGCGCTGAAGAAGGCCGCGCGCTCCAGCGGGCGCAGGCGGGCGCGGATGCCCACCGCCCGCAGATTGTTGATCACCGCCTCGGCCAGGTTGGAGTACGAGCTGTCGCAGACGAGGTCGCCGGCGTCGAAGCCGGCCGGATGGCCCGCCGCGGCGAGAAGGTCCTTGGCCTGCGCGAGCGAGTGCTGGGGGGCGGGCGCCGGCCAGAAGAACTCGAAGGAGCTGGGGATGATGCTGTTGGTGAGCTTCGAGTGCCCCAGCGTGATCGCCTGGTTGATCGACTTGCGGTCGATGGCCACGCTCGCCGCCTGGCGCACCCGCTGATCGTGCCAGGGTGACTTGGGGTCCCACTGCTCGGGGAAGTAGAGCCAGAACGTGGCCTGGATGACGGCGGGTTTGAGGGCGAGGCCGGGCGAGCGCTGCAGCTCCTCGGCGAGCTCGCCGCGCACGGAGTAGACGAGGTCCACCTCGCCGCGCTTGAGGGCGGCCAGGCGCGTGGCCTCGTCGGGAATCACGCGAAAGACCAGGCGCTTGACGCTGGGGGTCTTGCGCCAGTAGCCCTCGAAGGCCTCCATCACCAGCTCCACGCCCGGCGTGAAGGACACGAACTTGTAGGGCCCGGCGCCGATGGGCGCCTTCTTGAAGGCCTCCTCGCCCACCTTCTCGACGTAGTGCTTCGGCACGACCCAGCCCGCGCCGCTGGCGCTCGCGTAGAAGGTGAGGAAATCCGGCCAGGGCTGCTTGAGGCGGAAGCGCACGCGCGTCGGGTCGGGCGTCTCCACCGCCACCACCCGCTCCTTGAAGCTCTTGGCCCCGGCACCCCGGTACCGCTCGAAGGAGTACTTCACGTCCTCGGCGGTGACGGGCGAGCCGTCGTGGAAGCGCGCGTTCCGGCGCAGGACGAACTCGTAGGCCAGCCCGTCCTTGGACACCGTCCACGACTCCGCCAGGCTCCCTGCCTGCGGCTGGCCCGGCATGGGCTTCACCATCGCGTCGTGAATGGCGTAGAGCACCATGAAAGGGGTGATCATCCCCGGCGTTTCCGCCGGGTCGAACCAGGTGGGGGCCAGCGTCACGTGCACGCCCCAGGTGAGTGTGCCCTCCGGCGCGGCGGTGGCCCGGGGTGGGCCGAGCGGCGGCAGGACGAGCAGGGCGGTCGCGATCAGGGCCGGTGCGAGCACGCGGGAGAGCCTCATGAGCGCCTCCTTGAGCGGATCCGGGATCGGGTCGATCGAACGGGTGGGGCCGATTATCCCTCCCGTCCGACCTCTGTCAACTCGCGGCCTGGACGGACCTGCGTGCTATCCTCGATCCCGTGCGGATACGCGCACACCTGCTGCTCCTCGTCACCGTCACCGTCCTCCCCGTCCTCGTCTTCTCCGGCGCCATGGCTCGGGTGTTCTGGCAGCAGCAGCGCGCCGCCGTCGAGCAGAGCCACATCGAGCGCGTGCGGGCGCTGTCCATCGCCCTCGATCTCCGGCAGCAGGCGGTCCTGTCGGGGTTGCGCGCGATGGCGGACTCGCGGCGCCTCGACTCCGGCGCCCTCCGCGAGTTCCTCGACGAGGCGCGCGACGTCATGGCTGCGCAGCGGTTCTGGTCGGCGGTGATCCTCGTGGACGCCGAAGGGCGCCGGCTCATCGACACGCGCGCCGCCGCCGACGGCCGGAGCGCCAATCTCGCCGCCGACCCCACAGTGCAGGCGGTGCTGCGGGCCGCGCACCCCGTCATCTCGTCGCTGGTGCGCGCGCCCGGCGCGCACGGCGGGTACACGACCAGCTTCGCGGTGCCGGTGTCCCGCGGCGGCGAAACCCGCTACGCTCTCGTCGCCGAGGTCGACCAGGTGGAGTGGCTGCGCTTCATGGCCCTCTATCCCGTCTCGACCGACGCCACGCTCACCCTGCTCGACCAGAACGGCATCATCATCGCGCGCACCCTGAACAATGCGCGCTGGGTGGGCCGCATGCCCGCGCCCGTCCTGTCCCAGCGGGTGAAGGAGATGCCGGTCGGCGCGTATCTCAGCCAGGGGCTGGAGGGGCAGCGGTTCTACAGCGCGCACAGCCGCTCGGCCCTCTCGGGCTGGACCATGGCCATCGGCGTGCCCAGCGAATCCGTGGAGGCGCCCATCCGAGATTCGCTCATCGCGGTGGGGGCGGGAGGCATGGCGGCGGCGATCCTGGCCCTGGCGCTCGCGGTGCTCTTCGGCCGGCGCATCGCGGAGCCCGTCGGCGCGCTCGCCGAGGTCGGCGCCGCCCTCGCCCGGGCGGACACGCGCGTCCCCGCGCCGCGCCGGTCGGGGGTGCGCGAGGTCGACGAGGTCGCGGGGGCGCTCGCCGAGGCCTCCGCGCTGCTCGAGCGGCGGGCGGCGGAGCGCGACGAGGCCCTCCGGAAGGAGCGGACGGCGCGGGCGGAGGCGGAGGTGGCCAACCGCGCCAAGGACAGCTTCCTCGCCATGCTGGGACATGAGCTGCGCAATCCGCTGTCCGCCATCCGGGCCGCGCTGGGGCTCGTCGAGGTGTCCGGCAACGACGTGGGGGCGATGAAGCGTGCCCACGGAGTGATCGGGCGGCAGGTAGGGCAGCTCGTGATCGTGGTGGAGGAGCTGCTCGATCTCGCGCGCATGACCACCGGCAAGATGCTGCTCGACCGTCGCCCCACCGAGCTGGGCGAGCTGGCGCGGGAGACGCTGGAAGCGCTGCGCGCGGGCGGCCGCTTCACGCGCCATCAGGTGTCGCTCACCGCCGAGCCCGCGTGGCTCTACGGGGATCCCGCTCGGTTGAACCAGATCATCCGCAACCTGCTGGAGAACGCGCTGAAGTACACGCCCGAGGGCGGCCGCATCGAGGTGGTGGTGGCGGCCGACGGGGACAGCGCGCGCCTGTCCGTCCGCGACACCGGCGATGGGATTCCCCCCGCCTTCCTCGAGCGCGTATTCGATCTCTTCGTGCGGGGCGATCACACGGGGCGGGGCCCGGGCGGCGGCCTGGGCATCGGGCTCACGCTCGCCCGCCGCATCGCGGAGCTCCACGGGGGCACCGTCGACGCCGCGAGCGAGGGCCCGGGACGCGGGAGCACGTTCACCGTGCGCCTGCCCGGCATCGCGGTGCCGCTCGAGCAGCGGAAGCCTGCGGCCACGCCGCCCGTCGAGCGCGGCCCGCGCCGCGTGCTGATCGTGGAGGACAACGCCGACTCCCGGGCCATGCTCCACGCCATGCTGGAGCTGTGGGGCCACGAGGTGCACGAGGCGGCCGATGGCGAGAGCGGCCTCGACCGCGTGACGGCGGTGCGCCCCGAGATCGCCCTGATCGACGTGGGGCTGCCCGGGCTCGACGGCTACGAGGTGGCCCGCCAGATCCGCGCCAGCGTGGGCGGGGTCCACGTGTTCCTCGTGGCGGTCACCGGTTACGGGGAGCCCGACGATGTCCGCCGCGCCAAGAATGCCGGCTTCGACGCGCACCTCATCAAGCCGGTGGACGTGAGAGCCCTCGCGGCGATCCTGGGCGCGGCCGGCCGCCGCGACACCTAGCCAGCGCCTCGCCGCTGGCCCCTTCTCGCCGCCCGGCGCTTACCGAGGTCCGCCGATCACGCCCTTGTCGTGGAGCGTGTTCAGGGTCGCCTCGTCCATGCCGAGGAGGTCGCGCAGCACGGCGGTGGTGTGCTCGCCCAGCATGGGCGAGGGGGTGCGCACCGAGCCGGGCGTCTCGGACAGCCGCACCGGCGCGCCCACCATCTTGACCTTTCCTGCGCGGGGGTGGTTCATCTCGACGAGGGCGGCGCGCGCCTTTACCTGCGGATGGTTCACCACCTGTTCGATGTTGTTGATGGCGCCGAAGGGGATGCCCTTCGGCAGGAAGATGGCCTCCCACTCCTCGTAGGTCTTGGTGAGGAAGACGTCCTGTAGCAGCGGGATCAGGGTGGCGCGGTTCTTGGCCCGGTCGACGTTCTTGCGATAGCGCGGATCGTCGGCGAGCTCGGGGCGGCCGATGGCCGGACAGAAGATCTGCCAGAGCTTCTCGCTCCCCACCGCGAGGGCCAGATCGCGGCTCTTGGTCCGGAACGTCTGGTAGGGAAGGAGCGCCTTGTAGGCGGTCCCCATCGGCCCGGGGATCTCCCCGTCGGCGAGATAGCCGCCGATCATGGTCCCCAGCAGCGACATCTGCCCTTCCAGCATCGAGACGTCGATGGCCTGGCCGCGCCCCGTCTTCTCCTTCACCCGGAGCGCCAGCATGATGCCGAACGCGGCGTACATCCCCGCGGTCATGTCGGCGATGGACGTGCCCGCGCGCACGCCACGCCCGCCCTCCTCGCCGGTCACCGAGATCATGCCGCTCTCGGCCTGGAGGATGAGATCGAGGGCGGCGCGGTCGCGGTATGGTCCGTCCTGCCCGAAGCCGGACACCGAGCAGTAGATGATGGCGGGATTGCGCTTCTTCCCTTCCGGGTAGCCGAGGCCCAGCCGGTCGAGCGCGCCGGTGCGGTAGTTCTCCAGCACGACATCGGCCTTTTCCATCATCTTGAAGAACAGCTCCTTCCCTTCCGGCTGCTTGAGGTCCACCGCGATGCCTTGCTTGTTCCGGTGCAGGCTCACGAAATAGGCGGTCTCACCCCCGGGAAGTGGCGTGCCCCAGGCGCGCGCGATGTCGCCGGCGCCCCTGGGCTCGACCTTGATCACCCGCGCGCCGAAGTCGGCGAGCATGGTGGAGCAGAAAGGCCCGGCGAGGGCGTGACTGAGGTCGAGGACGGTGACGTCTTCGAGGGGCAGGCGCATCCGGCGTCTCCTTCGAGCTGATAGCGAGGCGTGGCCGCGGGCTTGGACGGTGGCCTATAATAGCGCAGCGGTCCAGGCCGGGCGGCGGCCGCCCCCGGCCCCCACACAACCGAGAACGAGAGAGGTCCCTGATGGCGAGCGACGAGCTGTCCGAGCTGAGAATGGATCCGGCGACGCTGTATCGCGAGGACGTGTACACCGATCGCCGCATGGGGACCATTCGCGTGATGACGCCGGTGACGGGAGAAGGCGCCCCCGATCCCACGCGGGCCATGCTCTACGTCGGCGAAACGCAGATCCTGACGTCGGTCGGCGCCCTGCCGGTGGTGTTCGAGATCGAAGCCAAGACTCTCGGCGAGGCCGCGGAGAAGTTCGCGGACGCGGCGAAGGTGGGCGTGGAGCGGACGATGCGGCAACTGCAGGAGCTACGGCGCGAGGCCGCCTCGTCCATCGTGGTACCCGATCGGATGCCCCCGGGCCTCGGCGGCCCCGGCCTGGGCGGCCCCGGCGGCCTACGCGGCGGCGGCAAGATCCAGATGCCATAGGGTGTCAGCAGGGCGTCAGGAATACCGACCAGCCCGGGGCACGTAGAAGCTTAAGTAGTTGTTCCATATGGCGTTATGGCTGGCACCCCCATTGCAAAGTCATCGTCTCCATGAGCACCCAAGGAGGGATGACAATGTCTTACCGGCATGGAGTCCTCGCCCTGTCCCTGTCCCTGATCGCCCTGCTGCCGGCCGCCGCGACGGCCGGGGTCAGCGTCAACATCAACGTGACCCCGCCTCCGCCGCCGGTGATCGCGGTGACCACGCCGCCGCGCGTGGTCGTGGTGCCGAACTCACCCGTGTACTACGCGCCCCAGGGCAACGTGAATCTCTTCGTGTACGGCGGGCGGTACTACACGTTCCACGAGGGCAACTGGTTCGTGGGGCCCAAGCACAATGGCCCGTGGACCTTCGTCGCGGTGGAGCGCGTCCCCGCGCCGGTGATCGCCGTGCCCGTGAAGTATTACCGCGTCGTCCCCGCCGCGCCTCCGTCCGTCGGCCACTGCCCGCCCGGCCAGGCGAAGAAGGGCCGCTGCTAGGGAGCCGGTGCTAGCGGTGGCGTAACGTCCCGCGCGCAGGGACGGGGGGCGGGGCTCGCTTGCTCAGTACCGCATTCGCCGCGAACCCCGCCCCCCGCCCCTGCGCGCTCGCGCTTGCTCCTGCCGAGCACAGACCTCGTTAGGTATTTGTCTTCTCTTCCGGTATATCGCGGGCGCCCACTGTCCTCTGACGGTATTCCGCCGGGATCTCTCGGCCCGCGTCGGTGAAGGCGCGGCGCACCGCTTCCACGTTGGGGCCGAAGATGGACCGGCGGTTCGACTGGGCCCAGCGGTTGGAGTCCTCCACCGTGGTGAGCGAGCCCTGGAAGCGCGGCATCACGTAGCGGGCGAACAACTCGTAGGAGCGGAGCGTCTGCTCGCGGTTGGCCCACTCGTGGGCGCGGAAGAGGAGGCCGCCGAAGCCGCCGCCGCTATAGCCCTGCAGGCGCTCGATGCCGCGGATGACCGTCTCCGGCGAGCCCACCAGCGTGGTGCCCATCTTCACGCCCTCGCGGAGGGGATCGTCGGCGCGGCCGGGCGGGCGCCCGAGCGTCTCCTCGAAATACGTGACGGTCTCGCGCCGCTCGCCCTTGGCGACCTCCCGCAGGGCCAGTTCATCCTCCTCCGCCACGTGCACGTTCACCACCACCCGCCACTTCTTCCGGTCCATGGTCTGGCCGTGCTTGGCCGCGGTTTCCTCGCCGATCTTCCACTGGCCGGCGAGCGCCTCCGGCCCGCCGGGCAGCCCCGCGCCGATGGAGAGGACGCCCAGCCCGTGCTTGGCCGCGGACATCACGCCGAACGGGGTGATGGTGCTCGCCACCGCGATGGGAAAGTGGGGGTCGGTATAGGGCGCCAGGTGCAGGCGCGCCTCCCGCAGCTCGAACCAGTCCGTTTTCATCGTCACCGGCTCCTCGCAGCGGAGCAGGCGCATGATGGCGTCGAGCGCCTCGTCCATGCGGGGGCGCTGGGTGACGGGCTCGATGCCCATCATGTAAGCGTCCGAGGGCAGCGCGCCGGGGCCGCAGCCCAGCATGGCGCGGCCGCGCGTCATGTGATCGAGCTGCACGAAGCGGTTGGCCACCATCAACGGGTGGTGATAGGGCAGGCTCGTCACGCCCGAGCCCAGCATGATGTGCCGCGTGCGTTCGGCCGCCGCCGCGATGAAGACCTCCGGCGCGGCGATGGTCTCCCACCCCGCCGAGTGGTGCTCGCCGACCCAGACCTCGTCGTAGCCGAGGTGATCCATCCACTGGATCAGCTCCATGTCCCGGTCCATCGAGAGCGTGGGATTCTCGCCGACGCGGTGGAAGGGAGCGAGGAAGATGCCGAACGTCATTCCGCGGTGGGCCATGTCGTCTCCTTTGGACGCTGCATCGAGGCTAGCACATCGCCCCGTTGACGTGGCGCGCGCCCGGTGCGATGGTCGTGCCGCCATGACGCCGCTCCGCTGGGGCCAGCCCGCCCCCGCCTTCTCGCTGCCCTCGACGCTGGGCCGCTCCGTCAGCCTGGAGGAGCACCGGGGCCGCGACGTGGTCCTCGCGTTCTATTGCTACGACTGGGGCAACATCTGAACGCCCGAGCTCACCGGCCTGGGTCGGGCCGCCGCCGAGCTGGAGCGCCGCGGCGCCGTCATGCTCGCGATCAGCGGTGACTCGCCCTTCTGCCACGAGGCGTACATGAAGGCCAAGCAGTACCCGTTCCCCCTCCTGTCCGACGTGCACCGTACGGTCATCGCCGCGTACGGGGTGCACGACCGCGACCGCAACGTGGCGTACCGCTCCACCTTCGTGGTGGACCGCGACGGCGTGCTCCGCTGGGGCCAGGCGGGTGATCGACAGATGGTGCGGGAGAGCGGTGAGATCTTCCGCGTGCTCGACGTGATCGCCCGCCTCCGCTGACCGCCCTTCCCCGCACCCTGCGCGCTCCCCTTGAGGGGGGAGGGTTGGGGTGAGGGGTACCATCGACTCGAGGGGAGGGCCCGCTATGAAACGTGACCGCATCGTCATCATCGGGGCGTCCCTGGCCGGCGCCACCGCCGCCGCCACCCTCCGGGACGGCGGCTTCGAGGGCGACATCATCCTGGTGGGCGCGGAGTCGCGCCTGCCCTACAACCGGCCCCCGCTCTCGAAAGGATATCTGCGCGGCCAGGACCGCTTCGACGATCAGCTCGTGAAGCCCGAGGACTACTATGCGGGGGCGCGCATCGAGCTGCGTCTGGGCGTGCCGGTGACGAGCATCGACCCCGGGCGCAAGACCGTGGCGCTCGCCGACGGCGAGCGGCTCGGCTACGACAAGCTGCTCGTCACCACCGGCAGCCGCAATCGCCGGCTCGAGGCGCCCGGCGCGGACCTGCCCGGCCTCTATCAGCTCCGCACCGTGGAGGACTCCGACCGCATCCGCGACGCGGCCAAGCGGGCGCGCCGCGCAGCGCTGATCGGGTTCGGGTTCATCGGCTGCGAGGTGGCGGCGTCCCTCCGCCAGCTCGGGCTCGAGGTGGCGGTGGTCGAGGGACATCGCGTGCCGCTGGCGCGCGCCCTCGGCCCCGAGGTCGGCGCGGTACTGCGCGACATCCACCGCGACCGCGGGGTGGAGCTGGTGCTGGAGGACGCGGTGGCGGCCCTCGAGGGGCAGGGTCGCGTCGAGCGCGTGCGCACCAAGAACGGCCGCGTGCTCGAGTGCGATTTCGCGGTAGCCGGTATCGGTGTGGTGCCCAACGCGGAGCTCCTCGCCGCGGCGGGCGCGGGGGTGGACAACGGCATCCTCGTGGACGAGCATTGCCGCACGTCGCTGCCCGACGTGTACGCCGCGGGTGACGTGGCCAATCACATGCACCCGCTCTTCGGACGGCTCCGCGTCGAGCACTGGAATCACGGGGACCGGCACGGCCGCGCTGCGGGCCGGACCCTCCTGGGAGACGACGCGCCCTACGACTACGTGCACTCGTTCTGGTCGGATCAGTACGAGCACGTGGTGGAGTACGTGGGCTTCGCCCGGAGCTGGGACCGGCTGGTCTTCCGCGGGCGGCCGGAAAGCCGGAAGTTCCTCGCCTTCTACATGAAGGACGGGGTGGTGGCCGCGGTCTCCAGCATCGACCGCGGCGGCGACCCCGAGGATCCGCGCGGCGACAGCGAGCTGAAGGTCGCGGTGGACCTGATTCGCCGGCGCGTGCCCGCGAATCCCGACGAGCTCGCCGACGAGGCAGTGGACCTGCGCCGCCTCGTGCCGGAGTCCGACGTGCGGCCCGGCGCGTGAGCGGGCCCGTCCGCCCCGGCCGGCGCCGCACGGTGCGGCTCGGCCTCATTGCCGCGCTCGTCGTGGTGGGCGGCGCGACCATCTATCTCGCCCGCCAGATCGTCCTGGTGGGCAACGGCTACGTGGCGAAGACGGTGTGCTCGGGCGTGTTCCTCACCGGACGCAAGCCCCAGTCGGTCCTGGACGAGGAGATCCGGGCCAACGATCCCGGCATCCTGCGCCTCGCCACCGTCGAGGTGGATCGGAGCGCGGGCACGGTGCGAAGCCGGCTGCTCGGGCTCGGACTCCGGATCGCGGTGTACCGCGAGGGCCTCGGCTGCACGCTCGCCATCGGGGTGGGAGCGCGGGAGCTGGCCGCGCGCGGCCTGCCGCTCGAGACCACCATGACCGTGGCGATGCCCACACCCTGGCCGGTGCCCTCGGCGCCGCCCGCGACGGCCCCGCCGAGCTCGGCCGCGGTCACCGCGGCGCTGGACGACGCCTTCGCGGAGCCCGGGCCCTCGCCGTCCCGGCGCACCCGCGCGGTGGTGATCGTGCACGAGGGCCGCATCGTCGCCGAGCGCTATGCCCCGGGCTATGGACCGCACTCGCCGCTGCCCGGCTGGTCCATGACGAAGAGCGTGGTCAATGCGCTGGTCGGTATTCTCGTGCGCGAGGGCCGGCTCGCTCTGGACGAGCCCTTCCGCGTGCCGGAGTGGAGCACGCCGGGCGATCCCCGTAGGGCGATCACGCTCCGCCAGCTCCTCCAGATGTCCGACGGTCTGCGCTTCTCGGAGACCTACGGCAACCCGCTCGGCGACGTTCTCACCATGCTGTTCGGGACGGGGGATGCCGCGGGGTTTGCGGCCGGCAAGCGGCTCGCCGCGGCGCCGGGCACGCGCTGGTCGTACGCCAGCGGCGCCACCAACATCATCGCCCGCGGGTTGCGCCTCGCCGTGGGTGGAAGCGACGAGGATTATCTGGCGTTCCCGCGGCGCGCGCTCTTCGAGCCGCTCGGCATGACGAGCGCGGTGATGGAGCCCGACGCCGCGGGCGACTACGTGGGCTCGTCCTTCATGTTCGCCACCGCGCGCGACTGGGCCCGCTTCGGCCGGCTCTATCTCCAGGACGGCGTGTGGGAGGGCCGCCGCCTCCTCCCCGAGGGCTGGGTGGCCTTCAGCGTGAAACCGGCGCCCGCCGCGCCCGGCGGGGTGTACGGCGCGCACTTCTGGCTGGGCTTCGACGGCGGCGCCTACGCGCCATCGGGCGTCGCCGGCATCCCCGCCGACGCGTACCACGCCATCGGCCACGAGGGGCAGTTCATCACGGTCATCCCCTCGCGCCGGCTCGTGGTGGTGCGGCTCGGCCTCGCCGTCGGCCGCGGGGCCTGGGACCACGCGGCCTTCCTGCGCCGCCTACTCGGACTTGGGTGACTCCGAGGCGCCCGGCGTTCCGATCCAGACCGTCTTGATGTTCACGAACTCGCGGATGCCGAACTCGGACAGCTCGCGTCCGTAGCCGGAGTGCTTCACCCCGCCGAAGGGCAGCCGTGGATCGGACTTCACGATGCCGTTGATGAACACCGAGCCCGCCTCGATGTGGGCGGCGAGCCGCTCCGCCTCCTTGACGTCGCGCGTCCAGATGGACGCCCCGAGCCCGTAGGGCGAGTCGTTGGCCAGCCGCACCGCGTCCGCCGAATCCTTGGCCCGGATCACCGCCGCCACCGGGCCGAAGGTCTCCTCGTCGAAGGCCGGCATCCCCTTGTCCACCCCGGCGAGGAGCGTCGGCGGATAGAAGGCGCCGGGCCCCGGCGGGATCGTGCCGCCGAGCAGCACGGTCGCGCCGCGCTTGCGCGACTCCTCCACCTGCCGGTGGAGCGAGTCGCGGAGGTCCTGCCGGGCCTGCGGACCTACCTCGGTGTCGGGCGAGAGAGGATCGCCCATGCGCCGGGAGGCCAGCTCGGCCTTGAAGAGATCCAAGAAGCGGTCGGCCACCGGCTCCGCGACGATGAAGCGCTTGGCGGCGATGCAGCTCTGCCCGCTGTTGACGAGGCGGCCGTCGGCGGCGGCGCGGGCGGTGCTGGCGAGGTCGGCATCCGCCAGCACGATGAAGGGGTCGCTGCCGCCCAGCTCGAGGACCTGCTTCTTCAGGGCGCGCCCGGCCTGGGCGCCCACCGCCCGGCCCGCATGGTCGGAGCCGGTGAGCGTCACTGCGGCGACGCGGGGATCCTCGATGAGGGGCGCCACCGCGGAAGAGTCGATGAGCACGGTGCGGAAGAGATCACGCGGCATCCCCGCCTCGCGAAACACCTCCTCGATCTGTAGCGCGCAGCGGGACACGTTGGAGGCGTGCTTGAGTATGGCCGCGTTGCCCGCCATCAGCGCGGGCGCCGCGAAGCGGAACACCTGCCAGAACGGGAAATTCCACGGCATGATGGCGAGCACCACGCCCAGCGGGTCGAAGCGCACGTAGCTGCTCAGCGCGTCCGTCTCCCGCGCCTCCGGGGCGAGCATGTGGGCCGCGTGGAGCGCGTAGTACTCGCAGCACCAGGCGCACTTGTCGACCTCGGCCTCGCCCTGGACGATGGGCTTGCCCATCTCCAGCGCCATGGTTCGCGCGAATTCCGCCCGATGCCCGCGCAGGACGCGGGCCGCTTCGCGGACGAGCGTGGCGCGCTGATCGAAGGGTCGCCGGCGCCACTCCAGGAACGCGGCGTGGGCGCCCGCGACGACACGATCGAGCGCCTCGGGCGACGTGGGCGTGAAGGTCTCGATCACCTGTCCGGTGGCGGGATTGATGGACTGAATGCTCATGACGGCCTCCCTCCCTTGATGCTGCGCCCGCGGTGGCGAGCCTGCAACCTGGAGCGTAAGGTGGGATTCAGGAGGTGGCGATGAAGGCGTCCGACGTGATCGCACGGTGTCTGGAGCACGAGGGGGTTCGCTACGTGTTCGGCGTGCCCGGCGAGGAGATCCTCGACATCATCGACTCCCTGGCCGATTCGCGCATTCAGTTCGTGCCCACGCGGCACGAGCAGGGCGCGGCATTCATGGCGGACGCGTGGGGCCGGCTCACCGGCCGCGCCGGCGTGTGCCTCGCCACCCTGGGGCCGGGCGCCACCAATCTCGCCACCGGGGTGGGCGACGCCAATCTCGACCGCGCCCCGCTGGTGGCCCTCACCGGTCAGGCCGGCCGCGATCGCATTCACAAGGAGTCGCACCAGTACGTCGACATCGTGGAGTCGATGCGGCCCCTCACCAAGTGGAACACCCGCATCGAGGTGGCGGCGGTGATCCCCGAGGTGATACGCAAGGCCTTCAAGCTCGCGGAGGCGGAGAAGCCCGGGGCCTGCCACGTGGAGGTGCCCGAGGACGTGGCGGAGGAGCCGACGGAGGGCAGCCCCCTCTCCACCGAGCGCGCGCGGCGACCTTCGCCGGATCGCCCCGCCTTGCAGGCGGCGGCCCGGCTCATCGAGGCCGCCTCCTTCCCCCTGATCTTCGCGGGCAACGGCGTGATCCGCGGGGGCGCCGCGCCCGAGCTGCGCGCACTGTCGCGGCGCCACGGCATCCCGGTGGTCAACACCTTCATGGCCAAGGGATGCGTGCCCTACGATGACCCGCTCTGTCTTTTCACCGCGGGACTGCAGGCGCGCGACTACGTCTCGTGCGGCTTCGAGAAGGCCGATCTCATCATCTCGGTGGGCTATGACCCGGTGGAGTACGCGCCGCGCTTCTGGAACCCCGAGAAGAAGAAGACGATCGTCCACATCGACTTCACCCCCGCCGAGGTGGACAGCTACTATCAGCCCGCGGTGGAGGTGGTGGCGGACGTGCGCGAGACCCTCGAGCTCCTGGACGGGCTCGTACGCGGCGAGAAGGATCCCGCGCCCTACGCCGCCCTGCGCCGCTTCATCCAGGACGCCATCGAGGAGGGCGCCGGGGACGACACCTTCCCCCTGAAGCCCCAGCGGATCCTGCGTGAAGTCCGCGCGCACATGGGGCGGGAGGACATCCTCATCTCGGACGTGGGCACGCACAAGCTGTGGGTGGCGCGGACCTTCCCCGCCTACGAGCCCAACACCGTGCTCATCTCCAACGGCTACGCCGCCATGGGCTTCGCGCTGCCCGCGGCGATCGCCGCCGCCCTCGCCCATCCCGAGCGCCGGGTGGTGGCGGTGTGCGGCGACGGCGGCTTCCTGATGAACGTGCAGGAGCTGGAGACGGCGCAGCGGCTGGGCGTGGCCCTGGTCTGCGTGATCTTCCGCGACGGCGGCTACAACCTCATCGAGTGGAAGCAGGAGAAGCAGATGGGCCGGACGTCCGGGGTGCGCTTCGGCAACCCGGACTTCGTGACCCTGGCCCGGGCCTTCGGCGCCCGCGGGTTCAGCGTGGGCGCCGCGCGCGAGCTCGGCCCGGCGCTCGCCGAGGCGCTGGCCCACCGCGGCTGCTCCATCGTGGACGTCCCCGTCGACTACCGCGAGAACACCCGCCTCACCGCGAAGCTCGGCCAGCTCGTCTGCCCCATCTGACCCTCTCCCCCGGGCGGGCGGGGCGCAGCCCTCGCGTGCTCAGTAAAGCATTCCGCCGCCGAGGGCTGCGCCCCGCCCGCCCGGGGGAGAGGGCAGGGTGAGGTGGCCTCACTTCGTGCCGAAGAGGCGGTCGCCCGCGTCGCCGAGCCCGGGCACGATGTAGCCGTGCGGGTCGAGGTGGCTGTCCACCGCCGCGGTGTACACCGGCACGTCCCCATGGCGCGCGTGGAAGTGCCGAAGCCCTTCCGGGCAGCTCACCAGGCACACGAACTTGATGGAGCGCGGCTGCGCGGCCTTGAGCCGCTCCACCGCGGCCACCGCCGAGTTGCCGGTGGCCAGCATCGGATCCACCACGATGGCGTCGCGGTCCCGCATCTCCTTGGGGATGCGGGCGTAGTACTCCACCGCGGCCAGGGTCGTGTGGTCGCGGTAGATGCCGATGTGGGCCACGCGCGCGCTGGGCAGGATGCGCAGCATGCCGTCGAGGAGCCCGGTGCCCGCGCGCAGGATGGCGACGAGCACGATCTTCTTGCCGTCGAGCACGCGCGCCTCCATGGGGGCCATCGGCGTTTCGATGCGCATCGCGTGGGTGGGGAGATCGCGCGTCACCTCGTAGGCCAGCAGCATGGCCGTTTCCGCCACGAGGGCGCGGAACTCGGAGACGCTCGTCTCCTTCCGGCGCATGAGCGAGAGCTTGTGCTGGACGAGCGGATGCTCGATCACGTGGACCTCGCCTGCCATCCCGCCCACCTCCTCCGGCGGCCTTGATTTCACCGCCATCACGCCCGTAGCATACCCGGGCCGCGGTGGCGCGGCGGGGCAGAGAGAACTCGGAGGTCGCGCATCTTCTACGGCTGGTGGGTCGTCGGGTGCGCATTTCTCCTCGCCCTCTGGGGCTGGGGCCTCGGCTTCTACGGCCTCGCCGTCTACCTGGTCTCACTCCGCGCCACCCGCTTCTGGTCCACCGGGGACGTCTCCACCGCCTTCACCGCCTACTACTTCCTCGGGGCGACGCTCACGATCTTCTCCGGCGATGTGTTCCGCCGCGTGGGCCCCCGCGTGGCGGTGACCGCCGCCGCGGTCGCGATGGCGGTGGCGGTGGCCGCGCTGCCCGTGGTGACCGCGCTCTGGCAGCTCTATCTCGCCATGGCGATGATGGCGGTGGCCTGGGCGGGCATGAGCCTGGCCGCGGTGAACATCCTGGTCGCCCCGTGGTTCGTCGAGCGCCGCGGCACCGCGCTCAGCCTGGCCCTCACCGGCGCCTCGTGCGGCGGTGTGCTCGTGGCGCCGGGCCTCTTGTGGCTGATCGGGCGAGGAGGCTTCAGGGCGGCCATGTGGGCGGCCGCCGCCGTCATGCTGGTCACGCTCATGCCCGCGGTGCTGGTGATCCTGCGCCGCTCGCCCCCCGCCGCCGCCGGGCCCGCGCCCGTGCCGATGGCGACGCAGCGGCGGCAGGCCCTGGGGACCCTGCGTTACTGGACCATCTCCATCTCCTACGCCATGGGTCTCGCCGCGCAGGTGGGGGTCATCACGCACCTGGTCGCCTTTCTCGCGCCCCGGATCGGCGCCGACGGCGCGGGCATCGCGCTGAGCGTGACCACGCTGTGCGCCGTGCTCGGCCGCTTCTACCTCGGCCCCGCGGTGCGGCGCCTGGGGCCGCGCCCCGTCTCGTGTCTGAACTTCCTGCAGGAAGCTCTGGGTCTGGCGCTGCTCGTCACCGCCGCGGGCGCGCCCGCCCTCTACGCGGGCTGCGTCCTCGTGGGCCTTGCGGTGGGCAACATGATCACGCTGCCGGGGCTCCTCGTGCAGTCCGAGTTCGAGCCGGCGGCGTTCGGCGCGGTGGTGAGCCTCATCGTGGGGATCAATCAGTTCGCCTTCGCGTTGGCCCCCGCCGCGGTGGGTATCCTCCGCGATCGCACCGGCGGCTACGGCAGCGCACTGGGATTCTGCATCGCGCTCCTGGTCGCCGCCGCCCTCCTGATCCTCGTGGGGGGGCGCGCGCGGCCCGCTCGAGGCGTCAGCCGCGCGTGAAGCGCGGCATCACGCGGCTGGCCAGCAGCTCCATGGACCGCCGCCAGAGGGCCGGGCGGTCCCAGTCGTGCCCGGCCATCAAGAGGGTGCCGAAGTCCCCGATCTCCTCGCGCAGCGCGACGAGCTGCTCGAGCACGCTGGACGGGCTCCCGGCGATGATCATGCCCCGCTTCACCGCGTCCACCGTGGTGGCCTCGTCGGGCAGGCTCACGTCGGGCTTGATCATGAAGAGCGCCTTCCGCCCCAGGGAGAACGAATGAATGAAGAACTTGTAGTAGAAGGAGAGCCCCGAGTCGGGATCGGCGAGATAGTCCTCCGCCTCGGCGTCGGTCTCGGTGACGAGCACGCTCCGCGACACGCGCCACACGGCGGGATCCGGCCGCCGGCCCACCGCCTCGCAGCCCTCCACGTACTTCTCCCAGTGGCCGCGGAGATAGCGCTTGTGGAAGAAGTTGCCGGAGACGGGGATCCACCCCTTCTCCCCGGCCACCTTCGCGGTCGACGAGTTGGGAGTGATGATCGAGATCGCGATGGGCGGGTGCGGCTGCTGCAGCGGGCGGGGGATATAGCCGACCTTGAACTCCGGCCAGATGGCGTCTTTCAGGGCGAATTTCCAGAAGCGGCCGTCGATCTCGTAGGGTGGGTCCTGCGCCCAGAGGCGCAGCACGATGTCGATGGACTCCTGCACCATCTGCGGCCGCAGCTCGGCCTGGCCGACGTCGAACATCTCGAGGTCGCTGACGAGTCCGCCGGGGCCGATGCCCATGATGAAGCGTCCGCCCGAGAGCTGATCGAACATGGCGGCGTGCGCGGCCACCAAGCCCGGGTGCACCTGGGGCAGGTTCAGTACCCCGGTGCCGAGCCGGATCTGCTTGGTCAGCGGGATCACGGTGGCGAGAAAGATGAGCGGCGAAGTGATGCGCTCCGACCACGAGGAGAAGTGCTCGCCCACGTAAACCTCGCTGAAGCCGAGGCGATCGGCGAGGATGACCGCGTCCCGATCCTCCTCGAGGATGGCCGCGTACCCTCTATCAGGATGATGGAACGGCATGGTGAACATGCCGAGCTTCACGGGAACGCTCATCGATTCGCCCTCGGGATCTTCGCGATGCCGGGCAGACGGCCCAGGAAGTTTCCGGTGACGCCGCCGTCCACCACGAGGTCGTGGCCGTTGATGTAACGGGCGTCGGGACCGAGGAGGAAGGCCACGACGTCGGCCATGTCCTCCGGCGTGGCCACCCGCCCGAGCGGCACGAGGCCGTCGCGCGCCGCCGCGACTTCACGATCGGCGTAGACCGGCTCGGTCATGCCGGTGCGCACCATGCCCGGCGACACCGCGTTCACGCGGATGCCGTCGCGCCCGAGCTCCTGGGCGAGCACCTTCACGAGCATGATCACCGCCGCCTTGGTGGGTCCGTACGCGCCGAGATTGGCGTGGGCGTTGCTGCCCGACATGGAGCCGATGGCGACCATCGCGCCACGCGATGCCTTGAGGGCGGTAAACGCGGCCTTTGCGAGGAGCCACGTCGCCCGCGTGTTGACGGCGAAGAGCCGGTCCCAGTCCTCCACCGCGTAGTCCACCAGGGGCCCGGGGCGATTGATGCCGGCATTGCTCACGAGCCCGTCGAGGCCGCCGAAGCGCTCGATGGCCTCGGCGACGACGCGGCCCGGCGCGTCGGCGGTGCCCATGTCGCCGGCGAGCGTGATCACCTCCGCGCCCAGCGTCGTCGCTTCGGCCGCCATGGCCTCGAGCGCCGGCGAGCGCGCCAGATCCACCGCCGCGATGCGCGCCTTCACGCCGCTGGCCTGGCCGTCTCGCGCCAGGCGCAGACAGGTCGCCCGTCCGATCCCGCTCGCCGCTCCCGTCACCAGTGCCCGCATGCGCGCCTCCTCGAGGGAAACGCGAAAAGTGTACCGCAATTCGTGCTATTGCTGACCCGTGAGCAGTGTCGCTCCCGCGGCGACGGCGCCGCCCGCGCGTCTCGCCGTGCTCGAGATCCTCGGCGAACCTGCGTACCGCCGCCTCTGGCTCTCCGGCCTGTTCGTCAATGCGGCCCGCTGGATGGATCTCGTGGTCCTCGGCTGGCTCTCCTATCAGCTCACCGGCTCGCCGTTCCTGGTGGGGCTCGCCGCCTTCGCGCGCTCGGCGCCCATGATGGCGCTGGGCCCGGTGGCCGGCATCGTCGCCGATCGCGCCCATCGTGGCCGCGTGCTCCTCGCCACGCAGACGCTGGGCCTCGTCACCGGGCTGGCCCTCGCCGCCGTGTTCGCGACCGGGCACGGGGGCTACTGGCCGCTGGTCGCGCTGGAGACGCTGTTCGGTGTGCTGTGGGCGCTGGACTTCCCGGCGCGCCGGACGTCTATCTTCACCCTGGTGGGATCGCGGCGCGTCGCCAACGCCGTCTCGCTGGAAACGGTGTCGATGCAGGTCGCCAAGATCGGCGGCCCCGTGCTCGCCGGCATCGGTCTCGCCCGGCTCGGCGCCGAGGCCTGCTTCGGCGCCATCGCGGTCCTCTACGCGCTGGGCTTGCTCGTGTCCCTGCGACTCCCCGCCCGCATCGGCCCCCCCGCCGGCGGGCCCGGCCCGCCGCTCGGCGCGACGCTGGCCGCGGGCTTTCGCGCCGCGTGGGAGGAGCCAACCGTCCGCGCGGTGCTCATCATCACCGTGCTCATGAACACGCTCTTTTTCCCGTATCAGCACATGCTGCCGGTGTTCGCGCGCCAGGTGCTGGCGGGCGGCCCCGAGTTCCTCGGCGCGCTCGTCGCCGCGGACGGGCTGGGCGCGCTCGTGGGCGCGCTGGCCATCGCCAGCCGGCACGGCTTCGTGGCCCACCGGCGCCTCTTCGCGTTCTCGGTGCTGACGGCGCCCTTTCTCCTCGTCGCCTTTTCCGCCTCGCGCTGGGGCGGGCTCTGCCTCGCGCTGATCGTCGTGATCGGCGCGCTCGAGTCCGGCTTCGCCGCCATGCAGTCGACGCTCGTGCTGCTCGCCGCGCCCGAAGAGCGGCGCGGCGGGGCCATGGGCATCCTCTCGGCCTGCATCGGCACCCAGCCGCTCGGCACGCTCTGGATAGGCCTCCTCGCCACCGGAGCCGGCGTGCCCCTCGCCATGGCGACGAACGCGGCGCTGGCGCTCATCCTCATGCTGCCGGTCGCCGTGCCGCTGGCTCGCCTCCGCAGTCGGCAAATTTGACAGTTCGGCGACGCAATCATTGCCGTGTCCCCTAAGGGGCCGTCAGCACGAGGGAGCCTCCGTGGCACCCCCCTTGCTCGAAACCTGTCCGGTGGCCTCCCCCAGCCCACTGGTCAGCGTCTGCGTACCTACCTATAACGGTGCACGATTTCTGCGCCAGTGTCTGGACAGCGCCCTCGCCCAGTCCTGGCGCGACCTCGAGATCCTGGTGGTGGACGACGGCTCCACCGACGAGAGCCTCGCCATCGCCCGGGATTACGGGCGCCGCGACGACCGTGTGCGCGTGGCCGTCAACCCCGTCAATCTCGGGCTCGTCGAGAACTGGAACCGCTGCGTGGCCCTCGCGCGCGGGAGCTGGATTAAGTTCCTGTTCCAGGACGACTACCTCGAGCCGACCTGTCTGAGCCGCATGCTGGACGCGGCGAAGGGGGACAGCGCGCTGGTGGCGGCGCGGCGCGAGATCGTGTTCGAGCCGGGGGTCTCCGCGGCGGTGCGCCGGAGCTACGAGCCGTTCACGGCCCGGGCCTCGCTGCGCGCCTTCTTCGGGCCCGGCCCGCGCATCGGCGCGGATGAGTTCGCCGCCCACCTGGTGCGGCGGCCGCGCCTCAACTGCATCGGCGAGCCCACCGCGATGATGCTGCGCCGCTCGGCCTTCGAGCGCTTCGGGGCCTACAACCGGGACTTCGCCGTGCTCGCGGACTGGGAACTCGCCGCGCGCGTGGCCATTCACCGCGGGCTCGCCTACGTGGACGAGACCCTCGCCGCCTTCCGGGTGCACGCGTGGTCGGCCACGCAGACCCGCATGGCCGGCCGGCGCTTCCGCGTGCAGGTGCTCGACGGCCTCATCATGGATCACGAGCTGGCGAACGCGCCCCTCTACGAGCCGGCGCGTCAGGCGGCGGCGCGCATGCGCCCCCCGGTGGATCTGCAGTTCCGGCTCGCCGAGGCGGCGCGCCATGCCCGGCGCATGGCGCGGCGCTACGTGGACGATCGCGACCGTCCCGATCCTCGCGCGTCCGCCGATTGGGAGGACACGGTTCGGCGCTATCCGCTCCTCACCGCGGTACCCCGCGGCTACCGGACGACACGGCTCACCCTCGCGATGCGGCACGCCCGCTGGGCGGCCCTTCGTCGGATCGAGCGCGCGGCGCTATTTCTGCGAGGCGCCGCGGCGGCCCGCTCCTCCTGACCGCTCGGCCATGCGGGTGGCGTACCTGACGCATCAGTACTTCCCCCGGCACGTGGGCGGCACCGAGGTGTACACGCACGGGCTTGCCGTCCGCGCCCAGGCGGCGGGCGCCGCCGTCGAGGTCTTCACGTATCACGAGTCGCCGTCCGGAGACCGGCGCGACTACGGCGTGGTGTCGACCGCGCACGACGGCATTCCCGTCCGGGAGATCCACTACAACGTGAGCGTGGCCGACGACCCCGCGCGCGCGGAGTACGACAACCCCGAGACGGGCCGGATGGTGCGGGAGGAGCTGCGGCGCTTCCGGCCCGACCTCGTTCACGTGATGCACGCCATGAAGCTCTCAGGCTCCGCCCTCAGCGCGTGCCGTGACCTCGGTATCCCCTTCGTGGTGACGCTGTGCGACTTCTGGTTCATCTGCCCACGCCACACGCTCCTCACCTCCGCGGGCCGGCTCTGCGACGGTCCCGCGCACCGGCTTGCCTGCGCGCGCTGCCTGCGCGACACCCACGGCATCCTGCGCGCCCCGCGGCGCCTCTGGCGGGATGCGCGGGCGGTGGGCGGGCGGCAGCGTTTCCTGTTGAACGCGCTGGCCGGGGCCCGGCGCATCATCGCCCTCTGCGAGTTCACCCGCCGTGCGTTCGCGGCCAACGGGGTGCCGGCCGCGCGCATCGAGGTGATCGAGCACGGCCTCGAGGTGGCGCGGCTCGACGCCGCCGCGCGGCGTCCCGGCGTGGTGCCACGCATCGGCTTCATCGGGAGCCTCGTGCCTCACAAGGGCGCTCACCTGCTGCTGGAGGCCCTCGCGCGTATTCCGCACGTGCGCGTCGAGTGCCGGATCCACGGTGCGGTGCCGGCCAACGCGTACGGGCAGCGGCTGTGGACGCTCGCCGGCGCCGATCCGCGGGTGCGGCTGATGGGCCCGTTCCCCCCGGACGCGCTGGGCCGGGTGCTGGCGGAGACGGATCTGCTCGCGGTGCCGTCCTTGTGGTACGAGAACGATCCCCTCGTGGTGAAGGCCGCGTTCTACTGCGGCACGCCGGTGCTGGCCGCGCGCATCGGCTCGCTGGGCGAGATGGTGGAGCCCGAGCGCAACGGCTGGCTCGCGCCGCCGGGAGACGCCGGCGCATGGGCAGCCGCCCTCGAGCGCTTCGCCGCCGCGCGTGCGCCGTCTCCGGTGGCGCCCACCCCGGTCAAGACCATGGACGAGAACGCGCGCGAGATGCTGGCCATCTACACGGAGGAGCTGGCGCGGCGATGAGGACCGAGCATCTCGTCGACCGGCTCGGCGGGGCGTCGGTGGTCGCCCCCGGGCCCGATCACGTATCGATTCAGCCCATGACCATCCTGCGCGACACGCGCATGGCCCTCTTCCAGCACCCCGACTCCCTGGTCGAGTTCGCGCCGTTCGTGCTGGGGGCGCGTCCGCGCCTGCTCGTCGCCTGCGGGATCAAGAAGGTGGCGTGGACGCGCATGCGCTCGGAGATACGGTTCGAGGTCTCGGTACACGTGGACGGAGAGGGCGAAACGCCCGTCCTGTCCGTCCGGCTCGACCCGCGGCTTCGCGGCGAGGACCGCTGCTGGGTGGAGCGCGACGTGGATCTCGCGCGATTCGCGGGACGGCGCGCGCGCCTGATCTTCCGCACGTCGGTGCCGCCGCGGGGCGATGCGCGCTACGCCTGGGCGGGGTGGGCCGAGCCGCGCGTGACTCACGAGGCGCCGGCGCCGCCGCGGCCGGCGCGGCTCGCGCCGGAGGCGCCCCTCGTGCTCCTCGTCACCGCGGACGCGCTCCGCGCCGACTATCTCGGCTGCGCGGGGCATCCCGGCGTGCGCACGCCGCATCTCGACGCCCTCGCCAAAGCGGGCGTGCGGATGCTCCACGCGCGGGCGCAGACCGGCACCAGCATCGGCTCGTACGCGAGCCTGCTCACCGGCCAGCACGTGCCCACCCACGGGATCGACGCCGAGTGGGGACGCGTCCCGCCCAGCCTGCCCACGCTGCCGGTCTACCTGCGCGCCTTCGGCTATCACACCCTGCTGGCGGCGAGCGACACCGAGCTCGGCGAGCGCGAGGCCGGGGTGGGCGATCTCTTCTGCGAGCAGATCCCCTGCCTGGCGCGGCCGGGGCAGGACGGCGCCATCACCACGCGCCACTGGATGGACTGGCTGGAGCGACGCCCCGCGAAGCCGGCGTTCGTCTGGCTGGAGTACTTCGACACGCACCCGCCGGCGACGCCCCCCGAGCCCTTCCGCTCCATGTACTACTCGGGCGATCCCACGCGCGCCGCGCGCGCGCATCGCTCGGCGGACGTGGCGCGGATTCGCGGCATCGAAGCGGTGCAGGAGATCGAGCAGGCGCTGCCCGCCCTCCGCCGCGGGCGGCCCGACGTGGCGATCACCGAGAAGCTGCGCGCCACCGTCGCGCTCTGGCGGGGGGCGCCGGGATCCGGCCCCGACCTCGCCGCGCATCTGCAGGCGCTGCCCGCCGCGGCCCGCCGCGGCCTGACCGTGCCGCAGCTCGGGGACTGGCTGGCGCGTGAGCTGGAGGTGATGGACCGGGGCGAGACCTCGCGCGAGCTCGTGGACTGGCTCGAGCGCCTCCTGCCCATGCTGAAGGAGATCGAGGCGGACATCACCGCGTGGCTGGAGGGGGTCGTCGACTTCCGCTACCCCATCAGCCAGTACATGGCGGGCGTCTCGTACCTCGACCACCACGTGGGCCGCCTCGTGGAGGCGCTGGAGGAGCGCGGGCTCGCGGAGCGCAGCACCGTGATCGTGTGCGCGCCCCACGGCGAGGTCCTGGGCGAGCGCGGCGTCTACTTCCACCACCACACCCTGATGGAAGCCTCGCTGCGCGTGCCCCTGATCTGGAAGGCGCCCGCGGGCGTCCTTCGCTACCCCGGCGCGGAGATCGGCGGCGTCTACGACCTCATCGACGTCTTCCCCACTCTGATGGACGCACTGGGCCTGCCCGTGCCGGCGGGGCTCGCTGGAGTGAGCCGCTGGCCCGTCATGCGGGACGGGCTCGACATCGCGCCGCACCCCAGCGTGGCCGTGAACAATCATGGCTCCATGCTCTCGGTCGCGGTGCCGCCCTGGAAGCTCCTCACCGCGTACCGGGATCACCGCGTGTCCGACGACTGGGTGTGGCGGGCGGGGGATCGTGCCCTCTACGACCTGCGCGAGCTGTCCGCCGACACCACCGACGTCGCCGCCCGCAACCCTGACGTCGTCATGGAGCTGGCGGCGCGGCTCGACCAGTGGCGGCGCGCGATGGGGCTGCTGGGCCCGCTCCAGTGAGCGCGGCCGGCGTGGTGGAGGCGCTGGGCCGCGAGGCTCTCGCCGTGGCCCACCGCCTGCAGCACGTGGAAGCCTCGTGGGCGCTGTTCTTCCTCCCCGTGGCCGTCATCGTGCTGCTCGAGCGCTTGTGGCCCGCCCGGCGAGGGGAGCGGCTCCTGTCGGTGGCGACGGCGCAGGACATGGTGTGGCTCGCCGTCGAGACCGTCCTGCGGGTCACCGCCTACTTCTATCTCGCGGGCGTGCTCGGGTGGCTGCATCGCGAGCTGGCGGGCGGGGTCACGGTGGCGTCCACGCGCGCCTGGCCGGTCCCCGTGCGCGCCCTGCTCGGCGTTGTCGTCTACGACCTCGTCCTCTACGGCCATCACCGCCTGCACCATCGGCTCCGCGCGCTCTGGCCCTTCCACGCCGTCCATCACTCGCAGGCGCACCTGTCGCTGTTCACCACCGCGCGCTTCCACGTGCTGGAGAAGGTGCTCGCGCGCGCGATGATCTTTCCGCCGCTGGTCCTCCTGGGGCTCACCCAGACGGAGACGCTCCTCACGGCGTGGCTGGTGGCCTGGCACACGCGCTTCTACCACGCCAATATCCGGACCGGGCTGGGGCCGCTCTGGTATCTCATCGTCACGCCCCAGTCGCACCGCATCCACCACTCGGTGCATCCCTGGCATCGCGAGCGGAATCTCGCGACGCACTTCCCCCTCTGGGACATGCTCTTCGGGACGCAGCACTGGCGGCGGGACGAGTACCCGCCCACCGGCATCGAGGATCGACATTTCCCCATGGAGCGATCGGCCTGGTCGGTCTTCTGGACGCCGGTGGCCCAGACCTTCTACCCGTTCAGGCAGTTTCGAGCGGGCCGCCCGGCGACATCGTCAAGTTGATCGCGGCCTTTGACGTCTGGGAGATGCGGTCGTTAATCTCATCGCCGTTGCCTCATTCCAGAACCTCATCCTCGAAGCTCGTCGCTTGCTCCACGGGCAGGTCAGCGGGCGGGGCGCCTCGCAAAATCTTGTTTCGAGCACGTCCCCTTCGAGTCAGCCCAACGCCAGCTTTAGCGGCGGCAGCGAGCAACGCGGGGTGCCGGCCGCTGCAAGCTGAAGTTGGCCGAGTGGACGCGTGCCCTGCTTTGCGGTTCATGCGAGGGTTGCCATCCACTCAACGAAGGCCGCGCAAGAGTTGTTCTGCCTGCTCGACGAGCTCACGAACGACTTCTCTTGCTGGGAGGATGCGCTTCACGACTCCGACCGATTCGCCCGCGTAAAGAGACATCGCCTCGACTTCTCCGGTGGCGGTGCGATCGGGCAGCCTGGTGCCGAATCGCGGCACCGCTACCTCTGACCCGTCGAGACCCACGACCTTCCCCACGATCTCGCCGGTGAAGGCCTCCGCGGCGTCGATCGCGCAGCGCAGGGCGCGATGGGGTGCCTCCGGCCAGCCCACATGAAAGGTGCGCGTGTAGACGCTATCGTGGGCCTGAGCCGTGAGGAGCGCCTTCGCGTAGGTTGGATGGACGCCGGCCTCCTCCGTCGCGACGAAGCGCGTTCCCACACGGACGCCGTCGGCTCCTGCCGCGAGCGCCGCCGCCATCGCCCGGCCACTACCGATCCCCCCGGCGGCGAGGACCGGGACTCCGGCCACGGCGTCGAGCACTTCAGAGAGCAGACTGAGGAGGCCGGTCGTGCCGCGGACATGCCCACCCGCCTCGATGCTCTGCGCAACGATGAGATCGCAGCCGACATCGACGGCCGCGAGGGCTTCCGCGGCTGACCCCACCTGCCACGACACGAGCGCACCCTGATCGTGGGCGATCCGCACGAACTCGGCGCTCGGCTCCGTGTAGAAGAACTCGACGACCCTGCCGACCTTGGCCGCTTGCTCTATGAACTCGCGTGGGGATCTCGCCGGGACGCTCCCCTGGCGCATGATGAAGTTCACCCCGAAGGGACGAGTGGTGAGCTTCCGCGTCTGCTCGAGCAACGCGGCGAACGTCGTGGCATTCAAACCAGCGCGCGCCGTGCCCAGCATGCCCAACGCGCCCGCGTCGGACACGGCGGCCACGAGCTCCGGTGGCGACGCGGCGCCCATGCCGGCTTGCTGGATCGGCACGGCACATCCGACGAGCCTCGTGAATCGCGTCGTGAGCGTGGTTCAGCCCTCTCTGCATGCTTCTCTTCGCACAGCCACGCTCCTCAATGCTGCCCCAACTGTCTCCTCGCGGCTTCAAGGAGTTGGGGGAGCGTGAATACGAAATCCCGCGCGCTCTCGGGCTTATGGCATTCGAAGCACCCCTTGATGTTGGCGCGCGGATCCCGAGTCCCGTCGGGCAGAAAACGAGCGTACTCCCATTCACCGTTTCGAAGATCCTCGGGGTACTCGACGCCCCAGCCCGTACGCTTCTCCATCACGACGATCCGATCCAGGCGACCCCGAACCAAGCGGCCATTGGGGTCCTTCACGAGCTCGCCCTTGTCGTTCACCAGCGCCTTGAAGGTCGGTAGGCTGAGCACTGTCCCATTTGGCAAAGGCTGGCCTGGTTTGAGGGCCTTGAAAGCCTCGAGGTTTATGTAGGCCTCGCGGAGCTCCTTGATGTCAGGTTGATCCAGTACTTCGTACAGCACATGGGTCTGATAGGCCGGGAAGGCGACCTTTTCTGGGCCGGCCGTAGCGGACGCCGTGAGGATGAAAAGCATGGTTAGAGGACCCATCGCCAGGCGCTTCATTCCGGCCTCCCTTGCTGTAAGCCAGCAGGTGCGCATGGATACTGTCGCAAAGCGGACCACTCCTGCTCTGGATAGCTGAGGGGACGGAGCGGGCAGGGCAGGATAGCGTCGCCAAGCCGTTTCCCTGGTTCGGGACTATCTCATCTTTTGAGACTTTGGGTGGTGGTGATGATGGGCAGGGAATGGGCGGCCGTGGGGCACGGCGAGAGAGGGGCTGGACGCGTGCGGGCCCGCGGTCGAGGGTGTGAGCGCTACATCATGATGGTGCTGCAGCCGGGAGACACCACTACCCGAGCGGGACCGATCGCCCTGCAGGCAGCAGCGGGCAGCCCGGGGGCATGGCGGCCCGCTTCTTCTCGATGATGCCGCTCGCGTACCGCTCGAGGTAGTGCGTGATGGTCTCGACGCGAATCTTCACCGACCCCGCCGGCTTGGTGGAGTCGAGGTCCTGGAAGGAAAAGAACAGCGTGCCCGAGCGCTCCACGATCTGCTGCACGGGCGTGTAGGTGGGCTGGTCCATCCCGCACTCGTAGCTGGCCATCCGCACCACGCAGGCGACCCACGGGATCCGCGCCGCCGCTTTTGCCCCCCACAGGATCTCGTTGGTATTGGACGAGTAGGACGACGGCCAGACGTCCCGGATGTCGAAGGGTGAGCGGATAACGCCGGCCGCGATATCCGGCCCGAAGGCCCAGTCCATCAGGTCCTGGTCGATGGGAAAGTACTGGGCCCACAGGACGGGATAGCCGTAGGCCTGAAGATCCACCTCGATCTCGTGCCCGATGCCGGGGTCCATGTGATACGGCCGCGCGAGCACGAGGAGGCAGGCGCGATTCTCGCGCGCGCACCACTCGAGGACCTCGCGGCTCTTCGTCCGGAGTCGCGTGTTGAAGTCGGTGAAGGCGCGGTAGCCCGCGTCGACGGCGCGTGCGGTCTCCTCGGGGGTGAGACCCGGGATCGCGTCCCGCATCCCCTCCCAGAGCTGCTTGGGCACGAGCTTGGGCTCGTCCAGCGACACGAAGGGTGAGCAATAGCGGATGCCCTGTTCCGCGAAGACGTCGCGCTCCTTGATGAACCCCGCCTTGATGTTCTCGGGCGCGGCCATCACGCGCGGGCAGGTGAGCGTCTTGGCCACGTGGCCCGACATGAAGGAGGGCAGGTTGTAGATCATGGGCGAGAAGACGAGGTCGAGCTTCTCCTTCTGCCCGAACACCAGCTCGCCGTAGTGCCCGGCGATGCACTTCACCGGGTAGCAGCAGTCCACGGTGCCGCGGCCCTTGCCGTACTGCCGGCCCTGCTCCTCCGAGGTATCGGACGAGAAGACGAGGCGGCGGCCCTCGATGCCCAGCGCGCCGAAGAAGCCCACCCAGAACTGATGGGTGGACCAGAGGTTCAGGACGCGCGGGATGCCGACCCGGAGGCTAGCCCGATGGGGCCCCGGACTCGACTCGGGGGCGGCGGAACGCGTCCGTCCGAACCATCTCGGCAACGTTAGGGTACTCACGCTTGACCTCCTCCAGCTTCGCCTTGACCTCTCGCAGCTCGTTGACGTCCTCGACGAGCCCCTTGGGGCAGGAGTTGCCGCTGATGACGCGCTCCCAGCCCTTGGCCAGCGGGAGCTTGCTCCACGGCCGGCCGCCCGCGCCGGGGAGCTGGACGTCGATGAACGTGCGGGTGCAGTTGATCGGGCACCACTTGCAGACGGTCTCCGGCGCGGTGGTGCTGTTGTAGACCAGGGCGGCGATGGCCTCGAAGCCGCGGAAGCGGCTCCGGCCGCCGCGCTCCCGCCAGTCCACCGCGCAGAGTGCGGCGCCGATGGCGCCCGCCTCTCCGGAGTAGGGATGCAGCACCACGTCCGCGTCCGGCACCTTGCCCCGGATGAAGTCGACCTGCGCCTTCACGACCGCCATGTTCCGGTGGGTGCCGCCCTGGAGCACGAACTTGCGGCCGACGGCGCGGAGGTTCTGGAGCTGGCCGGCGTAGATCCACACGTTGATGGGCAGGACGGCGGCCAGCGCGGCCATGATCTCCTCGGCGGCCCAGCCCTTGCGCTGCTGATTGACGATGTCGGACTGGAGGAACACGCCGCAGCCCATGGCCAGGGTCGGCATGGCCTTCGCCTCGAAGGCGCGGTCGGCGTAGGCCTCGAGCGGGATCGAGTAGCGCTCGGCCACGCCCTGGAGAAACGCGCCGTTCCCCGAGGAGCACTGGGAGTTCAGCCGGAAGTCGGCCACCGTGCCCTGGCGCAGGATCATGATCTTGACGTCGGTGCCGCCGACGTCGCAGATCACGTCGGCGTCGGGGAAGTAGTGCAGCGACGCGGTGGCGTGCGCCACAGTCTCGACGATCCCCATGTCGGCGCCGATTACGTCTTTCAGCAGGTCCTTGCCGTAGCCGGTCAGGGCGAGCGCGCCGACCTTCTCGAAC
>DATEDO010000070.1:0-35465 GCA_035281625.1 Candidatus Methylomirabilota bacterium
GCAGGACGGTTACCAGCGGCTCGATGTGGCCGATGTGGTGCTTGCGGAGGACGGCGAGCGAGCGTTCGAGGAGGGGGATGGCGCGCCCGGCGTCACCCTGCTCAGCGTAGAGGCCTCCCAGTGCATGGAGACCTTCGGCGAGGCTCAGGGGGTGCTGGGCGATCTCGGCGATCGCCATCGCCTGCTCCGCATACCCCTCTGCCCGGGCGAACTCGCCCAGGGACGTGAGAGCGCGGGCGAGATAGACGAGCGATGGGACGACCGGGTAGCCGACCCGGCGCTCCGTGGGCCAGTCCGCGGTGCTCGCGACGGCCATGTGAAGGCAGGCCACGCCATCGCGTGGGTTGCCGCGTAGCCAGCGGGTCACCCCGAGTTGAAAGTTCGCCTCGACCTCCAGCCCGGCGTCGCCAACATCCTGGGCGCGTGAGAGGGCGTGCGACGCGTGCTCCGCCGAGCCCGCCAGGTCTCCGGCCGCTCGGTACTGTTCTGAGAGGTACAGCGTCACGAGGGCCAGTCTTCGCGGATCGTTCAGGCGAGTTGCCGCGACTTCGGCGGCCTGGAGATTCTCTGGGCTCGGACCGACCGCCCCCTGCGGGTTGAGACACCGGTGCAGCAGCAACCGGAGGTCCACCGACCGTGCAAGCGTTTCGGCGGTCGGTGGCAGCGACTCCACCGCGCGGAGCGCCGTCTCTAGCAACTGCTGCCCTTGCGCAAAGGCACCGCGCTGCCACTCGCGCGTGCCTGCTCGGTGAAGAGAGGCCACGCTTTCCCCGAGCGCGTGCCGCAGCCGCTCACGCTCTGCCCGCACACCGGCCGACCCCGGTTCGCCAGTCCCACCGGCCCGGGCAACGTCGTGATAGAGCGCGGTCGTTTCCGCGTCCGGCTCGACCCCGAGCTCGCGCTTGAGGACGGCTTCACACGCGCGGTACTGGCAGAGCGCCGATCCGCGGCGGCCGAGCCCTCGGTACAGCTCCATGAGGGCCCGATGAATGGCCTCCTGCAGGGGGTCCAGCTCGAGAAGGCGCAGCGCTGTCTGCACGGCCGCCTCACGCCGTCCGCCGTCGCGCTGATGCCGCAGGAGCCGACCCAAGACCTCGATGGCCTGCTCGCGAAGCCGCGCGCGGCGCGCGGTCAGCCACTCCTCGAAGAGGTCATCGCTGGCCGCGAGGCCTAGCAGGAGATCCCCCTGGTAGAGGGCCCCGGCCCGCGCCAGGGCCGTGGGCGACGCGAGGCCGGCCAACCGCTCGAATTCGAGGACGTCCACGCGAACCGTCGAGGGTCGCAGCAGCACGGCATCGCTGGTCACGTCCAGCCCCTCGAAGCGGCCGTCCACGAGGGCCCGCCGCAGGAGGAATAGCGTATGGCGCAGCCGGGCGTGGGCGTCGCTCCTCGGCAGATCGCTCCAGAGCAGGGTCGTAAGCTGATCGCGGGGATGGGCGGGCCCGGGCGAGAGTGCCAGGAAGGCGAGCAGCGCCTGGGCACGGCGAAACGGCAGTCTCACCGCACGACGACCCTCGAGCCTCGCGGAGAATCCCCCGAGGAGTTGCAGGTGTAGATGCGCCATCACTAGCCTCCGCCGCCGGGCAAGCATAGCACCCCGATAGACGCTTGCTAAACGCCTCGTCGGTCATCCTCGGCACGATCATATCCTCGCGCTAGGAGGTCACGATGATGCGGACGGTCTGGCTCTCGCTTGCGGCTACGCTCGTCCTTGCGGCGACGCTCTCCGGGCTCGCTTGGGGCCAGGAGATCAAGGTCACACTGCTCGGCAGCGGTGGGCCGCCGCCGGCGATGAACCGGTTTGGCCCGAGCACCCTAGTGGAGGCTGCTGGCCAGCGGCTCGTCTTCGACGCCGGACGCGGCACTCTGCAGCGCCTCGCCCAGATCCGAGCGCCGTTGCGGGATATCCACACGCTATTTCTCACGCACCTGCATTCCGATCACGTGGTGGGGATCCCTGACCTGCTGTTGACCGGCTGGATCGTTGGGCGGCGCGAATCGCCCTTCAGAGTGTGGGGTCCGCAGGGGACACAGCGAATGATGTCGCGCCTCGAGCAGGCGTTTGAGTTCGATATTCGCATTCGGCTGACTCACGAACGCGCGCATCCCGCCGGGATCGCGGTGGTCGCGCACGACATCACCGAAGGGGTAGTCTACGACGCGGGCGGCGTCAGGGTCACGGCCTTTGCTGTCGACCACGATCCAGTCAAGCCAGCCTTCGGTTATCGCGTCGATCATGGAGGACGCTCCATCGTGCTCTCCGGCGATACCCGCGTATCGCCGAACCTGATCCGGCACGCGCAGGGAGTGGATCTGCTGGTCCACGAGGTCATCGTGCCCGCGGCGTTGCGACGGATCTACCCTAATGCGCCTCCGGAGATTCTGGAACGAATCACGTCGTATCACGTTACGCCGGAGCAGGCCGGAGAAGTCTTCGCACGGACGAAGCCGAGACTGGCTGTATACACCCACATCGTCCCGCCGAGCGCGACTGCCGAGGAGATGATCGCCGGAACGCGGATGACCTACACCGGAGCGGTAGAGGTCGGCGAGGATCTCATGGTGATCGAGGTCGGCGACACGATTCGTGTGCGCCGAGCAACTCCTTAAGGCCGCGCGGTGACCATCCAGGAGTGCAAGGGGCCAGCGACGAGTGCCGACGCGGGGGAGACCGGTCTGATCCCCATTGTCCCGGGTAAGTCCCAGGTACGTTCCCAGCGGAATTCCCATGCGATTCGATCGCGGGCGCTGGGGTGCTAGTCACACGACGTCCACCACGAAAGTGAGGCGAGTCGATTTCGGTGGTTGCGGGGGCTGGATTTGAACCAGCGACCTTTGGGTTATGAGCCCTTTTCAAATCACGACTGGAGCCAAAGCGCCCCAAACAACGCCTCGCAAATTAGCGCTTCTCACGTCGTCGCCTTTGGGGCTCTTTGGTCCTCGTTGGAAGCAACTTCCTGGGTAATTCCTGGGTGAAGTCTGGTGCTCGCTCGGTCACCGCAAATTCATCGGCTCGCCGATCGTCTATGCCAACTCCTGCATTTCCGCCTCCGCCTTCTCCAGCCAGTACGTCATGCCCATGTCGCGGTACATCGCGGTCGCCGTGGTCAGGTGTTGCTGAGCCTGCTCAGGCTTGTCCCTGCGGTGATAGAGCTTGCCGAGGCCAAGGTGGCAGTGGGCGACGAGCGGCCTGGCCCCAATCTCGGTGGCGATGGACAACGCCCTCTGATAGTGGTTGCTCGGAATCTCGCCCGACTGCGGATGACGGAGCGCGGCGATCTCACCGAGGAGTCGGCCCGCCATCGCCTCCTCCCAACGCTCTTCTCCAGCGACGGCTACCCCATACGCCCGGCGGGCTTCGCTCTCCGCCTCGCCGAGGCGGCCGCTCAGGAGAAGTCCTTGGGCGAGGTAGACGAGCATCCGCGCGAACTGCGTCCGGAGCCCCATCATCTCGTGGTCGCGCATCGCCGTCCGGAGCAGGGCGATCCCGTCGTCAACACTGCCCGACAAGACTTTGGCAAATCCGAGACAGTTCATGAGGCGTGAAGAATGGTAGGCGATGCCCGCTTCGCGTCCGACGGCCAACCCGCGCTCGCCCAAAGCAAACACCGACCCGACATCACCCTTCTCGGCATGGAGATATGCGAGCCCCATCAGCGCGTACATCACGCTGTAGTGATGCCCGAGCGTCTCCGCGATCCGCAGGGCCTCGCTCCCGTGTCGGGCCCCCTCGACGAAGTCCCCGCGCACCGTACAGATCCAGTTCAGCACGCACCGAGTACCCGAAGCCGGAGGAGGGACCACGGTTTGGACGGTGAGGCCGACATCATCACCGACCAGCCCGATGATCCGCACGCACAGCGCCTCCGCTTCCCGATACTGCGCGCGCATGCCCTTAGCAATGGCCAGATAATAGCTCGCCGCGATCTCCAGCGAAGAGTCGCCAGCCGTCCTGGCGAGATCAACCGCCTCCTCACCATGCTGAGATGCCTCCGCATTCTTTCCGGTCTGCCAGAAGTGATGGGTCAGCGTCGCCTTCACCCATCCGAGCCGCTGAGGATCCTCGAGCCGTCGAGCGAGACCCTCTGCCTCCCACAGGCGGGCCAAGATCTGGGTGCTTTGTCCGAGCGGCAGGAGTGCGCGGCGAAGGTCCAGGCGAATGTCGACGGCGCGTTCGACGACATCCTGCCGCTCAGACAGTCGCGCAGCCACCGCCAGCGCCTCCTCTAGCCACGCGGCCGCCTCTCGGTAGGCGGATCTGACGAATGCCTTGAGCCCGGACTGGTGGCAGTAGACCAGCGCACTGTCCCACCGCTCGCCCTTCCCGGCGTGATGGGCGAGCCGCTCGACGTGCTCGGCGAGGCGATCCCGATACACCATCTCGATGGCGGCTACGATCCGTGCGTGAAGCTGGCGGCGCCGCTCCAGCAACAATCCCCCGTAGGTGACGTCGTGCGTAAGCGCGTGCTTGAAGGAATATTCGAGATCCGGAAAGAGTCCGCTCTCGTAGAGGAACTCCGCGGTCTGCAGGCGGCCGAGGGCGCCACGGAGCGCCTCGTCCGGCAGCTCGGCGATCGCCTGGAGCACCATGAACGGCACGTCCTTGCCGATAACCGAGGCGACCTGCAACAGCCGCTTATCTCCCGGTGAGAGCCGGTCGATGCGCGCCGCGAGGACGGTCTGGACCGTGGGAGGGACCTGCAACGCCTGGAGCGGTTGCGTGAGCCGATAACGGCCACGTTCACCCACGAGCGCTTTCGTCTCCACCAGCGTCCGAACGGTCTCCTCCAAAAAGAACGGGTTGCCGCGCTTGACGAGGAGCTGCTTCAGCGGCGACAATCCGGGATCGTTCCCGAGAAGGGCTTCCAGCAGTTCCCCGGCACTCTCGATCGGAAGCGCGTCGAGCCGCATCTGACTGTAGAAGGTCTTGCTGCCCCAGCCATGCTGGTACTCGGGCCGGTAGTTCACGAGCAGCAGAAGGCGCGCCGAGCTCAGGCTCTCAACAAGGCCGTCGAGCAACGCCTGGGTCTCCCTGTCGATCCAGTGCAAGTCTTCGAAGATCACCAGGAGCGTTCGCTCTCGAGCTTCGCGCAGCAGCAGCCGCTTCAGGGCATCGAGCGTGCGCTGGCGGCGCTGAAGGGGATCGAGCGTCTGCCATGCGCGGTCGTCTATAGGGACGTCGAGCAGCGCCAGGAGGGTTGTCAGGGCTGGCTCCAGCCCCCGGTCCAGAGTGAGCAGCTTGCCGGTCACCTTCTCGCGGATTTCTCGCAAGTCGTCCCGGTCACCGATCTTGAAGTAGCCCTTGAGCAGGCCGATCACCGGCAGGTAGCTTGTGGCCTTGCCGTAGGACACGGACGAGGCCTCGAGGATTAGCCAGTCCCGCACCCGATGCGAGTGGGTGAACTCGTAGGTGAGCCGCGACTTGCCCACCCCGGCCTCGCCCACGATGGCGGCCACCTGCCCGTGGCCCGCATCGGCTTGGCCGAGCACCCGGCGCAGATGCTCGACCTCGGCGTCGCGCCCCACGAAGCGCGTGAGGCCCCGGAGGGCCGCAGCCTGCAGGCGCGTCCGGGCCTGACCCGCTCCTGTCAGCTCGAAAATCTCGATGAGGTCAGAGAGGCCCTTCACCGGAATGGGCCCGAGCGACCTCACCTCGACGTAGCCCTCAACAAGCCGCATCGTCTCGCCAGTCAGTCGCACGGTGCCGGGCGTCGCGAGCTGCTCCATGCGGGCCGCCAGGTGGGTGGTCTGGCCGACGGCCGTGTAGTCCATACGGAGGTCGCTGCCGATCGAGCGCACCACCACCTCCCCCGAGTTGAGGCCGATGCGGATCTGCACCTCCACGCCTTGCGCGCGGCGCAGGTCACCCGAATAGCGATGCACGACCTCCTGCATCCTGAGGGCGGCATAGCAGGCGCGCACGGCGTGATCCTCGTGGGCGATAGGCGCTCCGAACAGCGCCATGATCCCGTCCCCCATCACCTGGTTCACCGTGCCCTCATAGCGGTGGACGGCCTCCATCATTTGTTCCAGTACGGGATCGAGGATCTTACGAGCCTCTTCGGGGTCTCGGTCGGCCAGCAGTTCCATCGATCCCTTGAGATCGGCGAACAGCACGGTGACCTGCTTGCGCTCGCCTTCCAGGGCCGCCTTGGAAGTGAGTATCTTTTCGGCGAGGCTCCTAGGGGTATAGCTGTCGGGAGCGCGCGACGGTGTCCCGCCGACGGAGGCAACCGGATGCGCGCAGGCGTGGCAGAACTTGGCGGTGGCCGAGAGCGCTGTCCGGCAGTTCGCACAGATCGGGGCCAGCGGGGTCGCGCACTCCTCGCAGAACCGCGCCTCCCGGGGGTTCTCGTGCTGGCACCGGGGACACTGCATTGCCGAGTCTCCAGTTGGTCGGGCCGGGCTTGAGGCACTGCGACGATAGCCCGCGCGTGGCGACCGCGTCAACGAGCACTTCCTGTGGTGAGGTCGCGATTCGAGATCAACGAACGTTGGGTTCAAAACCCAATGGACTTCGTAACACCGCGATTTTGCTTGTCGCGTCGAAGGCTTGGGACCCCCAGCACAGTGGGTTATGAGCCCTTTTCAAATCGCGACTGGCGCCAACGCGCCACAAACAAAACCTAGCCAATTAGCGTTTCTCACGTCGTGGCCTTTGGCATTCTTTGGCTCTCGTTGGGAGCAACTTCCTGGGTAATTCCTGGGTGAAGTCTGGGTCGTAGCGAAGCCCCAGGCAGTGGACGTCTTCGAAATAGTGGCACTCGACGCATATGCTTGGGCGCGTGGCTGGCTTCGAACCTCGGAACACGTCATGTCCCGATGGCCCTTGGTATCCCCAGGGTCCCTGGCGTACCGAAGGGGCCGGCACGGGCGAGGGTAGAAAGCGAACTCGTGCGCTGAGTCGCGTTGTAAGCTCGTGTTGACCAGGATCGCCATGAGCCACACTGACCGCGGACCTCAGGATCCACGCCGCCGGGGATTGCTTCCAGCGCTCCCCCCGCCGCCCTTGACCGAAGGCGAGCTGCGCGCGTTGTACGATGAGTGCAACCGGAGCCGCTTCGGTGGCAGGCTACCGAGGGCGCGACGAGACTGGAATGCGCCCGGCTTACTGGCGTGGGTGGAGTGGCAGCACCCGCCCGCCGGCCTCATCGCGAGCACTCATCCCACATCTGGTCTCGGTCCCTCGATCTGGATGTCTCCCATCATGCTGTCCTCCGCCATCGCCGATGCGCCGCGTGTTCGCCGCGTGCTGCTCCACGAGATGTGCCACGTCGAAGTCGGCCTCGATCTGGACGAAGGGGCCGGCGGCAACGCGCTCGCCGAGGGCAGCCACGGGCCGCGCTGGCAGGCCGCGAGGGCGCACCTCGGCCGCCAGGGCGAGGCGTGGGTCGAGGAGGACTTGCAGAATATGGCTGAGGTGCGGGCGGATGAGGAGCGGCTCCTCACTAGGATCGTGGCTGAGATGGCGCAACTGGACCCAGGGTTGGACTTCTCAAGCGCGGTCGAGGCCCTGTCGAAAAAGTTCGCGCGGATCAGGAGCCAACGCTGGAGCGTCCGCGCGGCAGACTTGATGCTGCACCCTCGTGTCTTCCAGGCTTGGCACGCTAGAACCTCAGGACCGGACGGCAGCGAGTCTGCCCGCAGGCGGCGGGGTCGCAGCCCTCGGCGTACTCCCAGGTGACCTCGCACGTCCGGCCCCGAAGGATGGTGTCGCCGGCGCGGCTCATCCAGCCGACCATCTCGGCCGCGTTCTCGAACTGGACGGTCGTCCTCGCTGCGCCCGGCGCGCCTTCGTCCCGCTGGCCGGGGCCGCCGAAGACCTCTCCACGTGCACCGCCAGCATATAGACGTCGGTGATCCAGAGCCGCATCGCCCGCGTCTCGTCGAAGATTCGCGAGCCCCGCATCCGCCCCACGGGGAAGTCCGCGCCATCGTCACCTCGGGCGACCCGAACTTGTAGCGGTCGATCCCGTACAGGTCGTCGCGATCGCCCGCCCTGGGGTGAAGTCTGGGTAAACGAAAGGGGTTAGCGGCGGCGACGTCCGCTAACCCCTCGTCTTCGATGGTTGCGGGGGCTGGATTTGAACCAGCGACCTTTGGGTTATGAGCCCAACGAGCTACCGGGCTGCTCCACCCCGCGGTGACGGCAACTACTCTACCCGACAGTCGGGATCGCGTCAACCCCACGAACGAGTGCGCAGATGGCCACGCACTCCGTTACTTCCACTCCGCGGCGAACCCGCCGCCGAACACACCGGACCGCTCGGGATCCGCCGCCCCGCGGGCGCCGTTCGGCGAGTTCGGCGCCGTCCAGCCTGCCACGCCCGAGCGGCCGTTGGGCGTTTCCTTGGAGAGCCCCTCGATGAAGCCCGGCCGATGCGGCACGGGCGGCTGCACGGGCCGCAGCTGGCGGTCCACGATCTCCGGCGCGGCCGACGATCGATCGGGCCGCGATGGCACGATGCGCTGCTCGAGCGGCTGAGCCAGCAACGGCGCCGGAACGGCCATTCCGCCCGTCAGCGCGAGAGCGATGCTGCCGATGATGAGGCGTCGTGCATGCATGGTCATTTCTCCCTGGAGGGCTTTGGTGCACGAGGCATGCCCAGGCGGCGTGTCGTAACTGGGCGCGGTTCAAGGGAGGGGACCGGATCGAAACTACCCATGCGGGAAACATCGGCAGCAGCCGGGTACATCGCGCCCACCGACTTGACGCGCCCACCGGCGCCGGGCGAGCATGTCGGGCATGATCGATTTCGGCACCTTTCTCCTGATGCAGTCGCCGTCGATGCGGTCGTCGCAGGAGATCTATTCGCGCGCCGTGGACATCGCGCAGGCCGCAGAGACGCTGGGGTTCCGCAACGTGTGGCTGGCCGAGCATCACTTCTCGACCTACGGCTACCTCTCGCGGCCCGCCCAGCTGGCCACCTACCTGGCCGCGAAGACGACGACCTTGCGCGTGGGCACCGCCGTCATCGTGGTGCCGTTGCATCACCCCTTGGTGGTCGCCGAGGAGATCGCCACGCTCGACCAGCTCGCGGGCGGGCGCGTGGACATCGGGCTCGGGCGCGGCTACCAGCACTACGAGTTCGAGCGGCTGGGCCTCGAGCTCGACAGCGCGCGGGCCCGCTGGGAGGAATCGGTCGACATCATCCTGAAGGCCCTCACCGGGGAGCCCTTCTCGTACCAGGGCAAGCTCTTCCAGATCCCCGAGACGACCATCTTCCCGCAGCCGTTCCAGAAGCCGCATCCGCCCATCTGGGTGACCGCGCAGAGCCCGGAGTCGGTGGAGGCCACGGTGCGGCGCGGCTTCAATCTCCTCACCGGCGGCTTCGGTGTGCCCCTCGAGCGCATGGGTGAGTTCCGCCGGCAGTTCGATCGCCTGGTGGCGGAGGCGAAGCCCCCGCGCAGTCCGCAGGTGGGCGTGCAGCGCGCGGTCTACGTCACCGACACCGTGGCCGATGCGCGGGCAGCCGCCGAGGAAGCGCGCTGGAACATGCGCGTGACGCTCTCCCTGCGGAACCATTACGAGAAGGTCGACCGCGGCCGCGCAGTGGCGGTCCCCGCCCCCAAGGAGCCGGACACCGACGACCTCCTCGACCGCTTCCTCGTCATCGGGACGCCGGACACCGTGATCCGCCAGATCAAGCGGGTCCAGGAGACGGTCGGCATCACCCACTTCAACTGCAGCTTCTGGTTCGGCGACATCGAGCATCCCCGCATCATGCGATCCATGGCGTTGTTCGCCAGGGAAGTCCTGCCGGCGTTCCGGTAATGGCGGCCGGCTGACATGGCGCGGCTCAGCCCGAAGAAGCGCGCGCGCCTGCCCGACCGGGCCTTCGCGTACGTCGACTCGCGGGGGCGTCGCCGTTTGCCGGTTCACGACAAGGCGCACGTCAAGAACGCCCTCGCTCGATTCAACCAGGTGGTCTTCGAGACGGACGCTGCCCGCGAGCACGCGCGCCGCCGACTCCTCAATGCGGCGAAGAAATTTCGTATCATGCCCGTGGGCTTCATCACCGGTCAGCTCGCCTCCGAGCAGCGGCACGCCGCCACCGGCCGCCTCGTGATCGAGCTGGGGCGGAATCCCGCGCCCGGCGAGCTGGAGCGGCGGCTCCGCACGGTGCTGCGCGATCCCACCCTCACCGTCCTCTACTGGTCGGACGGCGCGGGCGCCTATCTGGACGCCACGGGCCGGCCCGCCCCGCTTCCGCCCGAAGGCGGCGATCGGGGCGTGACCTATCTGGAGCGGCAGGGACGGCCGATGACCGCGCTGGTCCACAACCCCACGACCCTCAGCGATGCCGATCTCTCCGAGGCCGTGCTCACGGCGGTCCGGTTCGTCGTCGAGCAGGAGCGGCTGCGGGGCCAGATCCCGGCGACGTCCACCGACGCCGCGGCGCTGCCGAGCGGGTTCGTCACCCTGCTCATGACCGACATCGAAGGATCCACCGCGTTGCTGCGCCGGCTCGGAGACGCCTACGGCGCGCTGCTCAATGACGTCCGCGCCACCATACGGCGCGCGGTATCGCGGGGGAACGGACGCGAGATCGATGCGCGCGCCGACGAATTCTTCGCGGTCTTCGAGCGCCCCGCCGCGGCGCTCGAAGCATCCCTCGCCATCCAGCGTGCGCTGGCCAAGCGGGCCTGGCCGGGCGGGGTGGCGGTCCAGGTGCGCGCGGGCGTGCACAGCGGCCATCCGACGCTCACGGACGCCGGCTACATCGGGCTGGCCGTCCACACCACCGCGCGGGTGTGCGCGGCCGCGCACGGCGGGCAGATCGTGCTGTCGGGAGCCGCGCGCGCCGCGGCGGGCGCGGCGGCCCCGAGCGGGGCCCGCTTCCGAAGCTTGGGCCGGCACCGTCTCGCCGGGCTTCCCGAGCCGGAGCCGCTCTTTCAGCTACAGGCGCAGGGACTCCGCCTGAGCTTCCCGCCCCCGCGCACGGGCCGCGCTCCGTCGCGTCGTGACCGCCCCCGTACCGGCGGGGAGGGCGGCGCCAAGTCACCGCGATCGCTGCCCCGCCAGCTCGAGCTGCCCGAGCTCGACTGAACGTCCAGGCGACCCCTCGCCGACGTGCTCTTGTTACGATGCGGATTCTCGATCGGTTTGCTAACATCCGAAGCGGACGTCTACCACCGTATTTCCTGATGCCGCGCCCGTGAGCACTGGGGGAGTCGTGCAGCCCGTAGAAGGTCGGATTCGACTTTCGGCGTTCGTATTCATCGCCGCGGAGCTCGGGCTGTTGCTCCTGACGTTGCGGCAATTTCAGATCGAAAGCAGCGCGCTCCTCCGGCTGAGCATGCTCGCCTTCGCCGGCTTCGCGGTGCATGCGTTCTTGCCGATGCGCTATCGCCTCCCCTTCTTCACCGTGCTCTCGCTCGCCGGCATCCTGCTCGTGTTCGGCTTCGCGCAGGGCGCCTGGCTCATCGCGCTCGGGCTCGTCCTGATCGCGATCTGCCACTTGCCGATCGCGTTCGGCGCGCGGGTGCTCGTCCTCCTCGGGGTGGGGCTCGTGCTCGCGGCCCAGCGGGCGAATTGGCTTCCCGCGCCCTGGTCGCTCGCGGTCTGGCCGATTCTCGGCTCGATGTTCATGTTCCGCCTCATCGCCTACCTCTACGACCTGAAGCACGAGAAGCCGGAATTCTCGCCCTGGCGCGTCGGCTCGTACTTCTTCCTGCTGCCGAACGTCTGCTTTCCGCTGTTCCCCGTCGTGGATTACAAGAACTTCCGCCGCAGCCACTACGCCGCCGACGCCTACACCACCTATCAGACCGGCGTCGACTGGATGGCGCGAGGCGTGCTCCATCTGATCCTCTACCGCGTCGTGTACTACTACTTCACGGTGCCCGCGACCGAGGTCAAGGGGCCGGGCGATCTCGCTCAGTTCATCGTCGCGAACTTCCTCCTCTACCTGCGCGTCTCGGGGCAGTTTCACTTCATCATCGGACTCCTGTGCTTGTTCGGATTCCGCCTGCCCGAGACGCACCACCTCTACTACCTGGCGTCGAGCTTCACGGACTTCTGGCGCCGGATCAATATCTACTGGAAGGAGTTCATGCAGAAGATCTTCTACTACCCGGCGTTCTTCCGGCTCAAGGGCTGGGGCACGACGGGAGCGCTCGTCGCTTCGACCATCTTCGTCTTCGCGGCGACGTGGCTGCTGCACGCGTATCAATGGTTCTGGCTGCGTGGCTCGTTCCTCCTGACGCTTCCCGACGCGAGCTTCTGGGCCATTCTCGCCGTCCTCGTCGTCATCAACTCGCTCTGGGAGATCCGCCACGGCCGGCAGCGCCGCTTGAAGCCGGCCGCGCCGACGGCGGCCGGCGCCGTGTGGCTCGGTGTTCGGACCGCGGGGACGTTCGCCGCGATCGCCCTGCTGTGGTCCCTGTGGACGGCGGAGTCGCTGGCCGGTTGGTGGGGATTGATGTCCGAGGCGGTACGGCCGGTGGCGCTCCCGGCGAGCCTGGTCCCGACCATCATGGTCGCCGCCCTGGCCGTCGCGACGACGCCGGGGGGCGTGGCCAAGGTCGGCGCGCAACGGCGCGGCTTCAGCCTCGGCGGACGGTCCACCGTCATCGCGGTGGCGACGCTGCTCCTCATGGCCCTCGCCGGGCTCCCGGCCGTCTACACGCGTCTCGGCACCGGCGTGGCCAACTTCATCTTGTCGCTGCGCACGGGGCAGCTCAATCGCGTCGATCAAGCCATGATGGAGCGCGGGTACTACGAGGACCTGGTGCGGGTCGATCGCTTCAATAGCCAGCTCTGGGAGCTGTACATGAATCGGCCCGCCGTCGGCTGGCTGGACGTCCAGGGGAGCGGCCTCGCCCGATTCACCGGCGACTTCATTCAAGAGGAGCTTCGTCCCGGATTCCGGTCGACGACGACATTCGGCGCCATCACGACGAATCGCTGGGGCATGCGCGACCGCGACTACGAACAGCGGCCGGCGCCCGGAACCTACCGGATCGCCCTGCTCGGCGCGTCCTCGGTGATGGGCTGGGGCGTCGGTGACGAGGAGACGTTCGAGGCATTGCTGGAGGCGCAGCTGAACGCCGGGCGTCCGGGTCGCCATGAACGGTACGAGATCCTGAACCTCGCCGTGCCCGGCTATCAGCCGCCCCAGCAGCGCGTCGCGCTCGACAAGGCGCTGCAGTTCGAGCCGCGCGCGGTGTACTACGTGGCCACCGGCCGCGAAGCCTCGCGCTCCGTCGACTACCTGGCGGAGATCGTTCGAAAGCGCATCGCCATCCCGTACCCGGTCCTCGCCGACGTCACGCGCCGGGCCGGCATCGCGCCGACGACGGAGCATTCGACGGCGGTTCGCCGGCTGCGTCCCTTCAGGAACGAGGTCCTGGCGTGGGTGTACGGCGACATCGCGGCGCGCTGTCGCGAGCGGGGGGTCCTCCCCGTGCTCATATTCCTGCCCCAGCTCCGGGGCGGGGAGTGGGAGGTCGAGACGCCGGACATCCTGAAGGCGGCCCGCGACGCGGGCTTCATCGTGCTCGACATCTCCGACGTCTACCGAGGCCACGATCCGACGACCCTGCGGCTCGCCGAATGGGACGAGCATCCCAACGCCGCCGGTCACCGCCTGATCGCCAAGCGACTACACGACTCCATCAGCTCGCGAACGGGCGAGCTGTTCGCCGATGCCGGCAACTCGCGGCCCGCGCGATGAGAGGATCATGACATGGATCACATCGAAGAGAGCGTGAAGGCCTACATTCTCAAGGAGTTCCTGCCCGGCGAGGACCCCGCCGAGCTCACCGACGGCACCCCGCTCGTCACCGGTGGCATTCTCGACTCCCTCGCCACCCTGAAGCTCGTCTCGTTCCTCGAGGAGCAGTACGGGATCGCCGTGCAGGCCCACGAGGCCGATGTCGAGCACCTCGATACCATTCGGGACATCGCCGCCCTGGTGCGCTCGAAGCTGTAGTCCGGGACATGACGTCCTTCCTCCCCCTTCACGAGCTGCTCGATCGCACCGCTCGGCGCACGCCCGACGCCGTCGCCGTCGAGGAGCCGGATGGGCCGCAGACGACCGGCGGCGCCCTGACCTATCGCGAGCTCGCCCATCTGTCCGACCGCCTCCGCGACCGGTTGCGCCAGCTCGGCGTCAAGCGGGGCGATCGGGTGGGGCTGTACATGCGCAAGTCCATCGACGGCATCGCGACGATCTTCGGCGCGCTCAAGGCCGGCGCGGCGTATGTGCCGGTGGATCCCCAAGCGCCCGCCGCGCGCAATGCGTACATCCTGAACGACTGTTCCGTCCGCGTGGTGGTGCTCGAGCGGCGGTTCGAGGCCAAGTGGCGGGAAGCGCTGGAGCCGCTCGGGCCGATTCCGGAGACCGTGCTGGTCGACAGTGCCGGTGGCGGCCGGGGGTTGGCCGCCGCGCTGGACCAGAGCGAAGCGCCCCGCCGGGTCACCGCGCCGTCGGCGGCCTCGGGGCCCGATGACCTCGCCTACATCCTGTACACCTCCGGATCCACCGGCAAGCCCAAGGGCGTCATGCTCTCGCACGAAAACGCCCTGAGCTACGTGGACTGGTGCTCCGAGGTGTTCGCGCCGACGGACCGCGATCGCTTCTCGTCCCACGCGCCATTTCATTTCGACCTCTCGATCCTCGACATCTACGTTCCGCTCAAGCACGGCGCCACGCTCGTCCTCGTCGGCGAGGAGACCGGCAAGGAGCCGGCACGGCTCGCCGACCTCCTCGCGGAGCGGCGCCTCACCGTCTGGTACTCGGCGCCTTCGATCCTGAGCCTCCTCGCGCAGTACGGCGACCTCGAGAAGCGCGATCTGTCGTCCCTGCGGCTCGTGCTCTTCGCGGGCGAAGTGTTCCCCGTCAAACATCTGCGCGCGGTCAAATCGCTCGTGCCGCGCCCGCGTTACTTCAATCTCTACGGGCCGACCGAGACGAACGTCTGCACCTATTTCGAGGTCCCCCCGACAGTGCCACCGGAGCGGACCGAGCCCTACCCCATCGGCAAGACGTGTGAGCAGCTGCAGAGCCGCGTCGTGGACGCGGACGGCCGCGACGTCGCCGCCGACGACGAAGGCGAGCTCTGCATCGCCGGCCCCAACGTCATGCAGGGGTACTGGAATCTCCCGGATCAGACCGCGCGCTGCTTCCTCGTCGACGACGCCGGCCGGCGCTGGTACCGGACCGGAGACGTCGTCCGCAAGGACCCGGCGGGAGATTTCGTCTTTCTCGGGCGGCGCGACCGGATGGTCAAGCGCCGCGGCTATCGCGTCGAGCTCGGAGAGATCGAAGCCGGCCTCTATCGTCACCCCGCGATCAGGGAGGCGGCGGTGGTCGCGATCCCGAGCGAGGAGGGTGTCCGCATCCGCGCGTTCCTGAGCTGCCGGGAAGGTCAGAAACCCTCGCTCATCCAGCTCAAGCGGTTCTGCGCCGAGAATCTGCCCCTGTACATGGTCCCGGACACCTTCGACGTCGTCGACACGCTTCCGAAGACATCGACCGACAAGGTCGATTACCAGCGTCTCAAAGAGCGGGCGTGATGGACTTCACCCTGACCAAGGACCAGCTCGCGCTCCGGGAGAACATCGTGCGCTTCTCGCACGAGGTCCTCAACAAGAATCTCGTCGAGCGCGACCGCACGCAGGACTTCTCGCGCGATCTCTGGAAGCGATGCGGTGACATCGGGATCCAGGGCCTGCCCGTGCCCGAGGAGTACGGCGGCAGCGGTCTGGATCCCCTGTCCTGCGCGGTGGCCCTCGAAGCCCTGGGATACGGCTGCCACGACGGGGGCCTCGTGTTCTCGCTGTGCGCGCACCTCCTCTCCTGCGTGGTGCCCATCTCCGAGTTCGGCACCGACGCGCAGAAGAGGCGGTATCTGCCCGGCCTCTGCGACGGCACCCTCGTGGGCGTGCACGCGATGAGCGAGCCCGGCTCCGGGTCTGACGCCTTCGCCCTCAAGACGCGCGCGGAGCGTGACGGCGACGGGTACCGCCTCAACGGGACGAAGACGTTCATCTCGAACGGCCCGGTGGCCGACGTCATCATCGTCTTCGCGCTGACCGACCCGAAGAAGGGCTATTACGGCGGCGTCACCGCGTTTCTCGTCGAGCGGACCACCCCGGGGTTCCAGGTGACCCAGCGGTTCGAGAAGATGGGCCTCCGCACGTCGCCCCTCGGAGAGCTCTCGTTCGAGCAGGCCTACGTCCCCGCGGACGCCGTTCTGGGGAGCGTCGGCGCCGGCTCCGGTATCTTCACCCACGCGATGGACTGGGAACGGACGTGCCTGTTCGCCGCCCACATCGGGACGATCGAGCGCCTGGTCGAGCGCTCCATCGCGCACGCCCGGACTCGCTCACAGTTCGGCCAGCCCATCGGGAAGTTCCAGGCGATCTCGCATCGCATCGTCGACATGAAGGTCGCCCTCGAGGCCGCCCGCCTGCTCACCTATCGCGCCGCCACGCGCCTCGGGCGCACGCGAACCGTATCGATGGATGCGGCCATGACCAAGCTCTTCGTCAGCGAGACGCTCGTGAAGACGGCGCTGGACGCGATTCAGATCCACGGCGGGTATGGGTACATGACCGAGTACGAGGTCGAGCGGGCGCTGCGGGATGCCATCGGCAGCACGATCTACTCCGGGACGTCGGAGATGCAGCGCAACATCATCGCGCGCTGGCTGGGACTCTAGCCGGCGCGGAGGTCCTCCTGCCATGGCGCGCTGGCTGGTGAAGTCCGAGCCCGACGACTGGTCCTGGGACGAGCAGGTCGCGAAGGGCAAGGCGGGGGCGGAGTGGACGGGCATCCGCAACTTCTCCGCCCGGAACTACCTCCGCGCCATGAAGAAGGGCGAGCAGGCCTTCTTCTACCACACGGGCACGGAGCGCGCGATCGTGGGCATCGTGAAGGTCATCGCGGAGGCGCATCCCGACTCCACCGACCCCGCCTGGTCGTCGGTCGACGTGGCCGCGGTGCGGGCCCTCCCGGCCCCGGTGACGCTCGATCAGATCAAGAAGGACAAGCGCCTGGCCGGCATGGCGCTGGTCCGGATCTCGCGCCTCTCCGTGCAGCCGGTCTCGGAGGCGGAGTGGAAGCTGATCTGCCGCATGGGCGGCCTCGACTGACACCCCCGGCCACCCTTCGAGTCATGACGCGATACGTCGTCCGGCGCTTCGAGCCCGCGGCAGCCGACGTATCCTTGGTCGGCGGCACGAGCACGCGCTCAGGAGGGAACAGCCGATGAACATCACGCAGATCCTGGTTCCACTGGACGGCTCCGCCCTGGCCGAGGCGGCGCTAGTGCCCGCCCTCGAGCTCGCCCGGAAGCATGGCGCCCGGCTTCTTCTCGTGCGCGCCGCCGAAGCCCACACCCTGCCCCTGGCGGACCCGATCGACGCCCAGGTCGCCGCGGTCCGCGACGCCGAGCAGTACCTGGCCGGCGCCCGAGATCAGGTCAGGCGGGCGGGTGTCGTCGACGTCGACGTCAGCGTATGGTACGGCGCCCCCGCCCAGGCGATCGTGGAGGCCGCGAAGTACCGCAAGGCGGATCTGATCGTGATGTCCAGTCATGGCCGCAGCGGCGTCGGGCGGCTCGTGCTCGGCAGCGTGGCCGAGAAGGTGCTCCGGTCGACTGCGGTCCCCATCCTGTTGCTCCGGCCTGGAGCCGCTCCGCTCGACACGTCGTTCGAAGGCGCGCCCGCCGCCAAAGAGGTCACTCATGGATAGCTACAAGCGCGTCCTCGTGGCCCTCGACGGCTCGCCGCCGTCCGAGGCGGTCCTGCGCTTCCTGCTCGAGATCGCGGGCCGCTGGAGATGACGGTGATGTTGCTGCGCGTACTCGAGCCGATCCCCCCCATGCCGATCGAGGGTCACCCGCCAGTTTACCCTCGACGACGTGGAAGCGAGGCGGCGGGACGCGGAGGAATACCTGGCGGGCGTCGCGGCCACTCTACGCGCCCGGGCGTGAACGTGACCTATGCGGTTCGACACGGTCGACCCGCCGACGAGATCCTGGCTGCCACTCGGGAAGGCAATGCCGATCTCATCGCGATGGCCACCCACGGACGCACCGGGCTGAGTCGAGTACTCTTCGGCTCGGTCGCCGAGGCCGTCTTGCGGAACGCAAGCGTTCCGGTCTTCCTGATTCGGCAGCCGCAGCCAGGGCCGCCCGGGACGTGTGAGTCTATCGCAAGCGGCTAGAACCACTCCACCGAGAAGCCGAAGCCGGCCGAGCCGCTGCTCTCAGGAGTGGCCGCCCCACGCGACCCGACGGGCGGGTTGGGCGCCGTCCATCCGGAGACCCCGTAGCGCGTGCCGCGCTCCGTTTCGCCAGAGAGACCCGGCACGTAGGCCGGCTCTTGCGGGACCGGCGGCTGCATCGGCCGGATGTCGCGCTCCAGCGGACGGGGCGGGCCCGTCTTCTCGGACTCCGGCGGCGGCGTCTTCAGCTCGAGCGGCTGAGCGAGAGCCGCCGGCGCGGCGCCGAGCAAAGCCGCGAGGGCGAGCGCGCCGCCCGCGACCCAGCCGGTCATGGACCCTCCCTCCTACGCGAGCGGCTCGGGGGCCTGCAGCCGTGCGGTGACGCGATCGGTCTTGGCCGCCTCGTAGCGGCCCGTGCGCCAGAGGCTCCAGAGGACGCGCCACGCCGCGCGCGTGGCGAGCAGCCAGTAGGTCTGGCAGCGGAACGTGCCGAAGAACTTCTCCTTGAAGCTCTTCCGCTTGAGCTCCACCGGCCTGGGCAGGTACGGGGTGAGCTCCTCGATGAGGGTCTGCGTCATGATGCCGCCCACCCAGACGGTGAGGAGCAGGGACAGCGTCGGCGCCCCGACCGCCAGATAGAAGAGCGCGGGATGCTCGGCGCGGTACTGATAGGCGAGATACCACCCGAGCCAGCCCGTGAAAGGGTAGACGAGGGCGGCCACCGGCCACTCGATCACCTTGTTCCCCACGTGGCGGATCAGCTGGGCGGTGTTGTACGGCGTCGGCGCAGCGCGGCGAACCGCGCGCAGGAACGGGATGTCGTCCAGCACACCCAGATACCACCGCGCGTTCTGGCGGATCACCTTCTCGGTGGTCTCGGGCAGGTCGGTCAGCTCGAGCATCGGAATGGCCTCGATGAGCACGCCGCGGGCGCCGAGGGCGTAGCCGAGGGTGGAATCCTCGGTGGCGCCGGAGGTGGGAAATCCCCCCACCGCCTGCATCACGTCGAGCCGGACGAACTGGTTGTGCCCCAGGCAGATCTGCGAGCGACGGAAGCAGAACTCGAATACCGGCCGCGCGGCCCGGCCCAGCCGCGGCCACCGCGCCGCCGCCGCCTCGAAGAGGCGGATGCGCTTGACCTCGTTGATCAGGCGCGCGATCGACACCCGAATGAAGATGGACGATTGCTGGATGGCGCAGATGCGGCCCCGGATGTCGAGGCGGTCGTAGTTGCCGAGGGACAGCGGGATGCCCTGATAGGCGAGCGCCCCGGGCCCCGCCAGCTCGCGATGGGCGATCCAGCGGTACGTGTCGGCGTCGGGCACGGAGTCCGCGTCGCTCACCCCCACGAACACGCGCGTGGGATCGTGGTCGGCCCCGAGGATCTCGCGGAGGCATTCCGGCCGCAGAGCCCAGTTGAGCTGCTGCGCCTTGCGCCCGATCCCCGGCATGGCGAGATGCGTGAGCCGCTTCTGCTGATATGGGGGGAGACCGTCGCGCAGCCGGCGTACGAGCTCGCCGGTGCTGGCGCCCATCAGGGGATGGGGATTGTGCTCCTCCTCCTCCTTGGTCACCACCACCACGTGGAGGCGCCCGTGCGGGTAGCGGGAGGCGACGAGCGCACGCACGGTGCCGGCGATGTCGGGCTCCTGATAGGCGGGCACGAGGTGGAGGAACACCGGCGCGTCCGCGCTCCGCTCCAACGCCTCCTCGGAGGGCAGCGAAGTCAGCCGCGCGTAGGACGCGCGCACGAAGGACACGGTGGTGCGCATGCCCTTCCAGTCCAGGGACAGCTTGAAGACGGCGCGGGCGTTGATCAGCAGGGCGATGAGGAACAGCGCGGGAAGCAGATACTCCATGGCGCGGGATCAGCCTCCGGGCGTGCTGGGCGGGAGCTTCAGGACCTTCTCACCCGGCTTGACGAGGCCGAGCGATTCGCGGGCGAGCTGCTCGATGAATTCAGGATCGGTGCGGAGCCGGTCGATGGTCCGGGTGAGGCGGCCGGTCTCGTCCCGAAGCGTCGCGATGTCGCGCTCGAGGCGCTCGACCTCGCGCTTCATCTGGATCACGCGGGCCAGGCTCGAGCCGCCGTAGGCGAGCAGGGCGACGGCCACCACCGCCATCAGCCCGCGCAGCGGCCCCGGCCTCACCGGCGCCCGCCCTGGAGCGCGGCGCGGCCGGGCCACACCGCCGCCGTGCCCAGCTCCTCCTCGATACGCAGGAGCTGATTGTACTTGGCGGTGCGCTCGCCGCGCGCGAGGGAGCCCGTCTTGATCTGGCCCGCGTTCACCGCGACGGCCAGGTCGGCCACGAACGAGTCCTCGGTCTCCCCCGACCGGTGCGAGATCACGGTGCCGTAGCCCGCGCGCTTGGCCAGCTCGATGGCTTCCAGGGTCTCGGTGAGCGTGCCGATCTGGTTCACCTTGACGAGGATGGCGTTGGCCATGCCCTCCTGGATGCCCTTCTGGAGGATGGCGGGATTGGTCACGAAGAGGTCGTCGCCCACCAGCTGCACGCGGCCGGAGAGCCGACGCGTGAGCTGCCGCCAGCCTTCCCAGTCGTCCTCGCCCAGCCCGTCCTCGATGGAGCAGATCGGGTAGCGGCCGAGCAGGCCCTCGTAGAAGGCGACCATCTCCTCGCTGGACTTCTCCGTGCGGTCGGCGCGGAGCCGATAGCGGCCGTGCTCGCCGAACTCGCTCGCCGCCACGTCGAGGGCGAGGTACACGTCCTCGCCGGCGCGATAGCCGGCGCGCTCGATGGCGCGCAGCAGGATGTCGAGCGCCTCGACGTTGCCGCCGAGGTTCGGGGCGAACCCCCCCTCGTCGCCCACGCCGGTGGAGAGCCCCTGATCCTTGAGGAGCTTCTTCAGCGTGTGGAAGATCTCCGCGCCGGTGCGAAGCGCCTCCGCGAAGCTCCCCGCCCCCGTGGGGACCAGCATGAACTCCTGCACGTCGAGGCCGTTGTCGGCGTGGGCCCCGCCGTTCAGCACGTTCATGAACGGGACCGGCAGGATGCGCGCGCCCGGGCCGCCCAGGTACTGGTAGAGCGGCAGGCCGGAGTCATCGGCGGCCGCCCGCGACACCGCCAGCGACACGCCGAGAATCGCGTTGGCGCCCAGGCCGGACTTGTTGGGCGTGCCGTCCAGCTCGAGGAGGGCCCGGTCCACCGCGGCCTGCTCGGCGGCGTCCATCCCCTCGATCTCCGGCGCGATCGTCTCCAGCACGTTCTGCACGGCGCGGCGCACGCCCTTGCCGAGATAGCGCGAGCTGTCGCCATCGCGCAGCTCCATGGCCTCGCGCTTGCCGGTGGACGCGCCGGACGGGACCATGGCGCGGCCGAACGCGCCCGACTCCAGCCACACCTCGACCTCCACCGTGGGATTGCCGCGGGAATCGAGAATCTCGCGGGCGTGGAGAGAGCGGATTTCGGACAGGGCGCTAGGCCTTTCGCTCGACGATGAACCGCGCGAGGGCCCGCAGTGGCTCGGCCGGCGGGCCGAGCGGCGCCAGGGCCTGGAGGGCGTCGCCGACGAGACGGGCGGCCTGGGCCTGCGAGGCGTCGAGCCCGTGAATGGCGGGATACGTGGCCTTCTGCTGCGCCTGATCCTTCCCGGCCGTCTTGCCGAGCTGCTCGGTGGTGCCGGTGACATCGAGAATGTCGTCCACGATCTGGAAGGCGAGGCCCAGATCGTCGCCCGCGACGGAGAGAGCCTGAAGCTGCGCGGGACCGGCGCCGGCGAGCCGAGCGCCCACGCGGATCGACGTGCGGATCAGGGCGGCGGTCTTGTGGAGATGGATGTAGTCGAGCATGCTGGCGCCGATCTGCCGCCCCTCGGCCTCCAGGTCGGCGACCTGCCCCCCCACCATGCCGCCGGTGCCCGCGGCGTCCGCGACGTCGACGAGCACGTCGCGCAGCACGGCGGGATCCATCCCCGGCCGCCAGTTGTCGGCCACGAGTCGGAAGGCGAGCGTGAGGAGCCCGTCGCCGGCCAGGATGGCCATGGCCTCCCCGAAGACCTTGTGGCTGGTGGGGCGGCCGCGGCGGAAGTCGTCGTTGTCCATCGCGGGCAGGTCGTCGTGGATCAAGGAGTACGTGTGGATCAGCTCGAGGGCGCACGCGGTCGGCATCACGTCGTCCATCCGCCCGCCCACCGCCTCGGCCCCGGCGATGACGAGGACGGGCCGCAGCCGCTTGCCGCCCGCGAAGACGCTGTAGCGCATCGCCTTGTGGATGGTTTCGGGCGCGCGGGATTCCGGAGGGAGCAGCCGCTCGAGGGCCTGGTCGACCACCTGGGCCCGCTCCTTCAGGTAGGACTCGAAGGAGGAACCGCTCACGCCTGCTCGCCCTCGACCCACGTGAACGGCTCGGTGCGCAGGAGGCCCGACTCGTCTCTGGTGAGGAGCTCGATGCGCTTCTCGGCCTCCTCCAGATAGCGCGCGCAGCGCCGCGCCAGCCCGATGCCTTCCTCGAAGGCCTTCAGCGATTCCTCGAGGGGCAGGTTGCCGGCCTCGAGCGTGTCCACGATCTGCTCGAGCCGGGCCAGCGCATCCTCAAACTTGATGTCGGTCATCCCGTTCCTTCACGTCGGTCACCCGCGCGCCCAGCGCGCCCTCGCCGAGGAGCACCTCGATGGTGTCTCCCACCGCGAGCGTCGCGGCGCTTCGTACCACCTCGCCCGACGGCCGCCGCGTCAGGCTGTAGCCGCGGCCCAGCACCGCGAGCGGCGACAGCGACTGGAGCCGCCCTACCGCGGTGGCGAGCCGGTGGCGCGAATGTCGGGCCCGATGGGTGGCGGACACGGCAAGCCGGCCGCGCAGCTGCGTGAGCATCGCGGCGCCGTGAGAAATCCTAGCCAAGGGGTGCTGGGAACTCAAGGCGTTTGTCGCCAGCTCGAGGCGATGTGCGAGCGCCCGCCGATGCGCGTGCGCGGCGGCGTGAAGCCCGGCGCGCGCCTCGTCGAGCCGGCGCGTGGAGTCGCGAAGGGCGCGGCCCGGCTCGGTGAGCACCCGCCGCCGAGCGAGGCCCCGCAGGCGGTCGTTCCAGCGCGCGAGCTGCGCGCTCATGGCGCTCTTGAGCCGCTCGTTGAGATCGACGAGGCTCCGCACGACGGCGAGCTTCTCGCGCACCACCAGCTCGGCCGCCCCCGACGGCGTCGGCGCGCGGAGATCGGCCACGAAATCCGCGATGGTGAAGTCGGTCTCATGGCCGACCGCGGAGATCACCGGCACGCAGCACGTCGCGATGGCGCGAGCCACCCGCTCGTCGTTGAATGCCCAGAGGTCCTCGATGGAGCCGCCGCCCCGCCCCACGATCACCACGTCCAGCTCCGGCACCTGGGCGAGGGCGGCGAGCGCGGCCACGATCTCAGTCGGCGCTCCGTCGCCCTGCACGCGCACCGGCACGATGAGGATGCGCAGCTCGCCGAAGCGGCGACCGATGATGTGGAGCATGTCGCGGATGGCCGCGCCGGTGGGCGACGTCACGATCCCGATCACACGCGGATAGGCGGGAATGGGCCGCTTGCGCGCCCGGTCGAAGAGGCCCTCCGCCTCCAGCCGCCGCTTGAGCTGCTCGAAGGCGTACTGGAGCGCGCCCACGCCCTTGGGCTCCAGGAGCTCGACCACCAACTGGTATTCCCCGCGGGGCGCGTACACGTCGAGGCCGCCGAAGGCGAGCACCTGCATGCCGTCCTCGGGCTCGAAGCGGATGCGGCGGCCCCGGTTGCGGAACAGCACGGCGCGGAGCTGCGCCGTCTCGTCCTTCAGGGTGAAGTAGGCGTGACCCGAGCCGGGGGTGCGGAGATTGCTGATCTCCCCCTGCACCCACACCGCCGGGAAGCCCGTCTCGAGCCGCTCCTTGATCCACGACGTCAGCTCGGAGACGGAATAGACCGTCCGCTCGCTCACCCCCTCACCGCCCACTCACTTGGAGAGGCCGGCCTGGCGCTGGGCGGCGAGGAGGGTGTTGCGCATGAGCATCGCGCGCGTCATGGGGCCGACGCCGCCGGGCACCGGTGTGATCGCCTTGGCCCTCGCGCTCACGGAGGCGAAGTCCACGTCGCCGGCGAGCTTGCCGGTGTCGAGCCGATTGGTGCCGACGTCGATGACGACCACGCCGTCCTTGACCATGTCGCCGGTGACCATGCGGGCCCGGCCGGCGGCCACGCAGAGAATGTCGGCGCGGCGGCAGTGCGCGGCGAGGTCGCGGGTGCGGGTGTGGCAGGTGGTCACGGTGGCGTTGCGCCCCACCAGGAGCTGCGCGAGGGGCTTGCCCACCAGACGCGAGCGGCCGATCACCACCGCCTCCGCGCCTTCCAGCGCGATCCCGTAGTGGTCGAGGATCTCGATGCAGCCCGCCGGGGTGCAGGGGACCAGCGTCGGCTTGCCGCCGAGGAGATTGCCGAGGCTCTGAGGATGGAGGCCGTCGGCGTCCTTGGCGGGAGCGATGGCCGCGATGGCCGCGTCCTCGTCGAGCCCCTTGGGCAGCGGGAGCTGCAGCAGCACGCCCTGGATGCTGCGGTCGGCGTTGATCCGCTGAATCGTCGCGAGCAGCTCGGCCTGGGTGCAGCCCTGGGGGAAGAGGAAGTCCTGGGAGGCGATGCCGACCTCCTCGGCGTCGCGCTTCTTGCTCCGCACGTAGAGCTGGGAGGCGGGATCCTCGCCCACGAGGATGACGGCGAGCGTGGGCGGGGTGCCCACCCGCTCCCGGTAGGCCGCGGCGCCGGCCTTGACCTCGGCCAGAACCTTCGCCGCGACCGCCTTGCCGTCGAGAATCACGCGATGGAGACGGTCAGGGCGCAGGGACGCGAAGGCGCTCGATCCCGAGGGCCCGGCCCGTGTCGGGATTGATCCGGATCAGCGCGCCGTGCAGCGCGGCGGGGCCCTTGGCCGGCTCGAAGCGGCCGGGCATCTGGGTGAGGAAGCGCCCGATGGCCAGCTCCGGGTCCACGCCGATGACGGAGTCCACCGGCCCCGTCATCCCGAGATCGGTGATGAAGGCGGTGCCCTTGGGCAGCACGCGCTCGTCCGCGGTCTGCGTATGCCGATGCGTCCCGACCACCGCGCTCACCTGGCCGTCGAGGTACCAGCCCAGCGCCTGCGACTCCGACGTGGCCTCGCAGTGGGCGTCCACCACGATGATGGGGGTCTCCTGGCGCAGCCGCGCGATCTCCTCGTCCGCCTTGCGGAAGGGGCAATCGAGATTCTGCGGAAAGAACACGCGGCCCATGAGGTTCAGCACCGCGACCTTGTGCGGGCCGGCCTTGACCACCACCGACCCCGCCCCGGGAGTGCCGGCGGGGAAGTTCGCGGGGCGGAGGAGCAGGTTCTCCTTCACGATGTACTCGATGATGTCCTTCCGGTCCCAGACGTGATTGCCAGTGGTCATCACGTCGGCGCCGTGCTCGAGCATGGAGCGCGCGATCTGGGGCGTGACGCCGTAGCCCGCCGCCGCGTTCTCCACGTTGACGATGGCGAAGTCCACCTCGTGCTGCTTCCGGAGGCGCGGGACGAGGGTCTCCGCGGCCCGGCGGCCGGGCTCGCCGAAGAGATCGCCCACGCAGAGGATGGTGAAGGGCTTGGACGGCATGGTTACTTCGCCACCTCCACCGCGCGCGTCTCCCGGATCACCACGACCTTGATGTGCCCCGGGTACTGCATCTCCGCCTCGATGCGCTTGGAGATGTCCTTGGCGAGCTGATGGGCGTCGAGGTCGGAGATCTGCTCGGCCTTGGTCATGATGCGCAGCTCCCGGCCGGCCTGGATCGCGTAGCACATCTCCACGCCCTTGTAGGACATGGCGATCTCCTCCAGCTTGGCCAGGCGCTTGATGTAGCTCTCCAGCACGTCCCGCCGCGCGCCCGGGCGGGCCGCGGAGATGCCGTCGGCGGCCTCGGTGAGGACGGCCTCGATGGTCTCCGGCTCCACGTTCTCGTGCCCGCAGAGGGCGGCATTGATGACCTGCGGGGACTCGCTGTACTTGGTGAGCACCTGGAGCGACAGCTCGGGGTGGCTCCCCTCCTGCTCGTGGGTGAGCGCCTTCCCGATGTCGTGGAGCAGCCCCATGCGCTTGGCGAGCTTCACGTCCGCGCCGATCTCGGCCGCCATCATGCCGGCCAGCCACGCCACTTCCTTGGAATGCTGGAGGCAGTTCTGGCCGTACGAGGTGCGGTACTTCATGCGCCCGACCAGCTTCACCAGCTCGGGATGGAGGCCGTGCACACCCACCTCGAAGCAGGCTTTCTCGCCCTCCTCCTTGAGGTGCTCCTCCATGTCCTTCTTGACCTTCTCGACGACTTCCTCGATCCGGGCGGGATGGATGCGGCCATCCGCGATCAGCTTCTGGAGGGCCAGGCGGGCGATCTCTCGCCGGTAGGGGTCATACGCGGAGATGAGCACCGCCTCCGGGGTGTCGTCGACGATGAGGTCTACCCCGGTGTGGAGCTCCAGCGCCCGGATATTCCGGCCTTCGCGGCCGATGATGCGCCCCTTCATGTCGTCGGAGGGCAGGTCGACGATGGACACCGCGGTCTCCACCGTGTAGTCGGGGGCCAAGCGCTGAATGGTGGTGGCGAGGACTTCCTTGGCCTTGCTGTGCGCCAGCTCGCGCGCCTCCTCCTCGAGCCGCATGGCGAGCAGCTGGGCCTCGCGCCGGGATTCCTGCTCGACCTGGGTCATGAGGTGCCGGCGGGCCTCCTCCGCGGTGAGCCCGGCGATGGACTCGAGCTTGCGCTTGTGCTCGTCCAGGGCATTGGCCAGGCGGGACTCGGTCTCGGTGAGGCGTCGCTCGCGGTCCCCCAGGGCCCTCTCCCGATTGTGGAGGTCCTGGTCCCGGCGGTCGAGCTGATCGAGGCGCCGGCTGACCTGCTCCTCCTGTTGGAGGATGCGGCGCTCGACCTCCTGGATCTCCTTCTGGCGAGCCCGGCTCTCTTGCTCCAGCTCCGCGCGGGCGCGCAGGGCCATCTCCTTGGCCTCGAGCTCGGCGCTACGGATCTTCGCCTCGGCCTCGCGGACCTTGGCTTCGGCGTCCCGGGCCGACTGCTCGACCTTGACCTTGGCCTCCTCGACGATGCGCCGCGCGCGGGTCTCGGCGTCGCCGATGGTGCGGACCGTCGTGATCTTCTGCCCGAGGTATCCAACCAGGAAGGCGAGAATCGCCACCAGGGGGAGGAGCAGCAGCATCAGGTCCATGGGTCACTCCTTCCGGGTCATCCCCGGAGGATCGTTGTGTTTGCTGGGGTCCACGCGCGGCAAATAGCCGCGAAATTTGCCAAAGTATAGGCTCTCGCGGGCGGGATTGTCAACGAAACGACACAGTCCGGGGGGACACGCATCCCCGGGGGATGCGCTGGGAAGAAGTTGCCCCACCTCTGCCGTGTGCCGACGGTGTTTCGAACCTGGTATGTACCAGGTGGGCGCCAAAAGGAGGGCTTTAGGCTTCCCCTCGAAAGGGGCATGCGCACCACCCTCTTGCACGGCGTCCTGCGTGTAAACGAGGTTGAAACTTCCCCCGACATCACGCACAGCGCAGGGCGGTTCCTGTGTACCCCTCGCCCCGCCCCGCGGTCAAGGAGTTTCCGCCGGACGCCTCGCGCCCGGCTCTCGGGCGGCGCCTCGCCGCTGGACCCTTCTCGCCGCCCGGGCTACGCCGTCGGCGGTCGGGTGAGGCCGATGCGCACCCGACGGTTATGGCGGCCCTTGTTGTCGATCTTGAGGATGCGGATGGGCGGGGAGTCGCCGGTTGCGGCGAGATGGGTGCCTCCACACGCCTGCCGGTCGAGATCGGCGATCTCCACGATCCGGATGAGGCCGTCGGGGGTGGGCGGCGGCGCTACCGCCTGGGTGCGGATGAGACCCCGCTGCGCGAGGGCATCGGCCATCGGCACGTAGGTGAAGCGCACCGGCAGGTTCTGGGCAATGGCGTCGTTGATGGGCGCCTCGAGCGCGCGCAGCCGATCGTTGTCGGCGTCGGGCAGGTCGAAGTCCATGCGCGCCGTCCCGTCCTCGCCGATCTGGACGCCGGTGACCAGCGCGCCGTCGAAGGTCCGGAACACGAAGGCGTTCAGGATATGGGTGTCGGTGTGCACCGCCCGCATCAGGCGGCGGAAGTCGGCATCGACCGTGGCACGCACGACGCCGCGGGGCGCCCCGTTATCGGCGAGGAGGTGCCACATCCCCTCGATGCCGGGCTCGAAGCCGGTTACCCGGACGACGCCCCCGCTCCACTCGAGCGCGCCCCGGTCAGCCGGCTGCCCGCCCCCGCCGGGATAGAACGGTGAGCGCTGCAACAGCACGCGCCCCGGCTGCACGTCCAGAACCTCGGTATCGAGAACCATCGTATCGGGCTGCTCGTGGCACAGAAGATGGGCCATGCGGAGAGCCTACCAAATCGCGCCCGGCCCGAGGTGGTCACGCGCGGCCGGGCTATCGCCGCCCGGCCTCGGCGCGCCACACCCGGTCCCAACGCGCCCACGGGGTCCCGCTCGGCGCAAGACCCCGGATCGAGTCGCGCGCAACCTCGACTGACGTCAGGTCGACGAGCGGCAGCACGGGCAGGTCGTCGGCGATCAGGCTCTGCGCGTGCGTGTAGTACTTGCGCCGCTCATCGCGGTTCGGGCGCCGCACGCCCTGGGTCAGGAGATCGTCCACGGTGGCGTTCGCATAGCCCCCTGCGCCGGCGCCCCCCGCTGCGCCGCTGAGATACACCGGCGCCATCGCGGCATCGGGGTCAGCGCCGGGGGGCGAGAGGCTCAACAGCGCGTCCCAATCGCCCCGCGCGATCGCGGCCTCGAGGGCGGCCGGCGAGTCGGGCGCCTCGACCGTCGTGTCGACCCCGAGGGTCCGCCAGCCGTCGCGGACCAGCGACGCTGCCGCGGCGAGCGCGGGGCGATGGCCCGCGTGGAGCAGGCGGAGGGCTCGCGGCGGCCCACCTTCCTTCGGCGCGTGTCCGGCCTCCGCGAGGAGCCTGCGGGCGCGCGGCGGGTCGAGGGCGAAGCGGCGGGTGAAGTCCAGCGCGGGGTTCTGCGCCCAGCGCAGCGCCGGATGCACCGGCGCGCGCGCCATGACGCCGAAGCCCAGCCAGGCCTCGGAGACCAGGCGGGCCCGGTTGACGGTGAGCGCCAGCGCCACGCGGGCCCGGCGGTCCGCCAGGAGGGGTCGCTTGAGGTTGAAGGTCAGGAGGGCGGTGCGCGGCAGGCCGGCCCCCTCGTACAGGCGCACGTCGGTATTGATGCGGAGGGCGGCGAGATCCGCCGGCGGCAGCAGCCCCGCCGCCAGGTGATCCACATCGCCGGACTCGAGAGCCCGCAGCCGGGCCACCGCGTCGGGGATGATGCGGGCCTCGACACGGTCGAGATACGGGAGCCCTCCCTTCCAGTAGGTCCGATTCTTGACGAGCTCCAGCCGGAACCCCGACCGGCGGCTCCAGTGAAACGGCCCGCTGCCCACCGGGGCGGGGCCCTCGGAGAGCCGCGCCGCCAGATCACCCTCGCCATAGATGTGGCGAGGGAGCACGGGGGTGTCCTCGCAGGTGAGGAGCGTGAGGAGAGGGGCATACGGCTGCGTGAGCTGGATGACGACCGTGGCCGCGTCCGGCGCGTCCACGCGTTCTACCCGAGCCAGGGGCCGCGCGATCCGCACATTGTGCCGGGCCGCAACCGACTCCAGCGAGAACTTCACGTCCGCGGCGGTCAGGGGCCGGCCATCGTGCCATCGCACGCCGGGCTCGAGGGTGAGCGTGAGCCGCCGCCCCTCGTCGCTCCAGGCCCACGCGCGGGCCAGCTCGGGCTGGGGCTCCAGCCGCCGGTCCAGGGTGACGAGGCCATTCCAGACAAGGCAGCCGATGGCGGCGGTCTCGGGGGCGGCCGACAGAGCCGGTATCAGCGTGGGGGGCGGAGCGGCCAGGCCGATGACCGCGGTGCCGCCGGCGCGGGGCGGCGGGCTTTGGGCGGCGGCGGCGAGCGGGAGGAGCGCGAGGAGGGCGGCGAGGGCTAGCCGCGCGATGGCGGCACCGCCGCGTCGAGCAGCTTGATGAGCGCCCCCAGGCGCGCGGTGATGTCGATGTCCCCCTTCCCGGTCTCATCGCGGAGGCGGAACAGCTCGTCGGTGATGTCGAGCGCCGTCAGGACGAGGATCTTGGTGGGGTCCTGGCCGGGAGCGTCGCCGCGGATCTCCTTCACCCGCTTCTCGACATAGGCGACGAGCTGGCGCACATAGTCCGGCGGCGCGTCGCTGCGAATGGCGTAGCGCTGCCCGAGGATCTCCACGTCGACTCGCCTGGGCTCGGCCATGCGGGGTCTCCTACAGCTCCAGCTTGTCCAGCTCCCGGAGGATGGCGTCCATCTGGTTCACGATGTCCTTGCGTTCCTGCCGCAGCGCCCGGAGCTCCGCGCGCTCGGCCTCGAAGCTCTCGATGCGCGCCTTGAGCGTATCGCGGTCCGCGCGCAGCCGCTCCACCTCGCGGGTCGCGCGCTTGATCGCCGCTTCCAGGAGCTCCAGGCGCTGAGCCAGGCTGTCCGCCATGTCAGGCTCCTCGGACCTCGGCGCCGAAGCGGCGAGCGAGCTCGTCGACCACGCGCGCGTGCGCCTCGTTCACCTCGGCGTCGGTGAGAGTGCGATCGGGCGCCTGGTAGGTGAGGCTCCACGCGAGGCTGCGCTTGCCCGCTCCGACCTGGCTGCCGCTGTAGACGTCGAAGAGCGCCACCTCGACCAGCCAGGGCACCGCCATGCCGCGAATGGCCGCCTCCACCTGCGCCACCGTCACCTCGGCGCCGACCAGGAGGGCGAGGTCGCGCTGCACCGCGGGGAAGCGCGGCAGCGCGGCGTAGCGCGGCACCGCGGCCGTCCGCGCCACGAGCGTGGAGAGGCAGACCTCGGCCACGAACGCGGGCGCGGCGAGATCGAACACCTCGCGGACGCGATGCGCCACCTCGCCGAAGCGCGCGACCTCCTGGCCGTCGAGGAGGAGCCGCGCCGCGCGACCGGGCTCGAGATACCCCGGCTCGTCACCCGCCGGCCAGGGCTGCGTGGTCACGCCGGGCGCGCCCGCCACCGTGAGGGCCAGCTCGGCCATGCCCTTGGCGTCGTAGACGTCGACGCGCTCGCGGGCGGCGTGCCAGGCGCGCCCGGCCCGCTGGCCGGTGAGGGCCACGGCGAGCCAGAGCTCCTCGTGAGCGGGCCGGTCGCCGTCGGTCTCGCGATGCGGGGCGAAGGTCACGCCGGTCTCGAACACGCGCACGTCGGGCCGCTGCCGGTGGACATTGGTGGCGAGCACCTCGAGCAGTCCCGGCACCAGGGAGGGCCGCATGATCGAGCGCTCGGCAGAGAGCGGATTGAGGAGGGCCACCAGCCGGGCGGGATCGTCCCAGCCCATCGCCTTGAGCCGCGCCGGATCGAGGAAGGAATAGGTGATGCACTCCGACAGGCCCGCCGCGGCGAGGGCGCCCCCCACCCGGTCCGCGAGCATCTGGTCGGCCGGGCGGGTCACCGACGTGGTCTCGCCCGCGGGCGCCAGGACGAGGGGGATCTTGTCGTAGCCCCAGATGCGCACGATCTCCTCGACGAGGTCGTCCTCCTGGACGATGTCGCGGCGGAAGCTCGGCACCACCACCTGGAGGGCCGCGCCCGAGTCGTCCACGGCGAAGCCCAGCGCCTGCAGGATGCGGACGACCTCGGCGCGGGGCGGCGCCGCGCCGATCACGCGCTCCACGCGCTCCATCCGGAGGGCGATGCGCGTGTGAGGCCGCGGCGCGGGGTACGCGTCGATGACCCCGCGCGCGACCGTGCCGCCACCGAGATCGGCCAAGAGCAGCGCGGCCCGGTTGATGGCGGGAATCACGCCCTCGATGTCGCTCCCGCGCTCGAATCGGTACGCGGCGTCGGTGGAGAGGCCGAGGGCGCGGGACGTGCGTCGGACCGATCCTCCATTGAAACAGGCGCTTTCCAGCAGCACGGTGGTCGTGCCCGCTCGCACCTCGGTCTCGGCGCCGCCCATCACGCCGGCGATCGCCACCGGGCGCTCCGCGTCGCAGATCGCCAGCATGTCGGGCGAGAGCGCCCGATCACGCGCGTCGAGGGTGGTGATCCGCTCGCCCGGCTGCGCGCGGCGCACGACGATACGGCCCTCGCGTAGCGTCGCGTGGTCGAAGGCGTGCAGCGGCTGCCCCAGCTCCCACATCACGTAGTTGGTCACATCCACCACGTTGTTGATGGGCCGGAGTCCCACCGCGCGCAGGCGCTGCGCCAGCCAGGGCGGCGAGGCCTTCACGGTGAGACCGGTGATGAGACGGGCGGCGTACCGCGGGCAGAGCTCCCCATCGGCGATCTCCACCCCGGCGAGGGCCGCCGCCTCGGGGTCGGCCTCCTTGGCCGACACCTGCGGGAAGCGAAAGGGCGCGCCGGTGACCGCGGCCACCTCGCGCGCCACCCCCACGATGGACAGGGCGTCGGGGCGGTTCGGGGTGATCTCGATCTCGAAGATGGTGTCGTCCAGCCCGAGATAGGTCACGAGGTCCGTGCCGAGCGGGGCGTCGGCGGGGAGAGCCAGGATGCCGGCGCTGTCGTCGCCGATGCCGAGCTCCTTCTCGGAGCAGAGCATGCCTTCCGAGCGCGTGCCGCGAATGGTGGCGATGGAGATGGCCCGGCCGCCCGGGAGCGTGGCGCCCGGCGGCGCCAGCGCGGTACGCAGCCCCGGCGCGACATTGGGCGCGCCGCAGATCACCGAGAGCTTGCGATCCGGGAGGGCGACACGGCAGAGCCGGTTCACGTGGCCGGGCCGCGATTCCTCCAGCTCGCGCTCGATGGCCTCGATCTCTCCCACCACCACCCCCCCGAGCCCTTCCACGAGGGGGGTGATCCCCTCCACCGGAATGCCGGCGTTGGTGAGCCGGTCGGCCAGCTCGGCGGGCGGCAGATCGGTGTCGACGTACTCCCGCAGCCAGCGATAGGAGATCTTCATGCCTTGGCCGACGACAGACTGGGCGCGAACTGGCCGAGGAAGCGGAGGTCGTTCTCGAAGAACAGGCGGATGTCGTCCACCTCGTACTTGAGGATGGCGATGCGCTCCACCCCCATCCCGAAGGCCCAGCCCGTCACGTCCTCGGGATCGTAGCCGACATTGCGCAGGACATTGGGATGCACCATCCCCGAGCCCAGGATCTCCAGCCACCCGCCCTGCTTGCAGAACCGGCACCCGTCGCCGCCGCACTTGAAGCACAGCACGTCCGCTTCCGCCGAGGGCTCGGTGAACGGGAAGAACGACGGCCGGAACCGCAGCCGGGAGCGGGCGCCGAACATCTGCTTGGCGAAGAGCTCGAGCGTGGCCTTGAGGTCGGCCATGGTGATGTGGCGGTCGACCGCCAGCCCCTCCACCTGATGGAACATGGGCGAGTGGGTGGCGTCGGTGAGGTCGCGCCGGTACACCTTGCCGGGCGAGATGGTGCGCACCGGCGGCTTGCGCCCCAGCATGGTGCGGATCTGTACCGGCGAGGTGTGGGTGCGCAGCAGCGCGCCGCCCGCCAGGTGCAGCGTGTCCTGCATGTCGCGCGCGGGGTGATCGTCGGGAAAGTTCAGCGCGCTGAAGTTGAAGAAGTCCGTCTCCGCCTCCGGGCCCTCCGCCACCGAGAATCCCAGCCCCGCGAAGATGTCGATGATCTCGCGGAGGACCAGGGTGAGCGGATGCGTGGCGCCCGGCGGCGTATACCGGCCCGGCAGGGTGAGGTCGACGCGCTCGGCCTCGCGCGCGCGCCGGCGCTCCTCGACCCGGAGGGTGTCGACCCGCGCGGCAAGGGCGGCTTCCAGCGCGCCCTTCACCTCGTTGGCCTGCTGGCCCACCTTGGGCCGCTCCGCCGCCGGCAGCGTCCCCAGCGCGCGCAGGAGCGCGGTCAGCTCGCCGGAGCGGCCGAGCACGCGAACGCGGATCTGCTCGAGGTCGGACGTGGACCGGGCCCCGGCGATATCCGCCAGGGCCCGGTCGTGAATCTCCTGGACCCGGGGGTCCGAGGCCACGCTACGCGCGGGCCGCCGCTCGCGCCGTGTCCGCTAGCTTGGCGAACGCGGTGGGATCGGACACCGCCAGCTCGGCGAGGATCTTCCGGTCGAGCGCGACGCCCGCCTTCTTGAGCCCGTTCATGAACACCGAGTACGAGAGCCCGAGGGGACGGCACGCGGCATTGACGCGGATGATCCAGAGGGCGCGCGCCCGCCGCTTCTTCTGCTTGCGTCCCTTGTACGCGAAGGCGCCCGCGCGCAGCACCGTCTCCGCCGCCGTGCGGTAGAGGCGCCGCCGCCCGCCGAAGTACCCCTTCGCCTGCTTGAGGACCTTCTTCCTGCGCTGGCGGGTCTTCGCCCCGCCTTTGGCCCGTGGCATCGTGTGGCTCCTCTCCTACAGGTATGGAACGAGCGCCTTGATGCGCTCCTCGTCGGCCTTGCTGACGAGCGCCGGCTTGCCCAGATGGCGCTTGCGCTTCGCGCTCTTGTGCTCCAGCATGTGGCGCTTCTTGCCGCGCCGCCGGATGAGCTTGCCGGTCCCCGTCGTCTTGAAGCGCTTGCGGGCCGCGCGCTTGGTCTTCATCTTCGGCATGTCGTCTCCTCAGTGCCCCTTGGGCGAGAGGATCATGCTCAGCATGCGGCCTTCCATCCGGGGGTGATTCTCCACCACGGCCACGTCCTGCATGATCTCCTGCATCCGGTTGAGCATCTTCCAGCCGAGCTCGGTGTGCGCCATCTCGCGTCCCTTGAACCGCACCGTCACCTTGGCCTTGTTGCCTTCCTCGATGAAGCGCCGCACGTGCTTGGCCTTGAAATCGAAGTCGTGCGTGTCGGTCTTCGGTCCGAGCTTCACTTCCTTCACCTGGATGACCGTCTGCTTCTTCCGTGCGTCCTTCTGCCGGCGCGCCTGCATGTACTTGTACTTCCCGAAATCCATGATGCGGCAGACCGGCGGGAGGGCCTCGCCTGCCACCTCGACGAGATCCATGTCGCGCTGCCGCGCCAGATCCAGCGCCTGAGCGATCGGCATGATGCCCAGCTGCTCGCCGTCGGCGCTCACCACCCGCACCTCCCTCACCCGGATGCCTTCGTTGACGCGTATGTCCCGTGACGCTATAGCTGTGGCTCCTTGAGCGCGGGGCGCGCGCTCAGAGCGGCCTCCCCACGGTGAGGGTGGCGGAACGACTTCCGATCTCGGCCGCGAGCTCGTCCACGATGCGGTCCACGGGCAGCGCGCCCATGTCCTCGCCCGTGCGGCGGCGCAAGCTCGCCGTGCCGTTCTGGGCCTCGCGTTCCCCCACCA
>DATEDO010000071.1:0-5474 GCA_035281625.1 Candidatus Methylomirabilota bacterium
CAGCTCGCGGCGCGCGGCTTCTTCGCGCCGGTGGTCGAGCCCCGTCTGCGCCGTCCGGTGTCCGTGCCTGGCGCGTGGGCGAAGCTCTCCCTCACCCCGCTGCGCGCGCCCGCGCCGGCGCCGCGCCTGGGCGAGCACACCGCTGCGGTGCTCCGCGACTGGGCATCGCCGCGCGCCGGGGCGCCGCCGCCCGCGGACTCGGCGACCCGCGCGGCGAACCGCCGCCGGCCCTTCGACGGCCTGCGCGTGGTGGACTTCGCATGGGTGGCCACGGGGCCGCTCACCGGGCGGCTTCTCGCCGACCATGGCGCGGACGTCATCCGCCTCGAGTCGGCCCGGCGCCTGGACCCCGGCCGCACCCTCACCCCGTGGGCGGAGGGCAAGGCCGGACCCAATCGCAGCCAGGGCTTCGCCAACTACAATGCGAGCAAGCGCTCGATGGCGCTCGATCTCGCCAAGCCGGAGGCGCGCGACCTGGCGCGCCGCCTCATCGCCACCGCCGACGTGGTGGTGGAGTCGTTCAGCGCGGGCACCACCGCGCGCTGGGGGCTGGACTGGGCCACGCTGAGCCGCGACCACCCGCGCCTCATCTACCTCTCGTCCTGCCAGCAGGGGCAGACGGGGCCGCATGCGCACTATCGCGGCTACGGCTCGCTCGCCGCCGCGCTCGCCGGCTTCTACTCCGTGACGGGCTGGCCCGATCGCGAGCCCGCCATGATCTACGGGGCGTACACGGACTTCGTCGCCCATCACTTCGCCTCCGCCGCCGTGCTCGCGGCCCTCGATCATCGCCGGCGCACCGGCCTCGGCCAGCACATCGACCTCTCGCAGCTGGAGTCGAGCCTGCACTTCCTGGCGCCCGAGATCCTCGAGTACACGGTCAACGGCCGCGTGGAGCCCGCCCGCGGCAATGCCGATCCGCGGATGGCGCCGCACGGAGTCTATCCCTGCCGCTCGGCGGACGGCGAGCGCTGGTGCGCCATCGTCTGCGAGGACGACGCCCAGTGGCACGCGCTGCTCGAGGCCATGGGCAAGCCCGAGTGGGCGCTCGATCCGCGCCTGCGCACCGCGGCCGGCCGCAAGGCGCACGAGGCCGCCCTCGATGCGCGCCTCGCCGAATGGACGGCGACGCAATCCGCCGGCGCCCTCGCCGAGCGGCTCCAGGCCGCGGGCGTGGCGGCGGGCGTCGCCCAGTCCTGCGCCGACCTCCACCAGGATCCGGGGCTCACCGCGCGGCGGGCCTTCGCGTGGATCGAGCACCCGGAGATGGGCCGCACGCCCTACGAGACCTGGGCCTTCCGCATGGGCGAGGATTCGGCGCCGCGGCGGGCGCCGCTCCTGGGCGAGCACACGCGTGAGGTGCTCACCCAGGTGCTGGGTCTCTCGCCGGACGAGATCGCGCGGCTGATCGCCGCGGACGTCTTCGTCTGACGCGCCTCACCGCCCATGACCGTGCCGCCACCGCGCGATCCCGTCTCCGCCGTGACGCATCCCGACCCCTACCCGTACTATGCGGGCCTCACCGCGGAGCGACCGCTCTACAAGGACGAGCGGGAGGGCTACTGGATCGCGTCGAGCGCGGCAACGGTCACCGCGGTGCTGACGAGCGCGCGCTGCCGCGTGCGCCCGCCCGCCGAGCCCGTGCCCAAGGCGCTGCTCGGCTCCGCCGCGGGCGAGATCTTCAGGCGGCTGGTCCGCATGAACGACGGGGGCGGCCACGAGGCAGCCAGGTACGCGGTGGCGGCCACCGTGCAGACGCTCGATCTCGAGCGCGTGGCCCAGGAGAGCGCACGCTGGGCCCGCCCCCTCGTCGGCGAGGGCGTCGATCCCGCCGGGCTCTCGTCGTTCGTCTTCGCGCTGCCCGTGCACGTCATGGGGAGCCTGCTCGGCATGCCGCCGGCGTTCCTGCGCCAGACCACCCAGTGGATGAGCCACTTCGTGCGCTGCCTGGCGCCCGCCTCCACGCCGCCCCAGATCGAGCGCGGCAAGGACGCGGCGGGGCATCTGCTCGAGGTGGGCCACATGACCTTGCAGGACGGTCCCGACGACGGCCTCTTGCCCGTGCTCGCGCGCCAGGCCCGGCGCGCCGGCATCGAGGACACGGAGACCATCGTCGCCAACGGCATCGGCTTCATGTCGCAGGCGTACGAGGCCACGGCGGGGCTCATCGGCAACACGCTGCTCGCCCTCGCCGCGCGACCGGAGCTCCGAGCGGCGGTCACCGCAGATTCCACACGGTTGCCCGCCGTGATTCGAGAGGTCTCGCGCCACGACGCCCCCGTGCAGAACACCCGGCGCTGGGTGGCCGACGCGGGAGCGGTGGCCGGCCACGACATGGCGGCGGGCGACATCGTGCTCGTAGTCCTCGCCGCGGCCAATCGCGACCCCGCCGCCAACCCGCGCCCGCACGACTTCGACCCGCATCGGCCGGAGCGGCGTGTCTTCACCTTCGGCGTGGGCCCGCACGCGTGCCCGGGCGAGATGCTCGCCGTGGCCATCGCCTCGGCGGGCGTGGCCGCGCTCCTCGACGCCGGGCTCGACCCCGCGGGGCTCCCGCCGCGGCTCACGTATCGCCCCTCGGGCAACACGCGCATCCCCCTGTTCGATATGCTAACTTGAGGGCAATCCCATGAACGGCATCGTCGCCTACGGCACCTATCTTCCGTATTACCGCCTCGACCGGAAGTCCATCGGCGAGGCCCTGGGCTCTTCGGGTGGGAAGGGCACTCGGACGGTGGCGTCCTATGACGAGGACACCACGTCCATGGGCGTGGAGGCCGCCCGGGCCGCGCTCCGCGGCGCGCCGCAGCTGGCCCCGGCCGCCGTCTACTTCGCCACCGCGGATCCCGCCTATCTCGACAAGACCAACGCGACGGCGATCCATGCCGCGCTGGCCCTCGACGACTCCGCCATGGCCTTCGACATGGTCGGCTCCATCCGATCGGGGGCGGGTGTTCTTCGTGCCGCCATCGACGCCGGCCGGCCCACGCTGGCGGTGATCTCGGACATCCGCACGGGCCTGCCCGGGGGCGGCGACGAGCGCGACGGCGGGGACGCCGCGGTGGCCTTCCTCCTCGCCCCGGGCGATGCGAGCGCCCCCGTGCTCGCCGAGCACGTGGCCTCGGCCTCGGCCAGCGCGGAGTTCCTCGAGCGGTGGCGCATCCCCGGCGACGTGGCCTCGCGGCAGTGGGAGGAGCGCTTCGGCGAGCACGCGTACGTGCCGCTGGCCGACGCCGCCATCACGAGCGCGCTCAAGCAGGCCGGCGCCAGCGCCGGTGACCTGGCCGCGCTCATCGTCGCGGGGCCGCACGGCCGCGCGAACAAGCGGGCGCAGGCGGCGGTGGGGGCCAAGCCGGAGGCGGCCGCCGACGATCTCACCGGCACGGTGGGCAATACCGGGGCCGCGCACGCGGGCCTGCTCCTCGCCGACGCGCTCGACCGCGCCCAGCCCGGCGATCTGATCGCGGTGGTGTCGCTGGCCGACGGCTGCGACGTGACGATCTGGCGGGCCACCGCGGCGCTCCCCCGCCATCGCCAGAAGGTGTCGGTGGCGGCGCAGGCGGCGTCCGGCGGCAAGGTGTCTTACGCGACGTTCCTCACCTGGCGCGGCCTCCTCAAGCGCGAGCCGCCGCGCCGGCCCGACCCCCAGGCGCCGGCCGCGCCGCCGTCGTTCCGGGCGGAGGCGTGGAAGTTCGGCTTCACGGGCAGCCGCTGCCAGGCCTGCGGCACGCGCGCGCTCCCGCCGGCGCGCGTCTGCATGAAGTGTCACGCGGTGGACAAGATGACCCCCGAGCGGATGGCCGACGTGCCCGCGACGATCGCGACCTACACGGTGGATCGCCTCGCCTACTCCCTGTCGCCGCCGGTGGTCGTCGGCGTGCTCGACTTCGAAGGCGGCGGGCGCTTCACCTGCGAATTGACCGACGTCGATCCCAAGGCCGTGAAGATCGGTGACCGCGTGGAGCTCACGTTCCGCCGGCCCATGACCGCCCACGGCGTGCACAACTACTTCTGGAAAGCCCGCCCCATGCGGGGCGCCTGAGACCCAAGGAGGCCAACACCATGGCGAGTAACGGCATTCGCGACCGGGTGGCGATCGTGGGCATGGGCTGCACGTCCTTCGGCGAGCACTGGGACAAGAGCGTCAGCGATCTCCTCGTGGAGTCGTCCCAGGCCGCGCTCAACTCCGCCAACGTGCCGGTGGACATGGTGGACGCCTTCTGGCTGGGCACGCTCTTCTCCGGGCAGAGCGGCCTCACGCTGTCCCGCCCGCTCAAGCTCAACTACAAGCCGGTGAGCCGGCTCGAGAACTATTGCGCCACCGGCTCGGAGGCGTTCCGCAATGCCTGCTACGCCGTCGCCTCCGGCGCCTACGACGTGGCCATGGCCATCGGCGTGGAGAAGCTGAAGGATTCCGGCATCTCGGGCCTGCCGAGCATCGGCGCCCCCGAGGACGGCACCCGCGCCGGCCTCACCGCCCCCGCCACCTTCAGCCTGCTGGCGCCCGCCTACTGCAAGAAATTCGGCGTGGACGAGGGCGCGTTCAAGGAGGCGATGACCCGCATCGCCTGGAAGAACCACAAGAACGGCGCGCTGAACCCGCGGGCGCAGTTCCGCAAGGAAGTGGCCAAGGACGTGATCGCCTGCTCGCCGCAGGTGGCGGGCGCGCTCGGCATCTTCGACTGCTCCGGCGTGAGCGACGGCTCGGCGGCGGCGGTCCTCTGCCGCGCGGAGGACGCGCACAAGTACGCGAAGCATCCGATCTTCATCAAGGCGCTCTCGTTCGTGGCCGGTCCCGCCGCCGGGCCGCTCGACCCGGACTACGACTACACGACGTTCCCCGAGGTCGTCGCGTCGGCGCACGACGCCTACGCGCAGGCCGGGATCAAGGATCCGCGTGCGGAGCTCGCCATGGCGGAAGTGCACGACTGCTTCACGCCGACCGAGCTCGTGCTGATGGAAGACCTCGGCTTCGCCGCGCGCGGCACCGGCTGGAAGGAAGTGCTCGCCGGCACGTTCGACCTGGATGGAGAGCTCGCGGTCAATCCCGACGGGGGCTTGAAGTCGTTCGGTCACCCGATCGGCGCGTCGGGGCTGCGGATGCTCTTCGAGGCCTGGACGCAGCTCCGCGGTGAAGCCGGGAAGCGGCAGATCGCGTCGGTCAGTCGTGGCCGGTCGCTTGCGCTCACCCACAACCTCGGGGGCGCGCCGGGCGAGTGCGTGTCGTTCGTGTCCGTCGTCGGATCGCAGCCGAGCGCGTAGGGGCGTCGACGCTCCGCGCTCTCGTTCTGCTCGTCGCTCTTCTCGCCGCCTGTGCTCCGGTCACGAAGGAGCACGTCGTGGAGCAGGAGGCGATGTGGGCGGCGGCGCACGAGTGCAAGGCGAAGTTCGCCACGATCGAGAGCATCGATCGGATCGAACCAGACGGCCGCGTCCACCTCAGGTATTCCGGCTCCGGCGCCGACCACGCGGCA
>DATEDO010000072.1:0-31503 GCA_035281625.1 Candidatus Methylomirabilota bacterium
CGCGCTCGGCGCCACGCTCAGGGCCGCGGCGCCCGCCGCGTGCCCACGATGGCGGAACCCTGGGGATGCACGCGGATCTCGGTGGCGAAGAGGGCCGGATGCTCCAGCCCGTGCTTCCGCGAGGCGGTCACGGAGCGGCTCTCAGTGAGGCCCTCGTACTGCGCGGTCTTGCTGAACTCAGCCACGCGGCGATCCTCCTCCGGGCGAGGCGCATGACCCCTCGCCGCGCGCCAGACCGAGTAGGGCTGCGTGAAGCGCGGGAGCCGCGGCCAGCCCGGATCGGTACGGCCAGCCGCGCCGGCCCGCGAGATCACTGAAGCGGGCGCCGGCTTCCTCGAACAGCACCACGAAGGGCGCGATGTCCCAGGGCGAGACCGTCCCTTCCGTCCACGCGTCGGCCTGGCCCTCGAGGTAGAGCGCCGCGCCGTACGGGGCGCCGTGGCCACGCATCATCCCCACGCCGCGCGCGAGCCGCGCAAAGGCGTGGACGTCGAGGGCCTCCAGCAGGCAGTCGGGCTCGCCGTGGACGAGGACGCAGCGCGAGAGTGCGGCGCTCTCCGGCACGCGGAGGCGCGCGCCGTCGCGCCAGGCGCCCTGGCCGCGGGCCGCCGAGTAGAGCCGGCCCAGCGCGGCCAGATGCAACACACCCACCACGATGTCCCCGCGTGCCTCCAGCGCGATCAGGTTCGCCCAGTTCGGCACCCCGCGCAGGAAGTCACGCGTGCCATCGACGGGATCGACGATCCAGCGCCGGCCGCTGCGGCCCGCTTCGGCGCCAGATTCCTCGGTCAGGATGGCGTCGTCCGGACAGGCCGCGCGCAAATGCGCCCGGATCGCGGCGTCGGCCGCCCGATCGGCCTCCCCCACGGGCGAGTCATCGGCCTTCCAGTCCACCGGGCTCGCCTTGCCGAAGAATGCCAGGGCCGCCCGACCACCCGCACGCGCCGCGGCGACCGCCGCTTCCAGCTCCGCGTCCCAGCGCGAGTCACTTCCCACCCGTGGTCTCCGTGATCTCGCCGATCCGCGGATCGTGGAGCCAGATCGCATCCACGAGCTCGAAGGCGCGCGCGGCCAGTGGCGTGCCCACCACCTCGTGGCGCCGGAGGGCGTGGGTGGCCAGCCCCTGCCGCGCTGCGGCCCGGGCCCCCGCGTCGATCACCATGAATGCACCGCCGCGCGCGGTCAGCCGGTATTCCAGCGTGACCACGAAGCGGTCGGCGGGGGTCGCGCCCTCCCCCCACCGCCCCAGCATCAGATCCACGTTCGCGCCGCGCTCGCGCACCTTGCCCGGCGTCCAGTGCACCCAGTACGCGGCGTCCGCGGCGCCGTCCCGGCGGGCCAGGCCCCACACGGTGCGGCTGGGCTCGCCACAGCAGTCACAGCGCGGGATGTCGGCGCTGCCGGTGGTCTCGAGCGTGATGGTGGCCATGGTCCGGCGTCCATGTAGACACGCCGCACGATGGCGCGCAAGGCCGCGCGCCCGGCGCTATGCTGCGGACGATGGCGCGCGCACGCCTGCGTAGCGGTTTCCGCCAGCTCGCGGTGGTCGCTCTGATCACCGGGAGCATCACACCCCTGTTCAATCTCCTCACCAGCGAGTTCTCACGGCGGGAGCTTGTCCAGGGGCTGGTCGACCCCCTCATCATCACGCTGTTGGTGGGCGGCTATCTCTTTTTCCTGCGCGACGGGCCGCTACGGCCATGGTTTCGGCGCCTGTCGTTCTGGACGGATTTCGCTCTCAGCAGCGCCATCGTGCTCGGGCTCTTCCTGGTGGGACGCGCGATCGGGCAGGTCGTGACCACCGGGGATCCCGGCCGGTTCGTGGTGAGCTTCGGCGACGCCCACCTCCGGTACGCCTTGCCCTATTTCGCCATCATGGCGCTGGCGATCCAGTTCGCCCGCCAGCTGAGCCGCATGATCGGCACCAACGTGCTGGGCTACTTCGTCGTGGGCGCCTACCACCGGCCCAAGTCCGAGGAGCGCGTCTTCCTCTTCCTCGACCTCGAGGGCTCGACCCGCCTCGCCGAGCGGCTGGGCAGCGCCCGCTACTTCGAGCTCCTCCGCCGCTTCGTCGACGACCTTTCCGAACCCGTGCTCGAGACTCAGGGCGAGATCTACCAGTACGCGGGCGATGAGGTCGTCGTCACGTGGCCTCTCGCCACCGGCGTGCGCGAGGCCAACTGCGTGCGCTGCTTCTTCGGCATGCGCGCGGCGGTGGACCGCCAGCGGCCGCGCTACGAGCGGGACTTCGGCGTCGCGCCGCGCTTCCGCGGGGGCCTCCACGGCGGCACCGTCACCGCGGGCGAGCTGGGCGATCTCCGCCAGCAGATCGTGTTCGTGGGCGACATCCTCAACACCGCGGCCCGGCTCGAGGAATACGCCAAGCGCGGCGGCCTCGACCTCGTCGTCTCCGGCGAGCTGCTGACCCGCGTGGCCCTGCCGCCCGGCGTGGCGGCCACCCGCTGCGGGGAGCTCGCGCTCCGCGGGAAGGCCGCGCCGGTCGTCGCCTACAGCTTGTCCGGCAGCGGCAGCCCGTGAGCTCGGAGGAAGGAGAGCTTGTCCCAGTAGCCGCGCTGGAAGGTGATCCTCCCGTCCACGATGTGGAAGAAGCCGCAGCCCCGCAGGCCCAGCGGGTCGCGCCACTCGAGAATGGCCCACTCGCCGTCCTCCAGGATCTGCTCGACGATGCACACCATGTCCGCCGCAGCAAACCCATCGGCGAACATCCCGCGGATCGCGGCGCGGCCGCGCACCGGCGATTCCGCGACCTGATGATTCACCGCGTCCTCCGTGTAGAAGGCGGCGAGCGCATCGACATCACGCCGGTTGAACGCGTCGACCCAGGCGCTCACCACCTCGCGCGGTCGCATATCAGCGCGGCCCGCCCGTCCGATAGCAGTCGAGGAACACGCGCAGGGGCGCCTGCACGCCGATCACCTGGAACGGAAAGCACTCGTCGAGCCCGTCCAGCGCCACCTGGCGATCGAGACGATCCAGAAAGGCCTTCGCCGCGTCCTCCTTGACCTCGCCGTGCCGGTCCACGAACTGGCCCCAGAGCGGCATTCGCTGGAAGCGGCCGCGTACTACCTGGCCCGAGTCGACGTAGGCCCGCGGAACCAGGCGGCGATAGGCCTCGAGATTGTAGAGCCACGAAGCGCCGGCCACGGGCGTCGAGTCAGGAAGGCGGCGGCTCGCGTGGTCGAAGAGCGCGCGCAGCTCCGCCACCCGCTCCGCGCGCCGCTCGTGGGCCAGGGGCGAGCGCGTCGGAGGCTCGGCGTTGCGAAAGTGAAGACGCACGCGGCCATCGGAGAGGAGCGCGTAAGCGAAGCAGCCAAACGTCGCCACCAGACCAGGGGCCGGCGGCACCGGCGGGCACGCGAGATAGAACTGATGCGTCCACTCGCCGGGCGAATCGGCGGCGCGGAGGCCGGCCAGATACCCCTGCCATCGCGGGTGGGCGGGATCGAAGTCGCGGCCGATGCCAAAGCGGATGTAGAGGTTCGTGTAGTCGAGCAGCGCCCGCTCCAGGGATAGCCCCGCCAGCTCCGCCACCGTCTCGGCGAAACGGAGCTGCAGCTCGAGGAAGCCGCGCGCGTACTTCATGGCCCGGGGCCCGCGGCATGCGTTCGCTTCAGCTCGTCGTAGCCCGCGGAGGCGATGATCTCCCCGTCCTCGGGGACCTGCTTGGCGGCCCAGGCCTTCTTGCTGAAGGGTGGGCCCACCGCCTCCGGCTCGAGCGCGCGGCCCCCGCAGAGGATGTCGATGGCATACCGCTCGGTCCGGTGCCGACGCACGGTGAACTCGGTGCACGGAAACTTCCGAGGCTGGATCATGTCGGGATCGTCAGTGATCGGCTCGCTCTCGAGGAGCCCGAGGCGCTCGAGCTCGGCCAGGTGCTCCGCCGCGGTCCGGCGGCCCCAGGGACTCGACCCCCTGGAGTTGAGCAGCCACATCACCAGCACGGAGGCCCCCAGCCCGAAGAGCGCGATCCCGAACCCCACCAGCCATGCAGGGGCGCGATCAAACACCCGCCAGCGGCTGAGCAGGGCGACCAGCGCGAGCATCGTGGCGTACACGAGCAGGCCGGCGCCGACCAGGCGCATGCGAGGACTATACTCCGCGCGACCCGCCGGTGAGGTGGGCTAGCGCTGGCCCCGATAGAGCTCGGTGCTCAGATACTTCATCCCCGAGTCCACCGCCACCGTCACCACGGTGTGACCGGGTCCCAGGCGCTCGGCGATGCGCAACGCCGCCACGACATTGGCGCCCGTGGAGGTGCCGGCGAAGATACCCTCCAGCCGCGCCAGCTCGCGCGCCATCGCCATGGCGTCCTTGGTGGACACGGTCTGGATCTCGTTCGCGAGCGTGTCCGTCCACAGTGGGACGACGAAGCCGGCGCCGGTTCCCTCGATCTTGTGGGAGCCGCTGGGCCCGCCCGAGAGCACTGCGGATTCCTCCGGCTCCACCGCGACGACGTGCACCGCGGGATGATGGGCGCGAAGGCGAGTCGAGATGCCGCGCAGGGAGCCGCACGTGCCGACGCTCTGGACGAAGGCGCTGACCCGGCCCTCGGCCTGCTCCCAGATCTCCTGGCCCATGCGCTCGTAGCTCGCGAGCTGATCGATGTTGTTGAGCTGATCGGTCCAGTAGCTGCCTGGCGCCGCGGCGAGCTTCCGCGCCGTCTCGATCATCTCGAGCGTCAGCGCCTTGGTGGTGCCGCCGGTGGGGCTCGGGACCAGCGTGAGGCGCGCCCCCAGGGCGGCCATGTGGTCACGCTTCTCCTGGCTGAAGGCCTCCGAGGTCACGATGTGCAGGGGGAGGCGCTTGGCCGCGCACACGAAGGCCAGCGACACGCCGGTGCTGCCGCCCGTGTACTCGACCACGGAGCCGCCCGGCCGTAGCCGGCCGTTGGCTTCGGCCGCTCCGACCATGGCCAGGGCCATTCGGTCCTTCATGCTGCCGGTGGGGTTCTCGTACTCGAGCTTCACGAGGATACGCGCGCGGCCCGTCGGCATGAGGTGGTGGAGGGGGAACAGGGTCGTGCCGCCGATGGTGTCGAGCACGCTCACGCCGGGGGCGCCTGCTGGCGTCATCGCAGCGCCACCGCCTCGAAGCGCGCGACTGCCGCGCCCGCGGCGTCCAGCATCTCGAGATGGCTGCCGCTGATGCGGTAGCGCTCCACCTGTCCGAGCGCCTGCCGGAAGCGCCGGTCGACATCGTCGGGACAGGCCATCATGGTGGCGGCCATGTCACGGAAGCGAAGGCCGTCGCCGTTCAGCTCGAACCGGCCGATGAGACGGTTGCAGCCGTCATGCCCGGACACCCGCTGCTGATTGAGCGCGAGCACCAGGTAGGGTTCGCGCTGCCGCTCGGCGACGCGCACCGGCATGTTGCGCAGGCGCACGAGTCGCCAATACGTGTTGCGCAGCGGGCTGTCGGCCAATGGCGTGCCGCACGTCTCGCGGGGCCAGATGCCGACGAAGCGCGCCACCACCAGCGCGGGCTGCGGCGGGCCGCTGGGCTCGGCCGACGGCCGGGGCGCGACGGCGCCTTCCACGCTCACCAGCAGAGCGTCGCCGGGTTGTCTGCGCTCCTTGAGATACGCGGCTTCGAGCGCCTTGTAGTCCCCCTCCATCGCCACCGGCAGCCGCCCGTCCCCCCCGCACAGCGTGATCGTGGCGGCGTCCGCCATGTAAGTGAACATGCCGGTAAGTGTCTCTCCCGATGCCGCACCCGCGCCGCCACCCCATGTCAGCGCCAGCAACGCCGCCCCGGCGAGCCCGTGCCCAAGTCGATGCATCATCGCCACGCCTTCGAACCTTAGCACGGCGCTGAAGACGGCCGCCCGCTGGCCCACGAGGCCCGGGGCTACGCTCACTCGACGACGTGGTCCGCGCGCTGCAGCAGGGAAGACGGAATCGTGAGGCCGAGCATCCGGGCGGTGCGCAGATTGATCACCAGCTCGAAGCGGGTCGGCGGCTCGATGGGCAGGTCGCCGGGCCGGGCGCCCTGCAGGACGCGGTGGACCTTGTCGGCCGCGCGGCGATGGAGATCGCGGCGGTCGGTGCCATAGGACATGAGGCCTCCCGCCTCGACGAACTCGCGGAGCCCGTAGATGGCGGGAAGCCGGCTCATCGCCGCGAACGCTACGAGACGCGCCCGCTCGTTGAACATCACCGAGCCCTCGACGGCGATGAGGGCGTCGACCTGATCCATCATGGCGGCCTCGAACACCTGATCGAATGCCGCGCCCGGCCGTGACGGCCACGCTCGCGGCAGCTCGAGGCTCTTGAGCGCGACCCCGAGGCCGGGCGCCACCCGCGCCGTCTCGCGCACGAGCAACGGGCCGTGGATATCGACCGAATTCCAGAGGATGCCGACTCGTGCGGCGCCGGGCACCGCTTCCTTGAGAAGCCGCAACCGGGTGGCCCCCACCTCCAGCGGCACGAGGATGTGAAACCCGGTGACATTGCCGTCCGGGCGGGCCAGGTTCGCGGCGATGCCCTCGGCGGAGGGATCGCCGCTCGACGCCATCACGATGGGGATCGTGCGGGTCGCGTGCTTGGCGGCCAGCGCGGCCGGTGACCCCCGCGTCACCATCACGTCGACGGGGAGGCTCGCCAGCTCCGCCGCGAGGTCCGGAAGCCGTTGCGGGCGCCCCTCGGCCGAGCGGAGCTCGAGCACGTAGTGCTGCCCCTCCACGTAGCCGAGCCCCCGCAACCTGTCCCGGAAGGCGGCGAGATTCTCCGCATTCGAGATCACCTCAGCGCCCTCGAGCATGCCGATGCGGTACACCTTCGCCGCCGGTTGCGCATCCAACGGCCGCGACGCGGCCGGCGAGAGCGCGGCCGCCACGAGGCCGAGAAGCAGCCACGGGCGCCGCGTCGTCATCATGCGACCATCCGCGCGAGCTGGCAGTCGATCATGGGGCGGCTCCTCGCGCCGGTCAGCGGAACGGGCCGGCGACTCGCTCAGTGTAGTCGAGAGCGGACGAGGCGATGACGGGGGCGGCCCACGCCGGCGCCGCCCGGCAAAACGCCCGGCGGCGACGGCACCGAGCCCGCATCCGCCCGGATGTTCACCGCCTCGGAGGCCAGCTCGAGCGGAGAGATCGCTCCCCATCGCCGGCCCCGGTGTCCACGTACGGCAACGTCTTGCGAATCCCACGCTTGCGCGGGGGCGTCGCCACTGGCCGAGCGACTGGCCAGAGCATGCTCACTACCTTTAGCCAGGCCTATCCCTATTGCGTACGGGCCCGCCGGGGGGCCGCCTCAGCCCTTGGCATCCTTGTTGCCCCTCTCGCCTGCGAGTCGACATCGCGAGAGGAGGGCCACGGTGATGCTGGAGGCTCGACGCTCAATCGGGATCGCAGCCCTCGTGATGGTGGGAGTGGCGGGGACGGCATGGGCCGCCTGCGAGCGGGTGCACGATGTCCTCGCCAGTGCACGGGTGCAGCACGGCGACGTGGACATCTTGATCGCGCCGACGTTCGTGCCGCCGGAGGCGCCGACCGCGGATGCCGGGTACGACGAAGTCCGCGGCGGGCTCACGCTGACGCGCGACTAGACGGGGGCGGCTATCCGGTGCCGCCGCACGAGTACACGTCGGCGGTCATGAGGTCCTGGACACCGAAGTAGCCCCCTTTCGCCTTCCGCTGCGGCGTCAACAGCACACGGTTTCCGCCGAGCTTTGCGGCCTTCTTCTGGAGGTCTTCGAGGTCGGTGTCGGAGACGGTCCCCAGCACGCGGCAGCCGCGCACCTGGGCCTCGTCGTTGACGACGACCACGGCCACGGGCTTGGGCGAGGACGCGCACGCCCCGAGGCCGAGCGTGCACAGGCACACCGCGGCGACCCCGCGGGCGCTCATGACGAGAACCGCTCGGCCGCTCGCGCGCGGGCCTTCGACGCCTCGACCGCACGATCGCGCGGCGGCGCATTGGTCACGAGCGACTGGAGCAACACTCGCGCCGCCCGGGTCACCTCTTCGACTGCCTCCGCGAAGGCGGCCTCGTTGGCCTTGGAGGGCCTGGTGAAGCCGCTCAGCTTCCGCACGAACTGGAGGGACGAGGCCCGCATCTCTTCCTCCGTCGCGGGCGGCGCGAAGTTGTGCAGCGTCTTGATGGCTCGGCACATGACGTACTCTCCCTTCACCGTGCTCCTCGTTCTCGCATAGAGTGTCCCATACCCTCCTACCGCGGCGAGTCGGGTCGCTATGCGCCGCGCTCGACTTCGACGTCGGAGGCGCCCGCGCCCTGACGCACCAGGCGCTCGATCAGCGCGGACACCGCATCGTCGGCGGCGAGCTTGTTCGCGCCGCGCAGCTTCTCCCCGAATGTCCGATGCTTCTCGATCTGGATGGTCCAGTCGACCGGCTCCGCCGCGTCCTCCGCCACGTCACCACTGGCGCCCACGAGATACGCGGCCCCCTCGCCGCGCACGTCCATGTACCAGCCCCAATCCTCCGTCGCCGGCTCCGTGGTCTCGTAGGGGCTGCTCCTCAGCTGCTCGCGGAGCCAGCGCAGCACGCTTTCACCGGGAATGGGATTGATCGGGTTGGGCGGCTCCGACGCGACGTCGAATCGCGCAGAGCGAAAGGTGATCACGTGTGCCATTCGCCCTGATCTCCCGACGTCACGATGCCGGCAGCTCCTCGTAGCGGAGCGTCATTCGGCCCTCGGCGTGATCCTCACGTAGCGGAAGTCGCAGTGATCCGCCCCCTGCATGATGGTGTGCGTGCGGGTGAGCTTCACGTCCGGCCCGAAGCCCTCCGCCATGGGAAGGTCCAAGCTACACACCAGTAGGAACCCGAGCTCCGGGACGCCCAGCTCGTTGTAGAACTGCGCGTAGCGGCAGCCCGTCACGTTCACCTCGAAGGCGTCGGGCGACGCCTTGACCACGTCGTAGTCGAGCGCGCCGCCCTCCGCGAACTTCTCGAAGGCCGACGCCAGGTTGACCCCCACGTTCCCGGTCCCCTGCGCCCGCCAGAATTTCTCCCCGAGGGCTCGGAACATGTCGCCCAGCGCTTTGCGCACGATGGCGTTCGCCCGCTCCTCACCCAGCTCGGCCTGGAGGGCCTTCACGAGCGGGACCAGCATCTGGGCTTGAATCTTGGCTTGCTCGAGTACCGGAATCTCCACGCGTGCTCCTTGCTTCACCCGAGGACGGCTCGGAGTGGGGACGGTCCAACGATCTCCCCGCCATGGCGCCGCCGCATGGCGAAGGTCATGCTCCCACCGTCAGCACGGCCTGCAGCCGGTCGAGGTTCTGCTCGTTTGCCGGCTCGACGATGTGCCGGATGCGGGCGGCCACCGCGCTGTCCTCGAACTCCTGGGCCCAGGCGATCGCCGTTCCCTCTTCGTACGCGCTCAGAGTGACCGTCAGCACGTAGCGCGGCTTCGACACGTGGTGGATCACGAGCGTGGACGGAGCCTTCACCTCGAGGAAGACGCTCTCATTCTGGAAGTTCGCGCCGTTGGGCCCATGCATCACGTACGTCCAGCGGCCGCCCGGCCTGAACTCGAACACCTCGAAGGTGTTCGTGAAGCCGTTCGGTCCCCACCAGCGGGCCAGCAGCTCCGGCCGAGCGAACGCCTCGAACACCTGCCGGGGCGCATAGGGGACCGCCCGACGCGTCCGAAAGGTCGCGTCATGCTGCGTCTCGACACGCTGCGGCGTATCCAAACCTAGGCCTTCCTCGGCGACCAGCCATACGCCTTGGCGCACGCCCCGCCCATCAGCAGGGCACGCTCGCTGGCGCTCAGGCGGTCGGTCTCGAATCGCGTGTCCGGGTGACGATCGATCAGCGCCGCGCCCGCCGCCACATTGCCCCAGCACAGCATGTTGACGACCGGCTTGACCAGGGCGAGCCGGTCGGGATGCGCTCGCTGCACCTCCACCGCGTAGCCGGCGTCGTAACGGTACATGGAAAAGGCGGAGATGAAGATCGCCTCGTCGACGCCGACACGGTCCATCGCCGCCACCATCTCGTCCCCCGTGACGTGATCGGGCCAGTTGGGAACAGAGTGCCAGGGTCGCTTCGGGGTGTTGGCCTCGTAGGCGTGAACCTGCGAATCGATGATCGCCATTGGGCGGCTCCTCAACGCCAAGTGGGTTCGGTCATTTATGCGGGCTTCTCGACGATCTTCCAGTACGAGTCCTTCCTGGTGACCTTCCCGTCACGAAACTCCCAGTGGTCGCATCCCCGTACTCGGATCTGCCGCCCGTCCGGTGTCGTGCCGGTCAGAAGCCACTCGGACACGCCCAGATTGCCATTGACCCAGTGACGATCCTCGCCGTAGTGGACGTCTGGGAGGCCCTTGAAGCGGCTCGCGAGCCCCTCGCGCACGGCCGCCTTACCGCTGAAGCGCTGGCCCCAGGGCTCGGGCCCCCGGGGCATGTCGAGCGAGCAGTCGTCGGCAAAGAACTCCATGATGGTGTCGAGATCGTGGGCGTTGAACGCGGCCGCGATGGCCTTCAACGTCTCGACCGAAGGAGCCTTCTGCTGGGCCATATCATGCCTCCTTGAGCCTTCTCACAATGTTACGTCGCTAGAGCGCCCGCAGAACTTCCGCCGCCGCCCGCAGACCCGACACCACGCCCCCCTCCATGAATCCCTGCCACTCGTAGAAGGAGCTCGTGTGCTCCCCCGCGAAGAACAGGTTGCCCACCGGCTTCCCCTCGTTGTCCGCGATGGTCGTGAAGTAGCCCGGCTGATTGCAGGTATACGCGCCCTTCGTGAGCGGATTCGACGGCCAGTGCTCGAGGTGGGCGAGGACGTTCCCTCCCGCGCCGCGCGTCGCTGCGGCGAGCGCGCCCGGGTAGATCTTGTCCAGATCGCCAAGAAACCTCGAGGCCTCCGCCTGCACGCGCCGCGGATTGAGCTGAGCGCCGCGGACGCCCCCCGAATAGTCCGTCAGCACCGCGTGCGCGCTCGTCGCGCGGCTGGGGTTCGTCTCCCAGGTGCTCTGATGGTTCGTGAGGTCCGAATACGACTGGCCGTCGCTGCCCAGGCCACGCCAGATCGGCCCGTTGAACCCGAGCATCATCTTGGCATTGGTCCCGTACTGGAGATTTTCGATCGCAAAGCGCTTCCACACGGGCAGGCCCAGGCTCGCATCCAGCGAGACCTCGCGAAGCACCGAGAACGGGATCGCGAAGACGACCATGTCGTGCGTCACACTGACGGTCGACGAGCCGCGCCGGAAGGTCAGCTCGATCCGACCCGCCGCCGTCCTGGCCGCCCGTTGCAGCTTCACTCCGTACTGGATCTGCCCGGCCAAGCCGGTGGCCAGGGCGGCCGGAACTTGCTGGTTGCCGCCGATGACGTGGTAGCGCTCGTCGCTCGAGCCGAACGGCCTGAATTTCGAGCGCCGGTCGGCGTGGATGAAGAACAAGAAGTTGAGACAGCTCTGTCGGTCGATCTCGAGCCCGTACTCGATCGTGTACGCCACGTCGAGGACCGCCCTGATCAGGCTCCCCGCACCGCGCGTCTCGAGGTACTCTTTCAGATTCGTGCGGTCCAGCACGACGTCCGCAGGGGTGAAGCGGTCCGCCGTCGGCTGGCCGACCGTGCGCAGGTCATCGCGCATCGCGTCCACGAACGCCCGGAGCTCGTCGACGACCTCCGGCTCGGAATAGCGCTGGCCGAAAAAGTGGTAGAAGACGTCCCCGCGACCCTTCGTCACGTCTTCGAGGGCCAGGCCGAACCTCTGCGCGTAGCCGATCATTGTCTTGTGTCCGGTGTCGATGAACTCGCCGCCGCGCTCCACCACCTGACCAGGGAAGTTGACCGGACCCGGGAAGGCGCCGCCCAGCGAGACGCACCGGCCGCCGGATCGCTCGCTCGCTTCATAGACCGTCGCGAGGAGCCCCTGGCGCCGGAGCTCATCGCCGCACGCAAGCCCAGCAAGGCCCGCGCCGATGATCGCCACGTCGCCGCGGCGAGGCCGTGGCGCCGCCAGCGCCCGGCGGGGCGGGCCGGCAACCGTGCCGATCGCCCCCACAACCCCGAGCTTGGCGGCTCCGGCCAGAAACTCCCGACGGCTCGCACCACGATCCACCGCCTCGAGCGCCGCCGCACGGTCGAGCCCCTCGCGCGTCTCCAGGCCGTGGCGATCGCAAAAGCCGGCGATGCGAATGATTCGGGCCAAGCGCTGAAACGCCGCAGATCGCGCCATGTTCTTTCCTCTACTGGATGAAAGCATCCGCTCGCACCCGCAGACGAGGCCGGCGAGGCGGATGAACCGTGCCGCGTGCTCGCCTGGGCTGGCGCCCCGCCAACTCGGAAGCCAGAATCGACGAACCCAGGATCCCGATCCGCTAGGGCCCCTCCCGGTTGGCCACGGACGACGCCGGGCCCGGCACTAACGCCGGGCGAGCGCCAAGTAGGTGCCCAACCCAAGCATCGTGACACCCGACGCTCGGGTTAGCAGTCGAGCGCGGCCGGCGCGCGCAAGGTTTGACTGGAGCAAACGATCTGCGGCGTAGACCGCTATGACATCGACGAGCGTGTTGAGCGCAACGCAGATGCTTCCGAGCAGCACCAACTGTGGAGCCAAGGGTTGGCTCGGCGCGACAAACTGGGGCAGGAACGCCAGAAAGAACAGCGCGGTCTTGACGTTCAAGGCCTCGACAACGATCCCCTCGAACAATGCGCGGCGTGCCCCTCGAGCAGCGACGGGCGGGACGGTGAGCGGGTGATCTCTACGCAGAAGCAGGCGAATGCCCAAGTAGACCAGATAGGCAGCGCCGAGGTACTTGACCAGGTTGAAGGCCATGGCGGACTGGGCGACGATCAGCGACAGGCCGAGCGCCGCCGCGAGAACGTGGAGCATCCCGCCGATTCCGGTGCCGAAGCAGGACGCCACGCCTTCCGAGCGACCGCCAGCGACCGTACGGGCGACGACGTAGGCAATGCCCGGACCGGGCGTGATCGCAAGGAAGACGGCAGCGATCGTGAACGCTAAGAATGACAAGTCTCTTCCCCTACCATGGGCGCTAGCCGCACGCACCGGACTTCGGCAGCACCGCGGTGATCGGCTCGAGATTCTTCGGGTCGGGCTTGAGCGCACCCACCTTGTAGGAGAGCACCGTCTTCACCACCGCGTCGTTCACCGGCGTCGGCACGCCGAGGCGGCGCCCCTCCGTGCAGACGTAGCCGTTGAGGTACTCGATCTCGGTGCGGCGGCCGCGCATGACATCCTGCAGGAGCGAGGGCCGGCCACCGGACAGGCTCTTGGCGCTGGCCGCCATGTCCTTGGCCACCTCGTCGTACCCGCGGCCCTCGGCGGCGTCCACGAAGCGCTTCGCCACGATGCCGTAGATGGGCTCCACCTCGTAGCCGGAGGCGCCGCCCACGCGAATGGCCTCGGCGGCCACGTGGATGGCGATGCGGCTGGGCTCGGGCTGGCTGCGAACTTCCGCGGAGCCGTAGCCGGACAGGCCGGCGAGTGGATTGGCCATGCAGTTCACCGCGAGCTTGGACCAGCGCTCCCCGAAGAGGTTGGTCGTCACCGTGGTCGTGGCCACCGCGTTCATGACCTCGGCGAGGCGGCGGGCGCGCGCCGAGTCCTTGCCGTCCAGCTCGCCGATCTTGAAGCCGACGGCCATGTTGTCCGTGCGCATGGCGTGGGCGGGCTCGTACATGCCGGCGCCGATGGTGATGACGCAGCCGAGCGTGCGGTCCTTCCCGGCCACCGACGCCACCCGGTGGTCGTTGATACCGTTCTGGAAGTCCACCACCACGCCGTCGGGCTGGCGGAGGTACTGGATGGCGAGCGCGGTGGCCCATTCGGTGTCGTACGACTTCACTGCCACGAAGGCGGCCTCGAAGGGTTCCGCGATGCGCTGCATCTCGTGGATGTGGATCGCGTTGACGCGGATCAGGTGATCGCCGCAGGTGCCGGAGAGCTTGAGCCCCTGGCTCCGCATCTTCTCGACGTGCTCGGGCCACTGATCCACCAGCGTGACGTCGTGGCTCGCCTTGGTCAGGAGCCCGCCCACCACGCTGCCGATCGCGCCCGCGCCAATGATTCCGATTCGCATGGAGGTGGTTCTCCGCGCGCCCGCGAGAGCTAGGGGCGCGTGCCGAGGGTGATCGGGACGTCGTGATCCAGCCCGTCCCGGAGATAGACGACGCGCACGGTCTCGCCGGGGCTCCGCCGCGCCAGGGCGCCCCGCAGGTCGTCGAAGCTATTGATGGGGCTCCCCGCGATGCGGACGATCACGTCGCCCTCCCGCAGGCCGGCGTGCGCTGCGCCGCTGTCCCGCACGATATTGCCGAGGCGCAGCCCATCGGACGGATTCGCGCCGTCCACCGACACGCCGAGAAACGCCCCGCCGCCCGTCTGGGCGCCGGAGGCGTCCGGCGAGCCGGGCCGCCCCGCCGGTGGCGCCACCCGCGCGTAGACCGGCCGCGGCGCGGCCACGAGCGCGTCCACCAGGCGCACCGCCACGGCCCCGATCTCGGCCATGCCCGCGGTGTTGATGCGATCCGCGGTGTCGGTGGTCTTGTGGTAGTCCCCGTGACGCCCGGTGTTGAAGAACACCACCGGGATGCCCGCGGCGTAGAACCGCGCGTGATCGGACGGGCCGTGGGGCGAATCGCGCAAGTCGAGCGTCAGCGCGGCGCCGGTGGCGGCGGTCGTGACCACGCCTCGCAGCCCCGCGGCGCTCTGCAGACCGCTCACGCTGACGCGGCCGTCGCGCACGCGGCCCACCATGTCGAAGTTCACCATCGCCACCGTCCGATCCAGGGGAATGGTGGGATGGCGGACGTAGTGGCCGGAGCCGAGCAGGCCCAGCTCCTCGCCGGAGAAGAGGGCAAAGACGAGAGTGCGCGGGGCCCCGCCCGCGGCGGCGAAGGCGCGGGCCAGCCCGAGCACCATCGCGGTGCCGGAGGCATTGTCGTCCGCTCCGGGGTACACCGCGCCGTTCACGCGGCCGAGATGGTCGTAGTGCGCGCCCACGACGACGGCTTCGCCGGCCAGCGCGGCATCGGTGCCCGGCAGCACGCCGATCACGTTGTCGGCGCGGTGATGGGCGGGCTCGAGGCGCAGCGCCAGCCGCGCGCGTACTCCGGTGGGGACGGCGGCCGGGCGGGCCACGCCCTCCGCGGAGGCGCGGGTCGCCTGGATCAGCGTGCCGTGCGTCCAGCCGCTCGGCCCGAGCAGCGCGTCCACCGCGGTCGGGGTGACCGCCGCCGAGGGAATCGCCACCCGCGCCGCGGTGGCATCGAGGCTCGGCAGCGTCGCGCCGATCGCGAGCGCCGCGGCGGCGCCGGCGTGGCGGGCCGCGATGAGCTGCTCGAGCCGGGTACCGCCGCCCTCCAGCACGAGCACGATCTTGCCGCGTACGTCCACGCCCGCGTAGTCCGCGCCGTGGCCCGCGAAGACGAGCTCGCCCTCCACCTCTCCCGGCTGCGCGCCGCCGTGCGGCATCCAGTCGCGCCCCACGGTGAGGCGGAGGGGCGCGGGGCCGCTGCGCCCGAGCGCGGCATCGGCGGAGACGCGCGCGCCGCGCCGGACCACGAAGGACTGTCGCCAGGTTCCGTTGTCGCCGCCCGGGCGCAGGCCCAGAGTGCTCAGCGCGGACTCCAGGTAGCGCGCGGCACGCTCGCCGCCCTCCGTGGCCGAGCCGCGACCTTCCATCTCGGGCGCCGTGAGCGCCCCCACGTGGCGGGCCAGCTCCTCGACGGTGGGGGGCGGCGGCGCCGCAAAGGCGAGGCGAGCCGCCAGGAGCAGGGTCAGCATCGCGGGGCCGATGGCGGATGGGCGGCGCATCACGACGATTATCGCACTTTCGAGAAGCGGAGGATCCCCACTGGACAAGGGGTGCCGTCCGCATCATCATCACCGCGGGGAACCGCCACACCCCGAGCTCTCGCGGAAAGGAGCCTCCCCCATGACCGTGCTACAACGAGTGGCGATCTGCTTCGCGGCGGGAGTGGTCGGCGCGCTGGCCGTCGTCGTCTTGAGCCACATCATGTTCGCGATCGGGATCAGCCAGAAGCTCGGTGTCATGGCGCCGGTCTCACTGAAGTCGCCGGATATCTACAAACCCCTCTTCTGGGGCGGTCTCTGGGGAATCCCGTTCGGGCTCTTCGTCCACGTAATCTGGCCGCATCTCTACCTCGTGGGATTTCTCTACGTGGTCGCGCCGCTGGCGGCCCTGTTCCTCTTCTTCCTCCCGCAGGCCGGCGCCGGCTACTTCGGGCTGAAACAGGGCCCGATGTTCACCCTGTACCTGGTGCTGGTGAATCTGCCCTTCGGCATCGTCACCGCCCTGGTCGCGAGGGCGATCATCGGCGCCAGGCCCTAGCCGCAGGACGCGATGAAGCTCATCCTGCTCATCGTCGCGGTGGTCGCGCTGCTCGTGCTCGCGCGCGTGTTCGACGCGGGGACGTGGCTGGCCGCCGCGCTCACGTGGATTCGCGGCCTCGGTCCGGTGGCGCCCCTCGTCTTCCTCGGGCTCTACGTGGTGGCCTGCGTGCTCCTGCTTCCCGGCTCGGTGCTCACCCTCGGCGCGGGCGCGGTGTTCGGCGTGGCCAAGGCCTTCGTCATCGTCTGGATCTCCGCGACGCTCGGCGCCACCGCGGCCTTCCTGGTGGGGCGCTATCTCGTGCGCGACTGGGTGGCGCGTACCATCGCCGCCAATCCAAAGCTCCAGGCCCTCGACGCCACGGTGACGCGGGAAGGCTGGAAGATCGTGGCGCTGATGCGCCTCTCGCCGGTGATTCCGTTCAACCTGCTCAACTACGCCTTCGGCGCCACGCGCGTCTCGATGCGTGACTATGTGCTGGCTTCCGCGGTCGGCATGCTGCCCGGAACCGCGATGTACGTCTACCTGGGCTCGGTCGCGGGGGAGCTGGCCGCGGGCTCGGCGCGCGCCCGGACCCCGCTCGAGTGGGCCTTCTACGGCGTGGGGCTCATCGCGACCGTGACGGTGACCGTCTATCTCACACGGGTGGCGCGGGCCAGCCTCGCGCGGCGGGCAGCGGCATGAGCGAGCATGGTGTCGTGCGGCTCGAGCCCTGGGACGAGCACAACCAAACCCTGGTGGCCAATGTCCATCCGCCGGCCTGGGTCAATCCTCAGCCGGCGGGGCGCTACAACCTCGTGGTGATCGGCGCGGGCACGGCGGGACTCGTGACCGCCGCGGGCGCCGCGGGCCTGGGCGCCCGCGTGGCCCTGATCGAGCGCGATCTCATGGGCGGCGACTGCCTCAATGTCGGCTGCGTGCCGTCGAAGGCTTTGATCCGCGCGGCGCATGCCGCGGCGGACGTGCGCGAAGCCGGCGCGCTCGGCATCGGCGTTCCCGGCGAGCCCACGGTGGATTTCCCGGCGGTGATGCGGCGCATGAGGCGGCTGCGCGCGGAGCTGAGTCCCATCGACTCCGCCGCGCGCTTCAAGGGTCTCGGTGTGGACGTCTTCCTCGGCCAGGGCGCCTTCACCGCCCGGGACGCGATCACGGTGGACGGGCGCACCCTGCGCTTCAAGAAGGCGGTGATCGCAACCGGCGCGCGCGCAGCCGCGCCGCCCATTCCCGGCCTCGTCGAGGCCGGCTATGTGACCAACGAGAGCGTCTTCTCCCTCACCACCCTGCCGCGGCGGATCGCGGTGGTCGGCGGCGGGCCGATTGGCTGCGAGCTCGCCCAGGCCTTCGCGCGCTTCGGCGCGCGGGTGCACGTGGTGCAGACGGGGAGGCAGGTCCTCGACCGGGAAGACGCCGACGCCGCGCGCCTGGTACGAGCGGCGCTGGAGCGCGACGGCGTTCGGCTCGCGCTGGGCGTGCGCGTCGTCAAGGTCGAGCGCGGGACGGGGGGCAAGATCCTCCACCTCGCGAGCGCCGGCAATGCGCGGGCGGGCGGCGGCGCCGGCGGGGCCGGCGCGGGGGAGCCGATCGAGGTCGATGAGATCCTCGTCGCTGTCGGGCGCGCGCCCAATGTCGAGGGGCTGGGCCTGGAGGCCGCCGGCGTCGCGTACGACAAGGCGTCCGGGGTCAAGGTCGACGATCGCCTCCGGACCACGAATCCGCGCGTCTACGCCGCCGGTGACATCTGCACCCCGCTCAAGTTCACGCATCACTCCGACTTCCACGCGCGCCTCGTCATCCAGAACGCCCTCTTCCTCGGCCGGGCGAAGGCGAGCGGGCTCGTGGTCCCCCGCTGCACCTACACCGACCCCGAAGTCGCTCATGTGGGCGCCACCGCCGAGGAGGCGCAGTCGCGCGGGCAGCGCGTGCGCACCTTCGTCCAGGAGCTGACCGAGGTGGACCGCGCCCGCCTCGACGGCGAGACCGAGGGCTTCGTGAAGGTCCACGTGGCGGAGGGGAGCGACCGCATCGTGGGCGCCACCATCGTGGCCCGCCACGCGGGCGAGATGCTGCCCGAGCTGACGATGGCGATCAGTCAGGGCGTGGGCCTCGGCAAGATCGCCCGGATCATCCATACCTATCCGACCCAGGCCGAGGGCATCCGGAAGCTCGGCGACGCCTACAATCGCACGCGGCTCACGCCGACGGTCAAGCGCCTCTTCGAGACCTGGCTGCGCTGGACACGCTAGCCGCGAATTGACAAGCCTGTGACAAGTTCGCCCCCACGACGGCCGTAGGCTTCTCGCGTCGCGCCGGCCGGTCATGAGCGCGGCGCGCGAGGAGGGCAATTCACATGGCCCGATGGATCTACGGCCTGCTCGCGTGGGTCCCACCCGCATGCTTGGCCCTCTCCCTCGCCCCCGCCCCGGCCTCGGGCGCCGAGCCGACCCTCGATCTCCTGATGTCGCGCCTGCTGCATCCGGACACGGTGACGCGCGAGGCCGCGCTCCGCGAGGTCGTGCGCCGCGGCGCCCGGACCGCCGTACCCGGCCTCATCGATATCCTGCGCTTCGACCTCTTCCTCGACTCGAGCGTGGCCAATGCGCTCGCCGCGCTGACCGGGCAGGCGTTCGGGCATGATTGGCGACGCTGGGTGGAGTGGCTGGCCGAGCGGGATGACTGGCGGCCGCATCCGGCGTACGCGGAGTGGAAGGGCGACCTCTTCAAGCTGATCGACCCCGCGTTCGGCGAGTTCATTCACGCTGGCGTCAAGCACCGGGCGCGCCTCGAGGAGATACAGTGGGGTGGGGTTCGGAAGGACGGGATCCCCGCGCTGACGAATCCCCGGCACGTTCCGGCGCGGGCCGCGACCTACCTGACACCGGACGAGCTGGTGCTGGGCCTGGTCGTTCGCGGCGACGCCCGCGCCTATCCGCTGCGAATCATGGACTGGCACGAGATGGCCAACGACGTCGTGGGGGGCGTGCCGCTCAGCATCGCCTACTGAACGCTGTGTGGATCGGCGATCCACTACGAGACCACCGTGGGTGGTCGCACATTCGTCTTCGGGTCCTCGGGATTCCTCTACCGCAGTAACAAGCTGATGTACGACCAGCAGACCAAGAGCCTCTGGCATCACCTGCGCGGTGAGCCCGTCGTGGGGCCCCTCGCGGACAGCGGCATCCGCCTCGTCCCGCGTCCCGTGGTCACGACGACCTGGCGAGACTGGGTAGGGCGGCATCCGAACACCGTGGTGCTCGACATCGACACCGGCTACGTGCGTGACTACACGCCGGGCCGGCCCTACGGCGCCTACTACGCGAGCCCGGACACCATGTTCCCCGTGTCGCCTCGCAGCGTTCGCCTCGCCACCAAGGAGCTCGTCTTCGTGCTGCGTCTCGAGCCCGACCGCAAGGTCTATCCCCTCGCCGCCTTCGACGCCGAGCCGGTCGTGAACGACACCGTGGGCACCGTGTCCGTGGTCGTCGTGGGCCGGAGCGCCACCCGCACGGTGCGCGCCTATGAGCGGCGCGACCTCCGCTTCGGGCCGGGCCCCGGCCCCGATGAGCTGATCGCGGAGGGAACGGGCGCGCGCTGGCGCATCGAGGAAGAGGCGCTCGTGGCCGTCACCGATGGCCGCCGCCTGGCGCGTCTGGCCGGCCATCTCGCCTACTGGTTCGGCTGGTTCGCCTTCCACCCCGACACGCCCGTGTACGACCGCGGGCGATGATGGAGGCCGCAATGCGCTTCGTGAAGGTCGTGAGCACCCTCGCGTCATTGGCCATGGCCGTCCTCACCGTCGGCGGACCGGCCGCCGCCGTCGAAGGTCTCGTCATCAGGCCGAGCCCGCACTCGGTCGCCGAGACCACCGACCGCCTCGAGCGGGCGGTCAAGGAGCGCGATCTCGTCGTGGTCGCTCGGGTCGATCACGCCGCGGCGGCCCAGCGGGCCGGCCTCCCCCTTCGCCCGACCCAGCTCCTGATCTTCGGGAGCCCGAAAGCGGGCACGCCGCTCATGCAGACCGCCCGCACCATCGGGATCGATCTCCCGCTCAAGGCGCTGGTCTGGGAGGACGACCAGGGCAAGGTCTGGCTCGCCTACAACGCGCCGGCGTCGCTGGCCGCCCGGCACGGTATCGGCGGCGAGCGTGCCGACACCATTCGAGCCATGGGGGCGGCTCTCGAGGCCTTGGCCAACGCCGCCACCGGCCTCTCGCGCTGAAGCCGGCTCGGCAGCGGGCTTACAATGTCCCGGGCTCTCATCGAGGACATGCGCGCGAGCCGAGGAGGAACAGGATGACGACAATCCGCATGATCGACCCGGCGGCCGCCTCCGGCAAGACCAGGGAGATCTTCGACGCCGTGCTACGGCGCGAGGCGGTGGTGTTCGGCGCCACCGCCGTCTCGAACATCTGGCGGTGCATGGGACACTCGCCCTCGCTCCTCGAGGCAAACTGGAATCGATCACGCGCCCTCATGCAGCGCGGCCGGTTCACCCCGCTCCAGCGTGAGCTCATCGCCACCGCGGTCTCGATCGCCAACGCCTGCACGTACTGAATCGACTCCCACGTGGCCGCCGTGATGCGGCTCGGAGTGGACGAGGTCGGGGTGACCGAGCTGATGGGCGTGACCGAGCACACGCGAGCCCTCGCCACCGCCGCGGCCGGGCTCTGCCTCGACTCGCTCGATTCAACGCGTCCGGTCGTGTCCCCGATCGACCCGGAAGCCGCGGAGGCCTCGGTGAAGGCGGTGCTGGAGGAGATCGCGGTCTGGGCCGAGACGGCGATGGGCCGGCGCGGCGCGCCCATCCTCTGGCGCGTCCTGGCCGGCAACCCGCACTACATCGAGGCGACCTGGCGGAAGGAGCGGGCCCTCATGGACGACGGCGCGCTGCCCGCGCGGGACAAGCGCCGCACCGCGCTCGGCGTCGCCATGGCGATGCGCGGCCGGTACATGATCGAATACAATGCCGCCATCCTGCGGCATGCCGGCGACACCGATCACGACCTCCTCGAGGTGCTGGGGGTCGTCGATCACTACACGACCCTCAACACCCTCTCGGAAGGGATGCAGATCGAGTCGGACATCCGTCCGCCGGCTTGAGGGCCATCGTCGCCCGTGCTCTCCATCATCGTGCCCGCGCTCCGCGAGGCCGCGAACCTCGCGCAGCTTCTGCCCGCCCTGCGCGCGGCGGCGCCCGGCGCCGAGATCATCGTGGCGGACGCGGGCGGTGACGACGGCAGCCGCGAGGTGGCGGCGCGCGTGCCCGGGGTGACGGTGCTGGCGTGCGAGCGGGGTCGCGCGCGCCAGATGAACGCGGGCGCTCGGCAGGCCCAGGGCGACGTGCTCCTCTTCCTCCACGCCGACACCGTGCTGCCGGCGGGCTTCGAGGGCTCCATCAACCGCGCCCTGGCGGATCCGGGCGTGGTGGCAGGGCACTTCGACGTGCGCCTGGACAACCCGCGCTGGCCGTTCCGGATGATCGGCGGGCTCATGAATCTCCGCTCGCGGCTCTCCGGCATCTCCACCGGCGATCAGGCCCTGTTCGTCCGGCGTGACGTCTTCGAAGCGCTGGGCGGCTTCCCCGACATTCCTCTCATGGAGGACATCGAGATCACGCGCCGGCTCAAGCGGCGCGGCCGGCAGGCGGCGCTGCGCGACCGCGTGACCACCTCGGCGCGCAAGTGGGAGCGCGAGGGCGTGGGGCGCACCATCGGGCTCATGTGGACGCTGCGCTTCCTCTACTTCTGCGGGGTGAGCCCGGCGCGCCTGCACCGCTGGTACTACGGCAATCTGGCCGTCGCGGCGGCGGCGCTGCTGCTGTCCGTGCCGTCGGGCGCCGGCGCGCAGACCCCGGCGTCCCCGGCGCCACGCGGGGCCGCGATCGAGCTGCTGCGCTCGGCTCCGCCCGCGGCGCCGGATGCACTGCCCGTGGGCTGGCACCTCATCACGTTTCGCGGCATCACGCGCCAGACCCGTTATGCCGTGGTGCGCGAGGAGACGGGCTGGGTTCTCCATGCGCAGAGCGAGACCGCGGCCGCCGGCCTCTACCGCCCGCTCGATCTCGATGCGCGGGCATATCCCACCATCACGTGGCGCTGGAAGATCGCCCGCATCCTCGAGCGTCCCGACCCCACCAAGAAGGCCGGCGACGACTACCCCGCCCGGGTCTACGTCGCCTTCGCGTATCAGCCCGAGCGCGAGAGCGTGTGGGAACGCACGAAGTTCGAGTTCTACCGCGCGTTCTATGGCGAGTATCCGCCGGGCTCGGTCATCAACTACGTGTGGGAAACGCGGCTACCGCCCGAGACCAGCTACCCCAATCCCTACACCGCGCGGGCGCGCATGGTGGTCGTGCGGAGCGGGGCCGAGCGCACAGGAACCTGGGTTGCCGAGCGCCGCGATTTCCTCGCGGACTACCGCCGGCTCTTCGGGGCCGAGCCGCCGCGCCTGGTGGGGGTCGCCGTGATGACGGACACCGACGACACGGGCGAGCGCGCGGAGGCCGCCTACGACGCGGTCACGCTCCACCCGTGATAGGCTCCCGTAGGCCTTGGCGCGAGAGCGTGGCCAAACCGGGCGGGCGGCCCATCGGGCTCCCGACCGGGTCATCGAGTAGGGCGCGGCAGCGCGCGGAGCGCCGCGCAGAGGCGCTCGATCTCGTCCTCGCTGTTGTAGTAGTGCGCGGAGGCGCGCACCACGCCGGACCGCTCGCGCGACTCGACTTCCAATCGACTGTCCCCGGCCGCGGAGACGTGCACGTTGATCCCCTGGGCGCCGAGCGCCTGCTTGATCGCCCCGGGCTCGTGCCCGGCGAGGGTGAACGTCACGATGCCGCAGCGCTCCGCGCCGACGTCGCGCACGGTCGCGCCGGGGATCTTGGCGAGCTCGGCGCGCAGCCCATCCGCCAGCGCGTACACGCGATCGCGGATGGCGTCGAGCCCCCAGGCCATGGCGTAGTCCGCCGCCACCCCGAGCCCGATCTTCCCCGCCACGTAGGTCTCCCAGTTCTCGAAGCGCCGCGCGTCCGGCCGGACCTCGTAACGATCGTGCGCGACCAGACTGGCGGCGTGGAGGTCGAGGAAGGGAGGCTCGAGCCGCTCCACCAGGGCGCGCCGGACGTAGAGGAAGCCGGTGCCGCGGGGGCCGCGGAGATACTTCCGTCCGGTGGCGGAGAGCATGTCGCACCCGATCGCGTTCACGTCCATCGGCATCTGCCCCACCGACTGGCAGGCATCGAGGAGATACGGAACGCCGGCCGCGCGCGCCACCCGCCCGATGGCCGCGGCGGGATTCACCAGGCCACCGTTGGTGGGCACGTGCGTGATGGCGATGAGCTTGACGCGCCGGTCGAGCATCCGCTGGAGCGCCTCCACCGACACTTGCCCCTGGGCGTCGTCGGGGATCACTTCCACCACGGCGCCGGTGCGTTGCGCCACCTGGAGGAACGCGATGAAGTTGCTCGCATACTCCGCGGCCGCAGTGAGGATACGGTCGCCCTTCTCGAGCCGCAAGGAGTAGAACGCCATGTCCCAGGCGCGCGTGGCGTTCTCGATGACAGCGATCTCGTCGGGCCGGCAGTGAAGGAGGGCCGCGAGGGCGTCGTACACGTGGTCGAGGGCCTCACGCGCGCGGGCCGCCGCCTCGTAACCGCCGATCTCGGCTTCGAGGGCGAGATGCCCCAGCACCGCCTCGGTGACCGCGGTCGGGGGCAGCGCGGCGCCGGCGTTGTTGAAGTGGGCCACGCGGGTGCAGCCCGGCGTGTCCCGCCGCGCGCGGGCGAGGTCGAAGCCCATCGCTCAGGCCTTCACCGCGGTCCCACGTCGCGGAGGGCCACGCGCACCCGCGCGAGCCGCTCCATCGAGCCCAGCACCTTGGCATGGTCGTTGGTGAGGTGGCGCACGATGACGTCGGTGTAGCCCATCGAACCAAGCGCGCGGAACTTCTCCGCCACCTGCTCCACCGAGCCCCACACGAGCGCGGAGGGATCGAAGCCGCGATAGCCGCCGCGCGCGATGGGGCCGGCCACCGCCTCCGCCTCCTCGGCGCTGGCCCCCACGTAGATGTCGCGGCGCACCGCGACCGCGGCGGGCGTACGGCCGTGCTTGGCGCAGCGCTCGAGGTAGAAGTCCGCCATGACGCGCGCCGTCTCGAAGGTCTGTCCGGGCGAGGCGAGGAAGCCGTCGGCGATGCGCGCGGCGCGGTCGATGGCGGGCTCGGCGGAGGCGCCGATCCAGTACTCCACCGGCTCCGCGGGCCGGAGGGCCACGCGCGCCTTCGCCAGGCGGAAGCGCCCGGCGCTGCTCACCGTCTCGCCGCGGAGCAGACGCTGAATCAGCCCGAACGCCTCCTCGAACGCGGAGGGCCGGTAGCGGATGTCCGTGCCCATGGCGGCGAACTGGCGGGCATCGTCGCCCAGACCGCACTGGAAGATGAAGCGGCCGCGCATGAGCGAGGCCAGCGTGCCGACCTGCTCGGCCACGAGCACGGGATTCCAGAGGGGGAGGAGGAAGAGGCACCCGGCCGGCGCGGCGCCCCATTCCGCGAGCAGCCGGCCCAGCACGGGCACGTTCTGGTAGTACGGCCCGGGCGTGGCGTGGTGATCGCCCACGAAGAGGGAGTCCAGCCCGGCGTGCCGCGCGGCGGCGGCGCGCTCGACCATCCACCGGGCGCCTTCGCGGGGATCGGTCACGGTGTGCGAGCTGGTGAGCGAGATGCCGATGCGCATGGCGGGGCCTCCGAGCCGGATGCTAGGCGCGGCGGTGCGGAAGTGTCAAGGCGCCGCGGGGCCTCATGCTAAGGATGGAGGTCATGGCGACTGCCGGCGGCGCCTTTCCCTGGTATCTCGGCGGCATCGCCTCCTGGTTCTCGAGCTTCGGGATGCAGACCATCGTGTTCCCCTGGCTCGTCACGGTCGTGCTGCACGAGCCGCCCGCGCGCGTCGGAGTGGCGCAGATGTCGCTCATGGCGCCGTCGATCCTCTTCATGGCGCTCGGTGGCGCGGTGGCGGATCGCGCGGACGTGCGGCGCCTCCTGGTGGGCGGGCATCTCCTGGTGGCGCTGCCGCCGTTCCTCCTCGCCGCGGCCATCGCGCAGGGCCATCTCTCCTACGCCGCGCTCATCATCTACGCGCTCGCCGTGGGTACGGTCGGCGCCTTCGTCATGCCGGCGCGCGACGCCATGCTGGGCCGCGTCGCGGGCGCCGACGTCGGCCGTGCCGTCGCGGTGATGAGCGCCACGCAGTTCGGCGCGAACCTCGCCGGCATCGCGGCGGGCGCGGCGGCGGGGCAGCTCGGCGCGCCCACCCTGCTCGTGCTCCAGGGCATCGTGCTGGCATTGGGCGGCGTCGCCGCGCTGCAGCTTCCACCCGCGCCGCCCATGGCCCACGCCGGCGGCAGCCGCCTCGCCGCCATGCGCGATGGCGTGCGGGAGGCGATGGCGTCCCCGACCATCTGGCCGGTGCTGGTGGCCCAGCTCGCGGTAGGCATCCTTTACGTGGGCGCCTTTCTCGTGATCCTGCCCCTGATGGTGCGCGACGTGTACCACGGCGGCTCACCAGAGCTCTCGCTGGTGTCGTTCTGCTTCTGGGGTGGCACGATCGCGGCCACGCTGGTGCAGATCCGCCTCGGCTCGCTCCGGCGCCCCGGCCGCGCCATTCTCGTCGCGCTGACGCTCGGCGCGGTGGTCCTGGCCGCCATGTCGCTGGCCGGCCCATTCCCGACCTTGCTGGCCTTGTGTCTCGTATGGGGACTGGGCGCCGGTGTCGTGATCACGCAGGGGCGCACCCTCATCCAGATCGCCGCGCCGGAAAGCCACCGCGCGCGCATCCTCTCGCTGTTCCAGCTCGGCCTGATGGGCGGCGCGCCCATCGGGGCGCTCCTGATCGGCTATCTCGCCACGCTCACCGGCCCCCGCGCGGCGGCGGTGTATCCCGCCGCCTGCATGCTGCTGATCCTGGCCGTGCTGTTCATCCGCTCGCGCCTCTGGCAGCAGGGCCGAGCCTAGACGAGCTCAGACGAAGCGCCAGCCGTCCAGCTCCTTCGGAGCGGCAGGAAGAATCCGGAGCGGGAGATCGCGCGGAGCGAGGACGCCGTGCTCGACGAGCGCGGCGAGCGGGCGCGCGCCCGGTGGGCTCATGCCCTCCCAGATCGGCATGGTGACGAGGCGGCGCGCGGCGGCGGCGGCGCGGGCCGGCAGGCGCAACGAACCACCAGGCACTCGGAGGGTGAACTCGGCCGCGCCCGGCCGCGCGACCTCCACGACCGCCGGCACCTGTGTGTACAGCCGGTTGCGCTCCGGCCGGGGCACGCGGTCCGCGCGGCCGGTCGCCACGTCCCAGTCGACGTGCGCCGCCAGATCTCGACGCGCCCCACGCCGCAGGCGCTTCCACGTCAGCGACAGCGCCAGCGAACGGCCGCGATAGATCACCCGGTGCGGGGTGCGCGGCGGCACGTAGAACAGCGTGCCCGGCTCGAGGGCGCCCGTCCACCAGCCGGGCCCGGGCATGCCCCGGCGGACTCCGCGAGCCGGAACGCGGCTCGCGGGCAGGTCTGCCGGCGTGCCAGGCGGCACCGGTGGACCGATGGTCACGAGACGCCGGCCCTCGAGCTGCAGCCAGAACGCATCGACCTCGCCGTCATGATGCAGGCCCAGCGCCTCGCGCCCCTGCCCCTGGGCGAGGAAGAGGAACGAGCATTCCTCGCGCCCCGCGCCGAGGAGCGTGGCACGGAGGGCGACCATGAGTCGCGTCACGCGGGGCAGCACCTGATGCGCCTGGGGAAAGTAGACGGACGCCCCCGCGGCGAGAGCGCGCGGCAGCCGTCGCGCGTCGGACGAGCGGTCGTAACGCCGGTCGAGCGCGGTGTGAAACGGTGAGCCGGCCGCCGCCATCGCCAGCGCGCCCGCGAAGCGCGGGCCGATGCTCCGCCAGGCGTGGTCCCGCGGCGTGAGCAAGGCAGGGGCCCGACCCAGCCGGCGCCGGCGGAAGCGGTCTTCCGCGGCGGCGCCGGCGAACCAGGTCGCGAGCGGGGAGAGAGGCTTTACGGCTTGTCCGCGGTGCGCAGCGCGGCGGAGCCGCCGTTCACCTTGATGCGCTGGCCGGAATCCTTGAGCGAGACGTCGTCCCACTGCAGCACCTGGACGTCGCGCTCCACCATGTTGCCCACGAGGATCACCCGGTTGTCGGGCGAGAAGGCGATGCCCTGCGACCAGTGGCCGATCCACGCCGCGGCCAAACCGATGAGACGAGTGCCGTCGATCCGGTAGAGGAGCAGCTTGCCGGCGTCCGCGAAGAAGGGCGACTCGCGGGGCTTGTTGCTGCCGTTCATGATCACCACCGCCAGCAGCTTCCCGTCGGGCGAGAGCTTGATGCCCTCGGGCGTCTGGCCGACGGAGATTGTCTCCACCACCCGGGGAGGCCGCGCCTTCATGTCGATGAGGCTCACGGTGTCGGTGTCACCGCCGCCGCGCCCGATGTTGGCCACCGCCGCCACCGAGCCGTCCTTGCTGATGTCGAGGCCGTACGGCCGCATCCCCGCCGAGATGTCGCGCTTGGTGTATTCGACCTTGGTCCCCTCGATGGAGAGCACGGAGATGAAGTTGTCGCCGTCGCGCGTGACGAGCGCGGTCCGGCCGTCCGGCGCGAACATCACGTGGCTGGGCCCGCCGTTATTCGGCCCGACCTGCACCTTGCCGGCCGGCGCCACCGTCTTGCCCTGGATGGTGAAGGCGGAGACCGAGCCCTCGCCGCGATTGGCCACCAGGGCCAGCGTGCCCTGCCGGTTGATGGAGACGCCCGCGGGACCCGCGCCCGTCTCGAGCGTGGTGAGAATCCGCGGCGGATTCGTGGAGAGATCGACCACCGACATGCGGTTGTCGTTGATGGTCTTGCTCTTGTCGGCGGGATCGATCTTCTGGTTCGAGGTCACCAGGGCGAGACGTTCGTCGGGCGTGATGGCCACGGACAGGGGCGGCCCCACCACGCTGGCCGGCACCGGGATCTCGGCGACGACCCGCGGCGGATTCGTTTTCAGGTCGATCACCGTCATGGTGTCGGGCGCGGGATTCTGCACCACCTGGACGGCCCCGTTCACCAGCGTCACCTTGTTGTCGTTGACGGAGATGGCGATCTGGGCGTGGGCGGGCGGGGCCAGGGCCAGGATGACAAGCGCGACCAGCGTCGGCCTCAATGCGCGCATAACGCCTCCTTGGCAGCGGTGTTAGAGAGGTATGGGGTACCATACGGGCGCACCGATGCCAAGCCAGACCATGGTAGTACGCTTCACCGAGATGGAGTCCTCCATCGGGCGCCTCGTCCTCGCCGGGGAGGCCGAGGGCGAGCGGCTGATCGGGCTTCGCCTCATCTGGCTGCCCAGCGGAAGCGGCACCTTTCGACCCGAGGCGGACTGGGTGCAGGACGCCGGGCCGTTCCGGGAGACCATGCGCCAGCTCCGCGAGTACTTCGCGGGGCGGCTCACCGTCTTCGATCTCCCCCTCGCCCCCGAGGGCACGGACTTCCAGCAGCGCGTGTGGCGCGCGGTGGCGGCAATCCCCTACGGCGAGACACGCTCCTACCTCGACGTGGCGCGCGCGATCGACCGGAAGCACGCGGTGCGCGCGGTGGGCGCGGCCAACGGCCAGAACCCGCTGCCCATCGTGATCCCCTGCCACCGCGTGATCGGCAGTGACGGCCGGCTCACCGGCTACGGCGGCGGGCTCCCCCTCAAGAAGCGCCTGCTCGAGCTGGAATCGCGGCAGCGCTCGCTCCTGTGAGCGACGCGCCGGCCGGGACGGGCGCCATCCCCGCGCCGTTCGACTCCTTTCGCAGTCATGTGCGTGGAGACTGGATCGACGGAAACCACCACATGAACATGGGCTACTACGTCGTGGTATTCGACCTCGCCACCGACGCGTGGCTCGCCTGGGTGGGGCTCGACGAGGCGCACCGGCGCGCCCACCGCGTGACGACGTTCTGCGCGGAGGCCCACGTGACCTACCACCGCGAGGTCCGCGAGGGCGACCCGCTCCGCTTCACCACGCGGCTCCTCGGCTTCGACGCCAAGCGCATCCACTACTTCCACGAGATGTACCACGCGGAGGCGGGCTACCTCGCCTCGACCAACGAGCTGATGTCGCTCCACGTGAGTCAGGAGACGCGGCGCACCGCGCCGATGGCGCCGGAGATCCTCGACCACCTCGCGCGGATCCAGAACGCGCACGACGTGTTGCCGCGGCCCGCGCAGGTGGGACGCATCATGGGGCTCGGCACGCGGCCGGGTAGCCCACGCCCCATCGGCTAGGGCTGCAGTCGAAGCTTGATGGGCGAGACACCCTCCACGCTGGCTTTCGACCGGAGCTTGAACGCGTCGAACTCGCCGGCCGGCACCTTCACCTTTTCGTAGCCGACCACGACCACGTCGATGACCGAGCGTCCCTTCGACCCCCGATCACGCCGTGACCTCGAACAGCGCGCCGTCGGGCCGCGGTGGCGTGACCTCGGCGATCACCGCCGCGTGAATATCGCCGGCGGCGCGGAGCGCGGCCAGCGCCGCCTCCACCCGCTCCACCGGCACCGCGAAGAGCAAGCCGCCCGAGGTCTGCGGATCGAAGAGGATGTCGAGCGCGGGGTGCCGTTGCGCGGCGTCGGTGACGCGGAGGGCGCGGCGCGCCTTGGCGTTCTCGGGGTGGAACGTGCTGCGATGCCCGCGCGCGAGCAGCTCCCCGGCGCCGGGCAGGAGGGGGAGCGCGTTGAGATCGAGCGCCGCCGCGCACTTGCTCGCGCGCAGCATCTCGCCGAGATGCCCGGCGAGGCCGAAGCCGCTGATGTCGGTGCACGCGCTGGCGCGCTGCTCGCGGGCGACGCGCCCGGCGGGGGCGTTGGTGCGGATCATCGACACCTCCGCCGTCTGTATCCACTCTCCGCGCGCCCAGCCCCGCATGTCGGCGTAGAAGAGCACGCCGGTCCCGAGCGGCTTGGTGAGGATCACCCGTTCGCCGGGTGAGACGCCGCCCTTGCGGAGGAGCGCGTCCGGCGAGGGCGTGGTGCCGAGCACGGCGAATCCCACGTGGAGCTCCGGCCCGGTGGTGGTGTGCCCGCCGACCAGGGTCACGCCTTCCGCGTCGAGGGTGGCGCGCGCGCCGGCCAGCACCTGATAGAGCGCCTCCTCGGCGCGGGCCGGCTCCGTCTCCGGGATCTCCACGGACGCCAGCGCCCAGCGCGGCGTCACGCCCTTGGCCCAGAGATCGCTGGCCGCGTTGACCGCGGCGACGCGTCCCACGAGGTAGGGATCGTCGGTGAAGGCGCGGAAGCCATCCACGCTGGAGACGAGCACCTCGCCGCGCTCGGTGGCCATGGCCGCCACGTCGTCGGGCACGCCCAGACCGAGCACCACGCTGGGGTCGCTGCTCGCCCCGAGCCGCTCCAGCGCGCGCGTGAGGGTCGACTCGCCCACCTTGGCCGCGCAGCCGCCGCACACCATGTCGGGATTGCCCATGGCCGGCATCCGCGCGAACTCCGGCGCCAGCGCCCCGTCGTCGGCGAGCACCTGGAAGCGCCGCATGAAGCGGCGGTCGATCCAGTCCTTCAAGCGGAAGACCCAGTCACCCTCGAACGACATGCCCCACTTGCTGCCGATGGCGGCGCCGTCGCCCAGGTTCAGGAGCGAGAGGAAATCGCCCTGCGGGTGGTACGGCTCGAGGGGATGGCCCACGAGCCGCGCGCGGAGATTGGCCATGAGCACGGGGCCTTCGCGCACGGCGTAGACGCCCGCCTTGGGCAGATCGGGCGCGCCGTCCAGACTCGCGCAATCCCCGACGGCGAAGACGTCGTCGTGGTCGTGGAGCGCAAGGGTCCGGCGCACGCGGACGAAGCCCTTCGCATCCGTGGCCACGCCCGAGCGGCGGAAGAGATCCAGGCTCGCCGCCCCCGTCACCCAGAGCACCGCGTCGGCGGCCAGCGACTCGCCGCCGGCCAGCCGCACCTCGCCCGCGGCCACCGCGTTCACCGCGGTGCCGAGCCGGATGGTGATGCCGCGGCGGCGAGCGTTCTCCTCCACGCGGCGCGTGGCGCCCGCGGGATAGCCGGGCAGCACGCGGGGCCCGGCCTCGAGCAGGGTCACCGCGACCTCGCGCACACCCTCGCGGGCCAGGCGCGCGCGGAAGGCAAAGGCCAGCTCGACGCCGCCCGCGCCCGCGC
>DATEDO010000073.1:0-2681 GCA_035281625.1 Candidatus Methylomirabilota bacterium
GGGCGGGCGCGGCCCCGCCGGCCCCTCGCCCCGCCGCGCCGCCTCCTCCCACCACGCCGCCTCCAGCGCTTCCAGCAGCTCCAGCGTGTGCTGATCCTCGGCCTCCACCATCTGAGCGCGGATCGCCTCGCTCAGCCGGTCGGTGCAGAGCCGCACCGCGCGCTCGGGCTCGTGGGCGGCCAGCGCCAGCGCCTCCGCGGTATCGACGGGCGGCCCGATCTTCACGATGGCGGACGCCGAGCGGAACGAGCCCGGATCGTGGAACACCAGCCCCACCGGCAGGAGCGCTACCCCGATGCGACCGGCCGCTCCCCGCTCGACATCGAGGAGGATGCGGGCCGTTCCCGTGCGCAGCGGCAAGAGCGTGGGCTGCGGCTGGGAGCGGCCCTCGGGAAAGATCAGGATGACGCCGCCCCGGCGGAGCGCCTCCACCACCGCCGCGAACATCTCCACGTTCCGGTTCGGGTCGCCCTCGCCGACGTCGACGCGCCGGCGCACCGGCACCGCGTCCATGAGCCAGAGAAAGGGGCCGATGAGGGGGTGGGGAAAGAGCGTGGATTTGGCGAGCACCCGGATGGGACGCTCGAAGGCCGCGACGATCAGCATGGCGTCGACCAGGGCGTTGTGGTGGTTCGGGGCCACGATGACGGGCCCCTGCGAGGGGATGCGGTCATGCCCGGCGATGTCGATGCGCCGGTAGAAGAGCCAGAGCAGGATGCGGATGAAGCCCCGGACGAGCCGGTATCCCACGCTCCCCGTTCTATCGAGGCTTGGCCCGGGTGGCCGGCTTGCTCTTCGGCTTCTCGGCGGGCTTCGTGGCGCTCGTGTCGTTGAGGACGGCAGCGGGACGCTGGCTGCGAGCCACGCCGAGCTGCTTCTCGAGCACGCCGATGCGCTGCTGCGCCAGGGCCGCCTGGGTGCGGATCGCCTCGGCTTCCATGTAGAGCACCTTCAGCTCCGCGCGAAGCCGCTCGTTCTCCGATCGGGTCCCGCTCCACTTGGCCCACAGGACCGCGACCAGCACCACCAGGAGCAGCGACGCGATGATGAGGGCCCAGGGCCGACGCGTGCGCACGAGCTCGATCCCGCGCGGCTCGAGCTCCATCTCCTCCATGCGATCGCTGCCCCGGAGCGCCATCCCGCGCGAGTCTAGCACTCCCCCTGGCCGCGAACCAGCAGTCTGCTAGACTGGCGGCTATAGTGGCATCAGGATTACTCTCGCGGTTCTTCGAGCGCGTTACCCGGGCCGCCTTCGGAGACCTCGCGCTGGACGACGCGCGGGCCGCCGGATATCTGACCGACCTCCTGACCCGCTACGCCCGCGCCGAGGCCCTCCGCGCGGTGGACGCCCTCCCCGGCCGGCCCCTGCCCACCGTGGCGGATGCCCTCCTCGAGATACAGGCGGTGTGGGACTGGAGGGATCCCCGCTTCGCGCCGCAACAGGAACGGGCGGTGCGTCGCCACATCGGGGACTACACCCTCTTCATGCTCGGCCTCTTCCGCGAGCACGTCGAGCGCCTGGGCGTGGTCGCCTACTACGAGACGGAGGGACGGCGCGCCTACCACTTCCTCGCCGAGCTGGGCCGGGCGGACGGGGACGCCGACGCGGCCCTGTTCGCGCGCCTGGCGTCGGGCTTCGAGCGCTACGTGGGCGCGCTCGCCTACATGCGCCGCGTGTACTTCCGCGAGACGGTCCTGCCCTGGCGCGGGCTGGCGACCTCATGAGCGCGCCCGCGCTCGAGGCCGCGCTGGGGGGCGGGCCGTTGCCCGATCTCGCCGGTATGCCCCCCGCCGAGCTGGAGGACGCGCTCCGCGATCTCGGGCGCCGCCACGGCGCCGCGGCGGCCCCGCTGCTCACGCGGCTGGCCCGCGAGGCCGCGAGCAAGGAGGCGCGCAAGAGCGCGCGGCGCGAGCTCTACCGCCTCGCCCAGGCGGGCGTGGCCCTGCCGGAGCCGGCCGCCGCCGAAGGACGCCCGGCCACCGGCCCCCTCATCCGGCGCGAGCCCGAGCGCGCCACCGCGGCCTGGCTCTCGGGCGTCGACGGTGCCGGCTCGCGCGCGGCCTGGATCGTCTTCGAGGGCGGGCTCGGCGGCGGCCTGCGGCTCTGCTCCCTCATCCTGAACGACGAGGCGGGCATCCTCGAGTCCGCGGGCGGGCCGGTGACGCGCAAGCGCCTCGAGTCGGAGCTGCGCGCGCTGCGCGAGTCCCAGAAGCTGCCGTGGGTGGCCACCGCGCCCGAGCGCGCGGCCGCGCTGGTCAGCGAGGCGCTGGCCCTTCACGCCTCCGCCGGCACCGCGCCGCCGCCCGAGTTCGCGCGCTGGCGCGCCCTCTTCCCGCCGCGGCCGCGGCCCGATCCCCTGCTCGCCGACGCGCGACCGCCGGCTCCGCCCTCGGCATGGCCGGACACGCAGGCGGCGGATCAGGCGGTGGCCCTCCTGGAGCTGCCCGAGCTGGGCGGCTGGTTCGCGGATCCCGCCCTGATCCGCGAGGATGCGGTGGCGCTGCTCGAGATGCGCGACAGCCGCCTCGTGGTGTCCGATCAGATCAAGGCCGAGCGGGAGGCCGCCATCGTGGACGCGGCGGTGGCCAAGGCCTTTCCACCCGCGGCGCGCGAGCGCTGGGCGCGGCGGCTCGGCGAGATGGCGCTGGTGTTCGACGCCACCGGCCGCACCGCCGAGGCG
>DATEDO010000074.1:0-13766 GCA_035281625.1 Candidatus Methylomirabilota bacterium
CAGCGCCTGGCGTCGCGCCGTCTCCAGCTCCTTGCGCATCCGGTCCAGCTCGCCCCGGGCCTCGCGCAGGGCGCCGTCCGTCTGCTTCTGCCGCTCGGCCGCCGCGGTCGTGGCGGCGCGGGCCTGCTCCTCGGCCTCGCGCTGCTTCGACACCGCCTGGATCAGCTCGCCGCGCAGCCGCTCGGCCTCCGCCTGGAGGCCGTTCATCCGGTTCTCGCGCGCGGCGCCCATCGCCCGCTGCCGGTTCGCTTCCGCCGAGGCGCCCGCGCGCGCCCAGAGAGCGGTGGCGACTCCCACCACACCCATCAGCGCGACGGCGCCGAGGACGATCGGCTCGTGGCCCTCGTAGGCGAGGTATCCGATCGACAGCGCCGCGACGATGGCGGTGACGAGTGCAGGCATGTGCGGACGTTAGCGCCCCCGCCGGAGAACGTCAAGAAAAGGCGGCGCCGCGGTTGAGGTAGAATTCTCGGCGATGGCCGCGCCGCTGCTCCTCCTTCCGGTGCTCGTGCCCGTGGCCGTCGCCCTCGTCACCAACCTCTGGATGCGCGTGGTCCCTCTCGAGGGCCTGCTCGCCCGTCCCGCGCCGGGCCCCGCGCTCCGCTTCGGCATCGACACGTTCGCGTTCCGCAACGACAGCCGTATCCACCATCGCGGCAAGCCCGACCTCTACGCGAACTGGTGCTTCCTGCTCGCGCGCGCGGTGGTGCAGTTCCAGCGCTTCGCGCGCTTCGCGCCCGACGAGTCCCGGCGGTCGTCCGGCGAGTACACCGCGCTCGTCCGGCGCGTCACCGCGCGGGCGCCGTGGCGGGCGCCGCTGCCCGACGAGGCCCGGGTGGCGGTGCCGGGCTTCGCGTCCCTCCATGACCTCACGCGGGAGGAGGAAGGCGCCGTGAAGGCCGGTCTTCGCTTCCGCCTGTGGAGCATGGTTCGCGCGTCGAACTGGCGCATCGTGTACCCGCATCCGCGGGGCCAGCAGCTGCGGGTGGTCGGAGAGACCGTGGCCGAGCTCCAGGCCGGCCGCGCGGTGCAGCTCTTCATCTCGGACTTTCCCCGGATCGAGCTCAACCACTCGGTGCTGGCCTACGACTACACGTCGCTCGGGCGCCATGCGATCGACTTCAGCGTGTTCGACCCCAACGACCCGACCATGCCGGGGGTGATCCGCTTCGACCGTCGCGACGGCCGCTTCCGTCCGATCTCGCTCTGCGGGGTGGACGTGCCGCACTTCCGCGCGTTCCGGCAGTACTGCTCGCCGCTCATCTGACCATCACGCAGGTCCTCAGGAGGAGCATGACATGGGTGTCCTCGACGGCAGGGTGGCGATCGTGACCGGCGCGGGGCGACGGCGTGGCATCGGACGCGCCACCGCGCTGGCCCTCGCCGAGCTGGGCGCCGACGTGGTGGTGACAGGCACCGGCCGCGATCCCGCCACCTTTCCGGAGGACGAGAAGCAGGCGGGCTGGCGGGACGTGGAGAGCACCGCCGAGCAGATCCGCGGCGCCGGCCGCCGGGCCCTCACCTTCGTGGGGGACGTGAGCCGCGCCGACACCGTGCAGCGGCTGGTCGCGGCCGCGGTCGCGCAGCTCGGGCGCATCGACATCCTGGTGAACAATGCCGCCTATCCGCGCGGCAACGATCGCGTCCCGCTGCCCGAGCTGGACGAAGCCATCTGGCGGAAAGTCCTCGACATCAAGCTCACCGGCGCCTTTCTCGCCTGCAAGCACGTCGTCCCGCTGATGGTGAAGCAGCAGTGGGGGCGCATCATCAACATCTCGTCCATCGCGGGCAAGCGGGGCAGTCCCAACACCGCCGCCTACAACGCCGCCAACTTCGGCATCCAGGGCCTCACCCAGTCGCTCGCCCAGGAGATCGCGCGCCACGGGGTCACCGTCAACGCGGTGTGCCCGGGCACGATCGCCACCGCGCGCATGGACGTGCTGGGCCGCGGCGCGGGCTGGCAGAAGCACCTCGAGCGCATCCCGGTGGGACGGGCGGCCACCGACGAGGAGGTGGCGGGGCTGGTGGCGTTCCTCTGCTCGCCCGCGGCGGCCTTCATCAACGGGCAGTCCATCAACATCGACGGCGGCGTGGTCATGTGGTGAGCCGTCGCCCGCTCCTCCGGGCCGGCAGGCGGCATCTCCAATCCGCCGGCGCGCCGTTGTCGTTCTATGAGGTGGATGGAGACGAGCGACGAGCTTCTCGAGAAGGGCCGGAAGGCGGTGGAGGAGGCGACCCTGCCGCTCCGGCGCCCCGACCGCATATGGGGTGGCCCCGGTGAGGGGGCCGAGTGCAGCATCTGCCGAACGGCGGTGAAGCGCGAGGAGCTGGAGTTCGACGTCGAGTTCCATGCCAACGGAGATGGTCGCGGGCCCGAGCGGCACCACGTCCACCTGCGCTGTTTCGCGGTCTGGGACACCGAGCGCCAGCGAGACGCCCCCGCTTGACGACCAGTGCCCCGCGGCCTCACCATGACGGATCGTGGGGTCCGGTGTTCCGCCTCGGGAGAGCTCGTCCCAGGAAGAATCTACCCTGGGGGCACTGCTGTATGCGGACGGGTGGACGGCGCCGGCATCGGAGCAGGACTGGGCCACGCTGATCCGCTCCATCGCCGGGAGGGATCAGCGCGCGCTGCACGCGCTCTATGCGCAAACACATCGTATCGTCTTCACCCTGTGCTTGCGAATCACCGGAAGACGGGAGATGGCGGAAGAAGTGACGCTCGACGTGTTCCACGGAGTGTGGCAGCGCGCGGCGGCCTACGATCCCGCGGGAGGGCCGGTGCTCGGCTGGATCATGAACCAGGCCCGCTCGCGGGCCATCGACCGGGTTCGGTTCGAGCAGCGAAGAAAGCGTGTCCCTGAGGCCGACGCCCCGCCGCCGGCGGAGGCCCCCGGCACCCCGCACGAGATGCTACAGAGCCGGGAGCAGGCTCGACTCCTGCGGGAGGCGCTTCACCGTCTCACGCCCGAGGAGCGCCGGACCATCGAGACCGCGTTCTTCTCGGAGCTCACGTACCGTGAAGTCGCCGAGCACTTGAATCACCCCCTCGGCACCGTCAAGACCCGCATCCGCTCGGCGTTGGGCAAGCTGCGCGACGCGCTCGCCGGCACGGGCGAACAGAGATGAACACGACGCCCCACGGGCACGATCGGGATCACGTGGAGCGGGTCTTCCTTCACGCGCTGCAGGCGCTGCCTCGGGACGAGCTCGCCGCCGTCGAGACCCAGCTCGCCAACTGTCCGGGCTGTCGGCAGGAGCGCCAGATTCTCCGGCCGGTCCTCGACGCGCTCGTCGCGTGGCCCACCGACGTGCTGCGCCCACCCGACTCGCTGTGGGAGCGCCTCTCGGCCCGAATCGCTGCGGAGACGGGAGGGGAGCCGCTGGCGGCGCCGCCCGCGCCGGGCCCGGCGCCGGCATGGCGAGACGCGGCACCCGGAATCTCCGTCAAGCTGCTCGCGACCGACGCGGCCAACGCTTACGTGAGCATGCTCGTCCGCCTCGCTCCCGGCGCTGCGTATCCGCCCCATCGCCACGCCGGGGTCGAGGAGCTGTACCTTCTCCACGGAGAGCTGGTGATCGACGGGCGGACGCTCCATCCGGGTGACTACAACCGCGCGGAGCCCGGCACCGGGGACCAGCTGGTGTGGAGCGAAACGGGCTGCACCTGTCTGCTCATGACGTCGGCGCGCGACGTCCTCCGCTGATCCACCCTCCGCCCGCTGAACCTCCGCCCCGCGTCGCGTTCCGCTCCATTCCGGGGCCGGCGGGATCTGTCGCTGGTCAATAGAAATGTCGTGGGTACGGCAACGTGAAAATGTCATCCCCGGCGTTCGGTGTAGCCGGCCTTGAGGGCCAGGCGGCGATCATAGGGGTGCCGCCAAGGGTGGCGCCGCGGCGGCGGTGACGGGAGCGCCGCGGCGAGCTGCGCGAGCGCGCGATCCAGCCGAGGCGCGGGGGCCGGACGCGCCCGGCGGTGGGCGCTGGGCCGACTGCGCGGGACGAGGGTGAAGTCACCGGCCGGGGCAGGGTGCTGCGCGAGGGGCTGCCCATCGAGCAGGACCAGCAAGCGACCATCGAGCAGTTCTCGCACCTCGACGTGGCGGCCGGCGTAGGAGCGGCCGTGCGGGCCGCGCGGAATCTGCACCCAGCGTGGCCCGAGCCGCACGGTATTGTCGCGGGCCACCACGCGGGTATACCGGCAGCTGAGGACGCGGGCGAGCGCGCGGGGCGGGCGGCGCCACACGGCCTGGGGCGCGGCGGGCAGGCGCGCAAAGCGCCGATTGAAGTCGGCGAGGAACGCGGGGAGGAACGCATTGGCCGCGGCCCGGGTGCGGACGCCGCGGAGGCGCAGCTCGCTCACGAGGCGGTCCTGGAGCGTGGCCCACAGGCGCTCGACGCGCCCTTTCCCCTGCGGCGAGCGGGCCTGCACGTAGCCGATCCCGAGCTCCTGCAGCACGCGGCCCAGGTGGGTGGGCGCCTGGACGCCCGCCAGTTGCTCGGCGAGCGTCCAGTGCCGATCCGTCCGGACCAGGATATTGACGCCATCGCCATAGAGGGCCACCGGCAGCCCCACGGTGGTGAAGACGTGCTCGAGCAGCGTCGCGTAGCCATGCAGATCCTCGGTGGGCCGAAAATGCAGCGCCACCACCGTCGACGTGGCGTCGTCAATCGCGCCCAGTAAGGTCATCCGGGGGCCGCGCCCCTCGAGCCAGTCGAAGGGACTGCCATCGAGCTGGAGCAGTTGCCCCGCGGCGGCCTCGCGCGGCCGGCGGGCCCGATGCTGGGCCGGCCGGCGTCGATGCACCGCCGGCCGGCCCAGCGCCTGCCGCAGCCGGCGCACGGACTCCCGCGAAATCGCCAGGCCATGGTGTTCGCGGAGTTTCTCCGTGGCGTGGGTGTCATTGAACCCGGCGTACCGGTCCCGCAGCAGGGCCTGCACCTGCCCGCAGATCCGGACGGCCAAGCGCCGCGGGGAGGGCCGGCCCCGCCCCGCGTGCCGCAGCGCCGCCGCGCCGCCGGCGCGAAAGCGCTGCTTGAGCCGCTGAAACTGCCGCGGCGTCACCCGCAGCGCCGCCGCCCCCTCCCGATTGCTGATCCGCCCGGCCACCGCCGCCTCCACCAGCCCCGCCCGCGGTAACTCCTTCCGGCTCATCGTGAAAGTCTCCATAGGGGGACGACATTTTCACGGAGCGGTTACCCCACGACATTTTCATGTAGCAGTAGCACGGGGCCGGCGGGATCTGGACAGGCGCGGGCGGGCGACTTAGAGTAGTCGGGCCCCGTCATCTTCGATCCTATAAAGGAGCCGCCGCATGCCAGCGAAGTTCACGGTCGTCGTCCAGAAGCCCGCCGGCGGGATCACCTACGACCTCGCGGATTCCACCTACAGCATCGAGCGCGAAGCCCTCGATCCCATCGGCGCGGAGATCGTCGAGATCCCCGCCAAGACCGAGGAGGAGTTCATCGCCGCCGCCCGCGACGCGGACGCGGTGATCGCCCGCAACCGCCGCATCACCGCCGCGATCATCAAGGGCCTCCCCCGATGCAAGGTCATCGGGCTCGGCAGCGTGGGCGCCGACACCGTGGACGTGGACGCCGCCACCGAGGCGGGGATCGTGGTCACCAACGTGCCCGACGTGTTCATTGACGAGGTCGCCGACCACACGCTGGCGATGTTCCTCGCCGCGCATCGCCGCCTTCGACTCATGCACGAGCTGACGACGCAGGGCAAGTGGTCGGAGGGGCGGCCCTACTTCAAGGAGATCCCCCGGCTCTACGGCCAGACCTTCGCCCTCATCTCGTTCGGCAACGTCGCCAAGGCGGTGGCGCGGCGCTGCCACGCCTTCGGGTTGCGCGTCATCGCCTACGATCCGTACCTCGCCGAGCTCGAGATGACCGCGGTGGGCGTGGAGCCGGTGACCAGCCTCATCGAGCTCTGCGAGCGCGGCGACTTCGTCTCCATGCACGCGCCGCTCAACCGCGAGACCCACCACATGATGAGCACCGCGCAGTTCCGGGCGATGAAGCGCACCGCGCTCTTCATCAACAACGGTCGCGGCCCGACGGTGGACGAGGCGGCCCTCATCGAGGCGCTCCGGCACGGGCAGATCGCGGGGGCCGCCCTCGACGTGTTCGAGGTGGAGCCGGTGGATCCGTCCAACCCGCTTCTCGCCATGGACAACGTGATCGTCACGCCCCACATCGCCTCCGCCACCGCGCGGATGGCGCCGGAGACGCGGCGCCGGCTCGGCCGCGAGATCGCCACCGTGCTGCAGGGGAAGTGGCCGCGCTCGGCGGTGAACCCCGGCGTGCTGCCGCGCACGGATCTCATCCGCTGGCAGCCGTATCCCATGGGCCGCGGGCCCAACCGCTGAGACCGCGCCGCGATGCAGCACGTTCGCCTCGGCCGCACCGGCCTCGCCGTCTCGCGGCTCTGCCTCGGCACCATGACGTTCGGGCTCCAGTGTGACGAGCCCACCTCGGTGGCCATCCTCGATCGCGCGGCGGCCGCGGGCATCACCTTCCTCGACACCTCCGACGTCTACCCGCTGGGCGGCGGCCTCGACACCGTGGGTCGCACCGAGGAGATTCTCGGCCGTTGGCTGGCGGGGCGCCGGCACGAGTTCATCATCGCCACCAAGTGCAACGGCGCGATGAGCGCGCGGCGCTGGGACCGCGGCCTCTCGCGCAAGCACATCCTCGACGCCATCGAGGGCTCACTGCGCCGCCTGCGCACCGACTACGTGGATCTCTACCAGTGCCATGCTCCCGATGACGAGACCCCCATCGACGAGACCCTGCGCGCCTTCGACGACCTGGTGCGGGCGGGCAAGGTGCGCTACATCGGCACCTCGAACTTCGTCACCTGGAAGATCGCGCGCGCGATGGGGCGCAGCGAGCTGCTCGGGGTCGCCCGCTTCGACTCCGCGCAGCCCCGCTACAACCTCCTCTTCCGCCAGGTCGAGCGCGACCTGCTGCCGATGTGCCTGGAGGAGGGCGTGGGAGTGATCCCGTACAACCCGCTCGCGGGCGGGCTCCTGTCGGGCAAGCATCGGAAGGAGGGCGGCCCCACCACGGGCACGCGCTTCACGCTGGGGAACGCCGCGCGCCGCTACCAGGACCGCTACTGGCACGACCGGGAGTTCGCGACGGTGGAGGCGCTGCGGCCGATCGCCGCCGAGGCGGGGCTGTCGCTGACCCGGATGGCGGTGGCCTGGGTCCTCGCGCATCCCGCCATCACCGCCCCCATCATCGGCGCCAGCCGCCCCGAGCAGCTCGACGACGTGCTGCCCGCCGCCGAGAAGGGCATCGACGCCGAGCTCAAGGGGCGGCTCGACGCGCTGACCGCCGAGTACCGGCTCGGCGACGACGTCCGCTGAGGCGCCCATGACCCGCGTGGCCATCCTCGACGACTATCAGAACGTGGCGATGGGGCTCGCCGACTGGAAGAGCCTCCCCGCCGGCACCGACGTGGTGGCGTTCCGCGATCACCTCCACGAGCCGGACGCGGTGGCCAGGCGCCTCGCCGACTTCGACGTGGTGGTGGCGATGCGCGAGCGGACGGCGTTCCCCCGCGCGCTGCTGGAGAAGCTGCCCGCGCTGCGTCTGCTCGTCACCACCGGCATGCGGAACGCGTCCATCGACGTGGGGGCGGCGGCGGAGCGGGGAATCACGGTGTGCGGCACGTCGGGGCTGCCCTATCCCACCGCCGAGCTGACCTGGGGGCTGATCCTCGATCTCTTCCGGCGCATCACCGTGGAGGATCAGGCCACGCGGCAGGGCCGCTGGCAGACCACGCTGGGACTGGGCCTCAACGGCAAGACCCTCGGGGTGATCGGGCTCGGCTCGCTGGGCTCGCGGGTGGCGAAGTTCGGCCTCGCCTTCGAGATGCAGGTGCTGGCCTGGAGCCAGAACCTCACCGCCGCGCGGGCGGCCGAGGTGGGGGTGTCCCTGGTGGGCAAGGACGAGCTGCTCTCGCGCTCCGACGTGGTGACCATCCATCTGGTGCTGAGCGAGCGGACGCGGGGCCTGGTGGGCGCGCGCGAGTTGGGGCTCATGAAGCGGACGGCCTATCTCGTGAACACGTCGCGCGGCCCCATCGTGGACGAGGCGGCGCTCATCCGGGCGCTGCGCGAGGGCGCCATCGCCGGCGCGGGGCTCGACGTGTTCGAGCCCGAGCCGCTCCCCCTGGACCACCCGTTCCGGAAGCTGCCCAACACCGTGATCACGCCGCACCTGGGCTACGTGACCGAGGAGACCTATCGCGTGTTCTTCGCCCATGCCCTGGAGGACGTCCAGGCCTTCCTCCGCGGCCAGCCGGTGCGCGTGCTTCGCCCCTGACGCCGTGGGGGGCGGCGCGAATGGCTGGGGCTTCACCCCGCGGGAGCTGCGCGCGCTCCGCGCCCTCGGCGATCCGGCGGGCGTGCAGCGGGCGCTCGACGCGATGCCGTACCATCTCGCCGGGACCGCCTGGTCACCGCGCCGGGTGCTGCGCGCGGGAACGGCGCATTGCCTGGAGGGCGCCATCTTCGCCGCCGCCGCGCTGCGGGTGCTCGGACATCCGCCCCTGCTCCTCGACCTCGAGGCGGTGCAGGACTCCGATCACGTCATCGCGGTCTTCCGGGTGCGCGGGCGCTGGGGCGCGGTGGCCAAGTCGAACTTCTCGGGCCTGCGGTATCGCGAGCCCGTGTACCGGACGCCGCGCGAGCTGGCCATGAGCTATTTCGAGGACTACATGAACCTGCGGGGTGAGCGCACGCTGCGCGCCTTCTCCCGCCCGGTGAACCTCGCCGTCTTCGACCGGACGCGGCCCGGCTGGATGACGAGCGACGAGGACGTCTGGTGGATCGCCGAACATCTGGTGGGCGTGCCCCACCGGCCCCTCCTCACCCCCACGATGGCGCGGCATCTCACGACGGTGGGCCGCCGCTCCCTGCGCGCCGGCCTCGTCGGCTATCGCCGTCGCTGAGGGCTCGGCTGAGCGCTCCCCCTCAAAGCTCCATGGGCGGCCGCCCGAAGCGGGCGCGCAGCCGATTGATGGCGCCGAGCACCGACGGGCGCGACACGAGGCGCCGCTCGAGCCCGCGCTTGCCGGGGAAGTCGAGCAGGATCAGCCCGATGAGGATGGTGAGGAGTCCCTGGCCGGGAATCCCGGGCAGCGAGAGAAGGGCTCCCAGCGCCACGAGGGCGAGGCCCAGCAGGTTCTTCCCGATGCGCCAGAGCGCCCGGAGCACGGGGCCCCGCGGCCAGACCCCGGCGGGCGTGTCGCTTCGGAAGTGACCGGGCGGCAGCGAGACGAGCACGGCCGTCACCGCGACGAGGCTCACCAGCGACGACCCCACGAAGAGTCCCACGCCCAGCAGCACGCGCTCCGCAAACGTCATCCCCTCGATCAGGCGGGCGACCATCGCGGGCGGGCGCGTCAGCGGGCGAGCGCGGCCACGTCGACGCGCGCGTCGTTGTAGCAGGCCCCGCCGGCGAGATCCGCGTGGTGGCCCGGGGCCAGGGCCGAGACGGTCTGGCCGTTGTCGCTGGTGCGCATCCAGGCGCCCTTGAGCGAGCACACCACGCCCGGGCGGACGGCATCGGTGATCCGGAGCGGCAGGTGCACCTCGCCGAGGTCGTTCCACACGCGGACCATGGCGCCCTCGGCGAGCCCGCGCGCGCGGGCGTCGTCCGGATGCATGGCCAGCGGCGGCGTGCCGTCGTTCGTGGCGAGGCCGCCGAAGGTGGAGGTGATGCGCCGGTCCGAGGCGGGGCTCAGGAGGGTCAGCGGGTAGACGTCCTCCACGGGACGGAACGTGGGCAGGGGAGCGCCGTACTTCTCGGCGAGATAGGGCGACGACAGCTCCACCTTCCCCGACGGCGTGCGGGGCCGCACCGTGCGGAAGAGCGCGGCGGGCTCGCCGCCCATCTCCATGGCGAGGGGCGCGGCGAGGGGCACGCGGCTTCCGGTGAGGCCGCGCATGCGCGGATCGGCGGCGTCCACCGCCTCGTCCATCAGCTCGGCGTCGCTGGCGCGGAAGCACGGCTCGGTGAACCCGAAGCGTGCGGCGAGCCGGCGGAAGATCTCCGTGTTGGGCAGTGACGCTCCCTGGGGCGGGATCACGGCATCAGCGCGCTGCAGCCAGTGCGTGCCGTAGGCGGGGTAGAGGTCCGCGTACTCGAAGTGACTGGAGGCGGGGAGCACGATGTCGGCGTAGGCGAGGCTGTCCGTCATCACCACGTCCGCCGCCACCGTGAAGAGGTCCGCGCGCGCGAGCCCACGGCGCATCCGGTTCTGGTCGGGATGGACGATGAGGGGGTTGTGGTTGTAGATGAAGAGCGCCTTGATGGGCGGGGCGAGCGCGGGGTCGAGCAGGTGACGCCCCACGTCCACGATGTTGAGCATCCGCGTTCCCGCGGTGGCCAGATCCGGCCGCTGGAGCCGCGCCGGCGTCTTGGGGAAGGCCTGGCTGGCGCCGTTGATGAGGCCGCCGCCCGACACGCCCCACTTGCCGGCGAGGGCGGGGAGGGCGAACACCGCGCGGCAGCCGCTCCCGCCGTTCTGGTTGCGCTCGAGCCCGTTGCCCACGCTGATGGCCGCCGGCGACAGCGTGTGATACCACTCCGCGAGCCGCAAGATGTCGGCCTCGGGCACGCCGCAGATCTTCGCCGCCACCGCCGGCGGGTAGCGGCGCGCCTCCGCCATGAAGGCGTCGACGCCCGTCACGTGCGCCTCGATGAAGGCGCGGTGGAACGCGCCGCGGCGCTCGAGCTCCGTGGCTAGAGCCCACGCGAGGACCACGTCGGTGCCGGGACGCAGGGCCAGGTGGAGGTCGGCCTGCTCGGCCAGCTTGACCCGCACGGGATCGATCACCACGAGCCGGGCGCCCCGGCGCCGGGCCTCGTTGATGATGGGCGTGAGGTGGAGATTGCACCACGTCACGTTGTTGCCCCACACCACGATGAGCCGCGCCTCGCGCGCCTCCTCGGGACGGATGCCCGGGGCGGCGCCGTAGGTGCCCAGCCAGGCCTCCGTGCGAATGCCTCCACACAGGGGCTTGCGGTCCAGGAGCGAGGCGCCCAGCCGATGGAAGAAGCGAAGGTCCATGGAGCCGCCGGCCAGCATGCCGTGGGGGCCCGCGTAGTTCAGGGGAAGGACGGCCTGCGGACCGTGCTCCGCGATGACGGCGGTGACGCGGGCGTGGATGGTGTCGAGCGCCTCGTCCCACCCGATGGGCGCGAAGCGGCCTTCGCCCTTGACTCCTACGCGCCGTAGCGGGCTCGCGAGCCGGCCCGGGCCGTGCACCCAGTCCGGATACGCCGCCGGCACCTTGGCACAGAGCACTCCGGCGGTGTACGGGTTGGCGCGCGAGCCGCGCACGGCGATCACGCGCTCGCGCTCCACCGTCACCGTGAGGCTGCACGTGTCGGGGCAATCCAGCGGACAGACGCTCGCCAGCTCCAATGCCATGCTCTCTCTCCTCCTCGTAGGCGCGGACACGGTCAACCCCGGTCGTCGCCGGCCATGGTCACCCCCGCCCGCCCCAGGGTACACTAGCGGCACCGTTGATGCGGGGGAGGTCCCCACATGCCCGATCCGTTGGTGACCATCGTCGTCGCCCCGCGCGAGCGTTTCGGCGTCACGCGGCGCGCGCTGGAGGCGATCTACGCCAACACCCCACCGCCCTTCGCGCTCGTCTACGTCGACGGCGGCTCCCCCGCGCGCGTGCGCCGCTACCTCGAGATCGAGTCGCGGGCGCGCGGCTTCACCCTCGTGCGCCGGGATCACTATCTCACGCCGAACCAGGCCCGCAATCTCGCCCTGCCGCATCTCCGCACCCGCTACGTCGCCTTCATCGACAACGACGCGGTGCCCGCGCCGGGCTGGCTCGACAAGCTGGTGGAGTGCGCGGAGACGACGGGCGCCTGGATCGTGGGCCCCATGTACTTCATCGGCGAGCCCGAGCGGCAGGAGATACACATGGCGGCGGGCGACGCCCGCATCGAGGAGCGGCCGACGGGGCGGCGCTTCGTGGAGCGTCATCGGTTCGCGGGCAAGCGCCCCGACGAGGTCCGGGCCCACCTCCGGCGGATGCCGTGCGAGCAGGTGGAGTTCCACTGCATGCTCGTCCGCGCCGACGTGTTCGAGCGGCTGGGGCCGCTCGACGAGGGGCTGCGCAGCATGGCCGAGCACACCGACCTCTGCATGCTGGCCCGTCGCGCGGGCGGCGAGGTCTACTTCGAGCCCGACGCGGCGGTGACGTACATCACCAGCGGGCGCTTCAGCCTGGCCGACTACGGCTACTTCTTCTGGCGCTGGGGCGAGGCGGCAACCGCGGCCTCCATCGCCCGCTTCCGCGAGAAATGGGACCTGCCCGACCACGAGGAGGGCATGGCGGCCGCGGCGCGGTGGGCGACCGAGCATCGCCACATCCCGCTCAAGCCCGCGCAGGACCGGCTGGGGCGCGCGCTCGGGTGGCGCTGGGGCCGCTGGCTCGCGCTGGCCGTCCTGCCCGCCTTCGAGCGCCGCGTGAACCGATGGTGGGCCCCGCCCACCCCGCCGTCCGCCGCGCCCACCGACCGGGCGCGCCCGGTGCGCTGAGCGCGCATGTTCCGTTACGCGCAGACCAACCTCCAGCTCTACCGGCAGCTCGCGGCCGAAGGCTATGGGGACGCAGAGACCGCCGCGGTCGTGCGCGCGTACGAGGTGGGGCTGCGGCTGTTCCCGGGCACGTTCCGCGGGTCGGGCAAGCCGTTCCTCGCTCACCTCGTGGGCACGGCGAGCGTGCTGGCGTCGCTTCGCGCCCGCGCGCCGCTGCTGGCCGCGGGCCTGCTCCACGCCGCCTACTCCCATGGCGAGTTCGGCAACGGCTGGCGCGGCATGTCGGAGCCCAAGCGCCGCGTGATCCGGGAGGCGGTGGGAGACGAGGTCGAGGATCTGATCGCGCGCTACACGCGACTGCCGTGGCGGCGGGCCACCATCCCCGACATCCTGGCTCGTGTCGACGCCTTGACGCTGATCGAGCGGGATGTGCTCATCCTCCGGCTCGCCAACGAGCTGGAGGACCACCTCGACCTCGGCATCCTCTATCTCGAGGATGCGCCGCGGCGCCGTGACTTCCTGCAGAGGGACCTCCCGGCCGCCGTCGAGATGGCGGAGCGGCTGGGCGTCCCCGCTCTCGCGACGGCGTTGGCCGAGGCGTTCGACGAGACGGCGGGCGGGCGCATCGCGGCGGGTCTCCAGCGCGCCCACCCCGAGTCGTATCGCATTCCCTTCGCCTCTCATCGGCTCCGCCTCCGCGTCGCCCTCAGCCACTTGCTCGCGCGGCATCCCTGGCGGTGACGGCCCGGCTTGACGAGGGCCCGTCCCGCGGCCGATGATGCGAGCGGAGGCGGCATTGGACGGCATTCACGATCTCGGCGGCATGCACGGATTCGGGCGGGTGGAGCGCGAGGCCAACGAGCCCGTGTTCCACGAGCCCTGGGAAGCCGTGGTCTACGCCATCATGCGGGCGAGCCTCGGCACGGGACTCTACAACCTGGACGAGTTCCGCCACGGCGTGGAGCGCATGGACCCCGCGCACTATCTCCGCTCGGGCTACTACGAGCACTGGCTGGACGGGATCGCGCGCGTCCTCACCGAGAAGGGAGTGGTCTCTGCCGACGAGCTGGCGAAGCGCACGGAGCTCTTCGCGCGCCGGCCGGACGCGCCCGCCTCGGCGGCGGTGCAGGGGACGCCGCCGGTCGCGCCCAAGCCGCTGCAGTGGCACGCGCCGGCG
>DATEDO010000075.1:0-9758 GCA_035281625.1 Candidatus Methylomirabilota bacterium
ATGTTGCGACGGAGGATTCTCATATGGCCAAGGTCAAGCCCGTTCCCGACGGCTATCCACGCGTCACGCCCTATCTCATCGTCGACGGCGGAGTCAAAGCGCTGGACTTCTACAAGAAGGTATTCGGCGCGAAGGAGAAGATGCGCATGCCCGGCCCCGGCGGCAAGATCGGACACGCCGAGATCACCATCGGCGCGTCCATGATCATGCTCGCCGACGAGCATCCCGACATGGGCGCGCGTGCCCCGCACGCCTTCGGCGGCGCCGCGGTGAGCCTCATGGTCTACGTGGAGGACGTGGACAGCACCGTCAAGACCGCGCTCGCCGAGGGCGCCAAGCTCACCCGGCCGGTCGAGAATCAGTTCTACGGCGACCGCCTGGGCACCCTGCAGGATCCCTTCGGCCATCAGTGGCACGTCGCCACCCACGTGGAGGACGTGCCGCCGGACGAGCTGGCCCGGCGGGCCGCGGCGAAGATGGGCAAGTCCGACTAGCCCAGGAAGAAGTCAATGAAATCGCGAGCCTGATGAAGTAAAATGCCGGCCGCGGGCGTCGCCCGCGGTCAACGGATGGCGAATCAGGCTCACACGCGCTCCACGCCGAGCGGGCGGCACGGCCCGCTCGGCGTCACGCTATGGGGTGTACTGCTCTTCGTGCTGGTCGTAGCCGGCCCGGCGCTCGCGGCACCTGCCGGCCCCGGCATCCCGCCACCGGCGAAGAACGTGCTCCTCCTCTACGGTGAATCGCGCGTGCTGCCCGCAGTCCTCGAGCTGGACGATGGGATTCGCGTCCGCTTCGCCGAAGCCGGCGTCACCGCGCAGCTCTTCACCGAGTATCTCGATCTCTCGTGGGCTACCGAGCCGCGCTATCAGGATCACGCCCGCGCCTTCCTTCGCGACAAGTACGGCGCGCGGCCGCTCGACGCCGTCATTGCGCTCGGCACGCTCGGGCTGCGCTTCGCCCTCCAGCATGGGCCGGAGCTCTTTCCCGGGGCGCCGATCGTGTTCGCAGCGGTGACACCGGCGAGCGGGATCGAGATTCCCCAGGGCGCGCCGGTCACCGGAGTGTGGATGCGGCCCGAGGCCGCCGCCACCGTCGCGGTGGCGCGTCGGCTTCAGCCCGGGGCCCGCCGCCTCGTCGTCGTGGGCGGCATCTCGCCCCAGGATAGGGCGCTCATGGAGGACATCCGGCTCGATCTCGCCGGGCAGCCGGCCGGTCTCGAGACGACCTATCTCGAGGGATTGCCCCTCGAGGATCTCCGCCGCGCGCTCGCGGCGCTCCGGCCGGACTCCATCGTGCTGCTGGGGTCCATCCTGCGCGACACCGGCGGCGGGACCTTCTCCGCCCGGGAGAGCCTGCGCCTCTTCGGACCCGTGTCGGGCGCGCCGATCTACGGTCTATCGGAGACCATGCTCGGTCACGGCATCGTGGGCGGGCGTCTCATCAGCTTCCGCCGGCAGGGCGCCGAGGTCGCCGACCTGACCCTGCGCGTGCTGGGTGGAGAGCCGGCGGCCTCGCTCGCGCCGATCCGGGGTACCGCGAGCACGCTCGCCTTCGACGGGCGTGAGCTGCGCCGCTGGGGACTCAACGAGGCGCGCCTTCCGCCGGACAGCGTGGTGACGAATCGGCGACCCTCCTGGACCGTCTACCGCTGGCAGATTGCCGGTGGGGCCGCGCTGATCGTGCTGCAGGCGGCCCTCATCGTCGTGCTCCTCGCCCATCGGCGCCGCCGCAAGCGGGCCGAGGCCGCGCTCACCGAGCGGCTGGCCTTCGAGACCGTCGTGTCCGATCTCTCGGCGCGGCTCATCAACCTCCGCGGCCCCGACCTCGGGGTAGGCATCGTTCACGGCCTGAAGCGCGTGGGGGAGCATCTGGGAGTCGATCGTGCCTCGATCCTGGAGCTCTCGCCGCGCGACGGCACCATCTCTCCGATGTACGCGTGGACGGCGGCCGGCGTCGACATGCCGGCACGCCTGGACATCGAGCAGTTCCCGTGGCTCGTCGGGCGGATGCGCCGGGGCGAGGCCTACGCGTTCGCCCGCCACGACGACTTGCCGGCGGAGGCCGCGACCGATCGAGCCGCCTTCGAACGGCTCGGCATCCGGTCCGGCGTGGGGACCCCCCTCCGCGCCGGCGGGGCATTGGTCGGGGTCCTGACCCTCGCCGTTCTCCGCCGGGAGCAGTCGTGGTCGTCGGACCTCATCGCGCGCATCGAGTTCGTGGGCGGGGTGTTCGCCGCCGCGCTCTCCAACCACCGCGGCGAGGTGGAGCGCGAGGCGCTGCGCCGCGATCTCACCCATGTGGGGCGGGTGAGCTCGATGGGCGAGCTGGCCGCGTCCATCGCCCACGAGCTGAACCAGCCGCTCACCGCCATTCTCAGCAACGCGCAGGTCGCCCAGCAGCTTCTGGGTGGGCAGCCCATCGATCTCGCCGAGCTGCGGGAGATCCTGGCCGACATCGTGGCCGATGACCGGCGCGCCGGGGAAGTCATCCGGCGGCTCCGGGAGTTCGTGCGGAAAGGCGAGACCCGCCGGGACCGCGTGGACGTCAATACCGTCGTGGAAGACGTGCTGGGCCTCGTGCGCAACGATGCCATGGTCCGAAACGTCGCGGTCATGACGGAGCTCGCGCCCGACGCGCCCGCGGTGCGTGCGGACCGGATCCAGCTCCAGCAGGTGGTGCTGAACCTCGTCCTGAATGGGCTCGACGCCATGCGGGACTCGGCGGAGCGCGACCTGCTCGTCGCCACCGGCGTGGATCCCGCCGGCGCCGCGTACGTGGCGGTGAGCGACCGGGGCGGCGGCATCGCGGAGGAGGATCTCCGGCGCGTCTTCGACCCGTTCTTCACCACCAAGCGCGAGGGGTTGGGAATGGGGCTCGCCATCGCGCGCTCGCTGGTGGAAAGCCATGGGGGCCGCCTCATCGCCGAGAACAACAAGCAGGGCGGCGCCACGTTCACCTTCACCATCCCCGCCGAGGACGCGGACGCGGCGTGAGCAAGCGTACACCGCCCACCGTGTACGTCGTGGACGACGACGCGTCGGTGCTGAAGAGTCTCGGCCGCATGCTGCGCCGGGCCGGTTTCGCGGTGGAGTGCTTTTCCTCGGGCCGGGACTTCCTGGCCCATCCCCCCCCGCCGGGCCCTTCCTGCATGATCCTGGACGTGCGGATGCCGCAGCTGGACGGCCTCGAGCTGCAGGCCTCGCTGGCCGCCCGCGGCTGTCCCCCGGCCATCGTCTTCATCAGCGGGTCCAGCGACATTCCCATCAGCGTGCGCGCGATGAAGGCCGGCGCGGTGGACTTCCTCACCAAGCCCTATTCCACCGACGAGCTCCTCGATGCGGTGCGACGCGCGGTGGCCCGGAGCGAGGTCGACCAGGCCCGGCACGCGCGGTCCGAGGCCATCGCCGGCCGCATGCGCACGCTGAGCCGGCGGGAAGCGGAGGTGCTGTCCCAGGTAGTCACCGGCCGCCTCAACAAGCAGATCGCCGGCGAGCTGGGCATCACCGAGAAGACGGTGAAGGTGCACCGGGCCCGTGTGATGCGGAAGATGCAGGCCGATTCGGTGGCCGACCTGGTCCGGATGGGGGAAGTGCTGGGCGTGCGGCCGTCCCCCGAAGAGCACCCATCGAGGGCTCCGGAGTAAGGCCAAGGTCCCATTTCGCCCCACCCGGCTCCCGGCTACAGTCGCACCGCATGCCCGATCCTCGAGTCCGCTCCGTGGCTCTCGTATCGGTCGTCGACGACGACGCCTCCGTCCGGCGCGCCCTGCGCCGGCTCATCCAGCAGGCGGGCTTCGAGGTCCAGACCTTCGCGTCCGGCGCGGAAGCCCTCGCCGAGAATCCGGCCCGCCCGGCGGCCTGCCTCGTCGTCGACGTGTACCTCGGAGACATGACGGGCTTCGAGCTGCAGCGGGTGCTGGCCGAGCGAGGCGTCAACGTTCCCACCATCTTCATCACCGCGCACGACGACGCGGCGACGACCGAGGCGGCCCGCCGGGCTCGGGTCTTCGCCTACCTCCACAAGCCCATCGATGGCGACTCGCTGCTGGGCGCCATCTCCGATGCCGTCGCGACCCACCCGAATTAGACCAAGGTCCTATGGGGCTCCGGTCCCGTCGTTGCTACCTTGGCGGCGAGCGAGCCATTCCACTCAGGAGGACGGCGGTATGACGACAGCGAGACGAGCGGCGCTGGCCATGGCGTGCGCGGTGACCATGCTGGGCTGGGCGGCATGGCCGGCATGGGCGCAAACCTCCACGCCGCCGGCGGCGCAGGAGCAGAAGGCCGACGAGCCGGGCGATATCACGAGCGAGGTCGAGATGACGCGCGCGGCGATCCAGGTCCGGCGTCAGGCCCTGGTGACGGCCGCGATGGACCTCGAGCCCAAGGAGTCCGACGCGTTCTGGCCACTCTACCGCGAGTACCGGACGGACATGGCCAAGATCAACGACCGATTCGTGCGGCTCCTCACCGGCTACCTCGAGAGCTACGACAAGCTGACCGACGACGGGGCCAAGAAGATGATTGACGAGTACCTGAGCATCGAGCGGGCGCGGAACTCCCTCCGGTCGAAGTACGTGTCTCGCTTCACGAAGGTGATGCCGGCGAAGAAGGTGGCGCGCTTCTTCCAGATCGACCACAAATTCGACGCGGTGATCAACGCCGAGCTCGCCCAGACGGTGCCGCTCGCGCGATAGGGGAGACGGGACATGACGAAGCGGACGATGGCAGCAGCGACGGCTGGTCTCGCCCTCTGGGTCCTCGTCGGGCCCGGCCAGGCCGAGGTCTTCGTGGCGCCGAAGCCGGGCCAGAGCCAGGATGCCTTCCAGAAGGACCAGTTCGAGTGTCACAACTGGTCGCAGCAACAGACGGGAGTGAATCCCTCCCAGCCGGCTCAGGTCTCGACGGCTCCCCCCGCTCAGGGCGGGGCCATTCGGGGCGCGGGCCGGGGCGCGGCGGTGGGCGCGATCGGCGGGGCCATCGGTGGCGACGCCGGCAAGGGTGCGGCCATCGGGGCCGCCGTGGGCGCGGTGGGCGGGCGGATGCGGCAGAACGACTACAACCGGCAGGTCGCGGCTCAGAATCAGCAGGCCCAGCAGGCGCAGCAGCAGGGCATCCAGCGTTACGAGCAGGCGTATCGCACCTGCATGGCCGGCCGAGGCTATCAGGTTGGGTAGGCCGGCGATGCGGCGCGCGCTCACCGTCGCATGGCTCGCCGCCCTGGTGCTCGGTGGCGTCGAGCTCACCGAAGCGCAGGACCTGCGGCAGCTGTTCCGCGCGGTCAGTCCCTCCGTGGCGGTGATCCGGGCTCAGGGCTCCGAGGTCACGGCGGCCGGCCGCGTCACCTTCGGAGAGACCGGCTCCGGCGTCCTCATCTCCCCGGACGGCAAGGTGATGACGGCGGCCCACGTGGTGCACACCATGGACACCATCACCGTCGAGTTCCTGGGCGGAGAGACGGTCTCCGCCCGCGTCATCGCCTCCGAGCCGGCGGCCGACCTGTCGCTCCTGCAGCTCGACAAGGTGCCGGCGGGCGCGCGGGCGGCGAAGCTTGCCGACTCCAATACCGTCAGCGTGGGGCAGCAGGTGATCGTGGTAGGGGCGCCCTACGGGCTGTCCTACTCGATGAGCGTCGGCTGGATCAGCGCGCGGTGGGCGCCCAACACCGTCTACAAGAGCATGCCTCTCGCGGAGTTCTTCCAGACCGATACCACCATCAACACCGGCAACTCCGGCGGCCCCATGTTCAACATGGCGGGCGAGGTGATCGGGCTGGTCAGCCACAACATCTCCAAGAGCGGCGGGAGCGAGGGGCTGGGATTCGTGGTCACCAGCAACACCGCACGGCAGCTCCTGCTGGAGAAGCGGTCCTTCTGGAGCGGCCTCGAGGGCGCGCTCCTGACGGATCAGATGGCCGACCTCCTCAACCTGCCCGCGGGGACTACCGGATATCTCGTGAAGACGGTGGCCAAGGACTCGCCGGCGGAGGCGGCCGGCCTGCGGGGCGGCAGCACCTTCGCCACCATCGGCGGCGAGTCGATCGTGCTCGGCGGCGACATCATTCTGTCCGTCGAGGGCATCCCGGCGGGACCGGTCGCCAATCTGGTCAGGATCCGGGAGCACATGAACACGCTCAAGCCCGGCGCGCCGTTCAAGGCCACCGTGCTCCGCGCGGGACGGGTGATCGAGCTCACCGGCGCGACGCCGAGCCCGTGACGCGTCACGGGCCGCCCGGCGCGGCCCGCCGGGAGGAGGTCGCACCATGAGGCGCATTCCCTTGCGCGGCACGCTCGTCGCGCTCGCACTCCTCTCGCTCGTCCGGGCCGGCGCGGCCGCCGGCGCCGAGCCCCCCTTCGGCAAGTGGAACACCATCGACGACAAGACCGGGAAGGTACGCTCGGAAGTCGAGGTGTACGACCAGGGCGGCAAGCTCTTCGCCAAGATCACCGGCCTCACCGAGCCCACCGACGCCCAGGGAAAGCCCAAGCTCTGCACCAAGTGCCAGGGGCCCGACAAGGACGCGCCCGTCGTGGGCCTCGTGATCATCAAGGGGCTGACCGCCGACGGCGAGCGCTGGAAGGGCGGAACCATCATGGACCCCGAGGACGGGAAGGTGTATAAGGCGGAGGTCTGGACCGAGGACGGCAAGCTCAAGGTGCGCGGCTATCTCGGCCCCTTCTATCGAACGCAGACCTGGACCAAGGCGAGGTGAGCGCATGGACCTCCTGACCGGGAAGGTGGCCATCATCACGGGGGCGAGCAAGGGCATCGGACGCGTGATGAGCCGCCTGTTCGCGCGTGAGGGTGCGGCGGTGATCTGCGCCGCGCGCTCCGGCGATCTCGTACGGGAGACGGTGGAGCTGGTGAAGAAGGACGGCGGCCGCGCGGTGGCGGTGGTCGGGGACGCCGCCAAGGAGGCCGACGTCAAGCGCATCATCGGCGACGGGCTGAAGGCCTTCGGCAAGGTCGACACCCTGGTCAACAACGCAGGCGACGGCGGGCCCACCAAGCCTGTGCAGGAGTACACCGAAGAGGACTGGTTCTACACCATCAACTCCTGCCTCACGTCCTCCTACATGTGCATTCGCTTCGTGGTCCCCGAGATGATCAAGGCGGGCGGAGGCGCCATCGTCAACATCTCCTCCGGCGCGGGGCGCCGCGGCCTGCCCTTCCGCATCGGATACTGCTCGGCCAAGGCCGGGCAGGTGGGGATGACGTACGGGATGGCGCTCGAGCTGGCGCCTCACAACATCACCGTCAACTGCGTGGCGCCGGGGGCCATCGAGGGCGACCGCATCGATCGCGTCATCGAGGGCCAGGCCAAGCAGCGGGGGATGACGCCCGAGGCCATGCGCACGCTGATGCTGGAGCGCTCGCCGCTCAAGCGCATGGCCACCGCGGAAGACATCTCGGCGGCGGCCGCCTTCCTCTGCAGCCCCGCCGCGCGCAACATCTCCGGCCAGGTCCTCCCCGTCAACGCCGGCGAACCGGCGGGCTAGCCGGCGCCCGGGACCTAGAAACCAGGGGGCGGCGTGAAGCCGCCGTGGATTTCCGTGAGCCTCCCCGCGAGGTCGATGGGGGTGGCGTCCTCGAGATAGGGCCCGACGATCTGAATGCCGACGGGGAGTCCACTCTGCGCGCGTCCCACCGGCGCGGTGGTGGCGGGAAGACCCGCCAGGGACGCGAAGGCGATCCAGAATGAGAGGTCGAGATACGGTCGCAGGCCCGCCGGCGTCGTCAGCACCCGGTGCAGCTGGTTCAGCGAGTGGTCGTGCGGGAAGGCGGTCACGAAGGCGGTCGGCATCAGGAAGGCGTCATGGGTCCGGAAGTAGCTGCTCCACGCCGCGCGGGCGGCGCGGCGGCGACCGTCCATGGCGCGGAACTGACGAATATCGGCGGTGAGCGCAGCGGCCCAGCGCGAGACCGGGGAGCCGTCGCGGACCGAGGCGAGCCGGCGCAGCTCGTCGAGCTGCTCGTCACGCGCCGGTGGTGTGTAGAGCGCCGCGAGGAAGAAGAAGTAGGTCTCGTACTGCTCGGAGGGGTTGACGCCGGGTGGCCAGCCCTCGGCGAGCGTGGCGCCCGCCTTGCGCAGGGCCTCGACGGCGGCGGCCAGCGGAGCGCCGACCTCCTGGGACACCGCGCACTGGGGATGGTCGAGGACGTAGCCGATTCGATAGTCACGCAGCCGCGCGCCGCGGGCGGGCGGGAGCGCCCAGCGATAGCCGCGCGTCTCCGCCTCGTCGGGGCCGCCCAGCACCTCCATTGCCGCCCGGAGGTCGGCGGCCGAGCGCGCGAGCGGTCCCGCCACGGGCAGGAACGAGGGCGGGGTCGCCGGGATGCCGGGGGGCGGCGGGATGTGGCCCCGCTGGGGGACGAGATCCAGCGTGGGCTTGTGTCCGTAGAGCCCGCAGAAATGGGCGGGGATGCGGATGGATCCCGCCAGGTCGCTGCCGGGTTCGAGGTAGCAGAGCCCGGCGGCCAGGGCGGCCGCGCCGCCTCCGGTCGAGCCGCCGGGGGTCCGGCCGAGATCCCAGGGATTGTTGCTCTGCCCGAATATGGGGTTGTAGCTCTGCCAGTCCGCGGCGCCCGGCGGCACGTTGGTCTTGCCCAGGACAACCGCGCCCGCGTCCTTGAGCCGGGTCACCACCACCGCGTCCCGGGGCGCGACGTTGTCCTTGAGCCCGACCAGCCCCGCGGTGGTGCGGACCCCGTCCACCTCGTAGGTGTCCTTGATGGTGACGGGCACGCCGTGAAAAGGGCCCCACCACTCGCCGCGCGCGCGGGCCGCGTCGGCGGCCCGCGCGCGGGAAAGCGCCGTGTCGGCGGTCAGCGTGACGATGGCGTTCAGGCGACCGTTGTGCTGCGCGATGCGGGCGAGCATTCGATTCGTCAGCTCGACCGAGGAGACCTTGCCGGCCCGGATGGCGCGGGCCGCGTCCAGCGCGGACGCGAAGTCCAGCTCGTCGGCACCCCCACGCGCGACACGGGGCAGCAGGCCCGCGCCCGCGAGGCTCAGAGCGCCGCCCAGCATCGCCCGCCGGGTGAGGGAGGGTACGCTCACGGGGGCGAGTGTAGCCGCTCGCGCTCGTGCAGGACAAGCGCGGCGCCGCCGCGCACGGAGCCGTCCTTGCCGAGATCGAGGAAGGCCAGGCGGGTGGAGGCGAGAGCGGCGGCGTAGGCCCGGCGGGCCAGGCGCGCGCGCAGATCGGCCTCGCGGGCCGCGAAGGCGCGGCCCACGCTGCCGGCGACGAGCAGCATCTCGGGGTTCAGCCCGTTGACGATGATGGTGAGCCCCGCGGCCAGAGCCTCGGTGGCGTCCGCGACCACCGCCTCGGCGGCGGCGTCCCCGGCGGCGGCGAGCGCGAAGAGCGCGGCTGCGTCCACGGGCCGGCCCAGCCGGCGCGTGGCCTCGGCGGCGAGGTCGGGCCCCGCCACATGCGCCTTCAGGCAACCACGGGCGCCGCAGACGCAGGGCCGGCCGTGGAGCTCGATCGGCACGTGGCCCAGCTCGCCGCCGAAGCCGCCGGCCCCGCGGTACAGACGGCCGTCCAGCACGATGCCTCCGCCCACGCCGGTGCCGATGGCGAGGAGCACCAGAGAGCGGCGGCCACGCCCGGCGCCCCAGCGCGACTCGCCCAGCGCCAGCGCGTTGACGTCGTTGTCCACAACCGCGGGCGCGCCCGCCGTCTCCGCGAGCAGCCGCGCCACCGGCACGCCCGACAGCTCGGGGACATGATGCGCCTCGCCGCCGACCGT
>DATEDO010000076.1:0-21272 GCA_035281625.1 Candidatus Methylomirabilota bacterium
GCCGCGTCCTCCCCGGTCCCGGCAGGCCCGGCGCGGCCCGTCCTGCCGCCCGACATCCCGCAGCACTTCCTCCCGGTGCGTGGCTCGGGCGGGAGCCTCGTCTACACCCCCATGCTGCTCGGCGCGGCCCATGTCCGCTTCGCGGACGCCAGGCGTGGCATCGACGCCAGCCAGGACGTCACCGTGGTCGTCCCGATCGGCGGCGGCGCCGTGTCGGTGGACTGGGAGCAGGCGCGCGAGGCGGGTGTGGCGCTCGCGGATCTCGAGACGGAGCCGGCGGGAGGAGCGGCGTTCGCCGAATTGCCGGCCGCCGCCACGAAGAAGAAGAGCTATGCGGACTGGAGCCGTGACTTCTCGACCTGGCTGTTCCGCACCCGGTCCCTCGAGCTGCTCGCCTGCCCCGCCGCGAAGGAGGTCTCGCGTCCCGGGGAGTCCGAGGCGGACTTCCGGGCGCGCATCCATCACGGCGCGCGGGAAGCGCGGGACGCCGCGGTGGAAAAGCTCCGCCAGAAGTACGCCCCGAAGATCGCCGCCCTCCAGGAACGGGTGCGGCGCGCCGAGCAAGCGGTGGAGCGCGAGTCCGGGCAGGTGACCCAGCAGGGCCTCCAGGTCGCCATCTCCGTCGGCGCAACCCTGCTCGGCGCCTTCCTGGGGCGCAAGCCGGTGAGCGCCACCACGCTGGGCCGGGCCACCACCGCGGCGCGCGGGGCCGGCCGGGCGATGAAGGAAGCGCAGGACGTCTCCCGCGCCAAGGAGAGCGTGGAGAGTCTCCAGCAGCAGCTCGCCGGCCTCGACGCGGAGTTCAAGCGGGAGAGCGAGGCCGTCGCCGCCGAGATGGATCCCGGCCAGCAGGTGCTGGAGCCGCTCACGCTCAAGCCGAGCAAGGCCAACATCGGAGTCACGCTCCTCGCCCTCGCGTGGGTGCCGCACCGTCGGGACGCCCGCGGCGCGCTCACCCCGGCCTGGGAATAGCCGCCGGATGGCGCGAAGCCCCGTCATCGCGCTTCTGGCGCTGAGCCTTCTTGCCGGGTGCGCCACCAGCGACACCCTCGAGAGCCGTGGCCCGGGGGTGAGCCTGCGCCCACCCAGCGACGTCGCGCGGCAGCTCGTGGGCCGCTGGGGCGCGGACTGCAAGGTGGTGTTCAGCGGCGTCGGCGTCAGCGGCCGCGTCGTCGGCTGGGGCGCCGACGGCGCGCCGCTGGTCGGCCAGTTCCAGGAACGACCCGGCAGCGCGGGCGCCGCCGGCAGCCTCACCTTCCCGTGGCCCGTTGCGGTGGTCGAGATCCCGTCGCCGCTTCCCCTCTCCGCGGCCGGCGTCACGGGTGGCGCGCTCGTCTACACGTTCTATCCCGCGGACGGCCGCCTCCGCCTCACCGGTCCCCAGCCCCGCTGGCCGAACGCCGGCTACCCCGTGCCGGTGAGCTTCGACCTCCACCGCTGCTCCGGCCCGGAGCAGGCGCCGCGCGACTGGCATCCCATCGGCTGAGCTCCTCCGGGGCCGGCGGTTATACTGGATTCGTGATGAAGATCGGCCCGGTCGAGATCCCCACGCTCGCGCGCATGGCTCCCATGGCGGGCATCACCAACGCCCCCTTCCGGCTCATCGTGCGCGAGTGCGGCAGTGGGCTCACCACCACCGAGGAGATGGACGCGGCGGCGCTGCTCACCCACCATCCCCACGCCGACGACATCGCCGCCTACTACCCCGAGGAGCGGCCGCTGGCCATGCAGCTCCTCGGCAAGGACCCCGACGTCCTCTGCCGGGCCGCCGAGAAGCTGCAGGGGCTGGGCGCCGACATCGTGGATCTCAACATGGGCTGCCCCATGCCGCGCATCACCGGCAAGGGCAAGGGGGCGGCCTTGATGCGCGACGTCGCCGCGACCGCGCGCATTCTGCGCGCGATGCGGCGCGTGCTCTCGGTGCCCCTGACGATCAAGATCCGGGGCGGCTGGGACGACGAGCACCTGAACGCGGTCGAGGTCGCCCAGATGGCCGAGGCCGAGGGTGTGGATGCCATCACCGTGCATCCGCGCACGCGGGCGCAGCGTCACACCGGCCGGGCCCCGTGGGAGATCATCGCCGACGTGGTAAGGGCGGTGGGTGTGCCCGTCACCGGCAATGGCGACGTGCGCTCGATGGCCGATGCGCGGCGCATGGCCGCCGAGACCGGGTGCGCCTCGGTGATGGTCGGCCGCGGCGCGCTCGGCCGCCCCTGGATCTTCAGCGAGGACTTCGACGCACTCTCCCTCGACGGCCGGCGCGACTACAAGTGGGGCGTGATCACCCGCCATTGCGCCCTCATCCGCGGGCACTTCCGGGAGAAGTACGCGCTGGTGCAAATGCAGAAGCATCTCGCCTGGTACACGGAGGGCCTCGGGCACGCCGCGGACTGCCGGCGGCGTCTGTTCGAGCGGCGCACACACGAAGACGTCTGGGCGACGTTCCGCGAGTACTGGGACCGCCACTGGGCTCGCATCACCGCGGGCGGGACCCTCGCCGACGAGCGCGCCCTCCCCGCCGTCGTCGAAGCGTAGGCTCTGCGGGCGCGCCGGGCGGCAGCGAAGCGGCTGGCCCCTTCCCGGCGGCCGGCTAGGCGAGCGCTTCGTCGAGGCGGCGGCCCTCGACCGGCCCCATCTCGATTCCCAGCACCGCGGCCACGGTGGGCGCAACGTCCCGGCTGGTGATGCGTCCCAGCGTCGCCGCCTTCCGCATCCCGGCCCCGGCGGCGAGGAAAAACGCGGCATTGTCGGGGTGCTCGGCCCGCTGGCCGTGGGTGCCGCGGTATTTCGGCGCGGCGTGGAGCGCGTCCCCCCGCGCCTCGTCGCCGAAGCAATAGCCTGGCGCGGCCTCGAGGACGAGGTCGCCCGCGAGGGCGTTGTCCGCTGGCGCGGCGAGGCCCAGCGCCTCGTACTCCGCGGCCGGCCAGGCGCCGGCGACCCCCTCGAGCCCGGCCAGCTCACGCGCGAGATCGGCGGCGAGGCGCTCGCGATCGCCGGCGCCGTCGAGGTACACGTAGCCCGCCCCGTGATTCATGACGAGCCGCGCGGCGCTCCGTGCGATGTGGCCGTCGGCGTCCACCGCGAGCAGCCCGCGCCGGCGGAGATGGACGTTGACCCGGATCTCGTGGTCGGACGGCAGGAACCCGTGATCCGAGACCACGAACACCGCGGTGTCGCGCTCCAGCGCGCTCGCGGGCAGCGCGGCGAGCACGCGGCCGATCAGCCCGTCGATGTACTCGATGGCCCAGCGGGCCTCCGGCGAGCGCGGCCCGTAGAGGTGCTGATGGCTGTCCGCGCAGAGGAAGTGCAGGAGCAGGAGGTCGGGGCGGCGACCGCGAACGAGCTGCGCGGCCACGTCCGCCACCATGGCATCCTTGAGAAAGCGCTTGGGCAGCTGCGCCCACTCGCCCTGACGCTCCATGGGATAGCCGAGGCCGGCCAGCTCCTGCCATACCTCGCGCGCGGTGTGGATCTCGAACACGCGCTGGTCCTTGAAGAAGGGCAGGTTCCAGTCGAGGCCGGCAGCGTGGCGGGTGCAGGGCCAGTCCACCGCCGCCGTCGACCGACCCGCGGCGTGCGCGCGATCGTACACGGTGGGGACGCGCAGGATGGCCGCGGCGTCGTAGATGGGATCGCCGGTGAGATCCTGCGCGACCCCGGTGGCGCGGTCCAGGATGTGATTGCCCACCACGCCGTGGGTGCGCGGCCGCACGCCGGTGACCAGGCTCACGTGAGTGGGCCACGTGGTGGTGGGGAACACCGCCTCCATCCGGGGCGCCACCACGCCCCGCTCAGCGATACGGCGGAGAGTCGGGATGCGCAGGCCGGGCTCGTCCCAGTAGAACCCCGCGAAGCCGTCGATGCTGATGACGAGGGCCCGTGTCATGCCGGCCCCGCGGCGGGTCTTACTGGCCCTTGCCGCGGCCGGCCACGTCCCACACCGCCTCGACCTTCGCGCCGCGCATGGCGTAGATCTGGTCGTAGAGGTTGATGGTGGGGTCGCAGTGCGGCGGCAAGAACTCGATGCGGTCACCGAGGCGTGGCGCCCGGTCGGGATCGGTGATGGTGAGGCGGCCGTGCTCGTCGCCGGCCCAGGAGTACTCCAGGCCGGGCGCTTCCACGGTCTCGGGGACGAACGGCCGGTCGGTGGAGAAGGCCTTGAAGCCCGCGTCGACGATGGCCAGTTCGGCGGTGGGTCGGCTCACCACCGTGGTCAGCACGGTCAGCGCCATCTCGAACTGATCATTGACCTTGCCGCCCTTGGCCCCGATGCGCCGGTAGTCGATATCCATCACGCAGTAGGAGCCCGACTGGAGCTCGGTGAGCCCGGGCAGCTCGGGATCGATGTCGAACGTTCCGGTGGAGCCCCCCGTCACGATCTCCGTCGCCAGGCCGTGCCGCTCGAAGAGGTCGCGGGTCTTCATGAGCCGCCGCATCCACTTGTGCGAGGCCTTGCGCCGCGCCGCCCAGCCCACCACGTGAGCGCAGTGCCCGGCATAGCCCTGAAGTCCACGCAGGTTGAGCGTGCGCTCGTTGGACACGAGCTTTCCCAGATGCAGCGCCGGCTCCCCCGGTTCGCACCCCGTGCGGCGGCCGCCCACCTCGATGTCCACGAGCACGTTCAGCACCTTGCCCGCGCGGGCCATCGCGGCGGCCAGCTCGCGGATGTTCTCCGCGTTGTCCACCACGACCAGCGTCTCCGGGTTCCGGTCGAGCACGCGGAGGAGCCGGCCGATCTTCTCCGTTCCCACCACCTCGGTGGTGATGAGGAGGTTGCGGATCCCCGCCGCCGCCATCACCTCGGCCTCGCCCACCTTGGCGACACAGACGCCCACCGCGCCGGCGGCGATCTGGCGCCGCGCGATCTCCGGGCACTTGTGCGTCTTTGCGTGCGGGCGGAGCTTCTTGCCCACCGCTTTCACGTGGGCGGCCATCTTCTGGATGTTGCGCTCGAACCGATCGAGGTCGAGGAGAAGGGCGGGAGTGGGCAGCTCGTCTTTGGTCATGGCGGGGCGAGCATAGCACGCCGGCTCATTCGAGGCTCACCCGGTCGGGCAGCTCGTTGCGATCGTCGCGGCGGCGTGGGAAGTGCGCGGCGAGGGCCGCGCCCACTTCCTCCACCGCGAGCACGAGGCCCTCGCGGGGCCGGCCCTCGCGCAGGTGGGCGAGCACGCGCGCGACCAGGGCATCCCAGTAGGGCTGGCCCACGCGCTCGTGGATGCCCGCGTCGCCGATCACCGCGAGCTTGTGATCCTCCACCGCGACGTAGACGAGCACGCCCGCGCGATGCTCGGTGCGGTGCATGGCCAGGCGTTCGAACACCGCGACCGCGCGCGTCAGCGGATCTCCCGCGCAGCGATGGTCGAGATGCACGCGGATCTCGGCCGCGGTGCGCTGCTCGGCCCGCGCCACCGCCGCGGCCACGTCGTCGAGATCGCGCTCGGAGGCGAAGTCGCGGACCCACCGGGGATGGCGCGCCATCACCAGCTCCCGCTCGAGCCGCCGCCGCCGAACGAGCCGCCGCCACTGCTGAAGCCGCCCGACGAGCCGCCGCCTCGCGAGAAGCCGCCGAATCCCCCGCCGCCCCAGCCTCCGGAAGAGGGCCGGCCCCAGCCGTGGGAGCCACCCGTCCACCCGTTGCGTCGCGCGTACGCGGCGTTCCGGTACGCGGAGAAGACGATGCCGAGAATGACCAGCACCACGAAGAGCAGCGGTACCACCGCGGGGATGCCGTCGTCGCGCCGCGTCTCACGCGGCGCGCCCCGGAACTCCCCCCGAATGGCGGCGTCGATGGCGTCGAGGCCCGCGGCGATACCGTCGGCGATACGGCCCTCACGGAAGCGCGGAGCCACCGCGGTGCTGAGGATGGCGGACGCCACCGCATCGGTCAGCGTCGGCTCGAGCCCGTACCCCACCTCGAGGCGCATCTTCCGATCCTGGAGAAAGACGAGGAAGATGACCCCGTTGTCCAGGCCCTTCTGCCCTACCTTCCACTGCTCGGCGAGCCGGATGGAATAGTCTTCCAGGCTCTCGCCGTCCAGCGAGCGGAAGATGGCCACCACCACCTGGTTCCGGCTTCCCGCCTCGCGTCCCGCGAGCTTGGCCTCCAGGCGGTCGCGGTCGGCCGCGGAGAGCGCGCCCGCGAAGTCGTTGATCCGCCGAGTGGGCGGCGGCGGAATGGGCAGGGCGGCGGCCAGGGTGGACGCCGTCAGGATGACGAGGATCAGCGCGAGCGGCCAGCGCAGCGGGAACAGGGAAGACTCCTCTGGCGGCCGTCCCCGCTAGAACCTGACCTTGGGCGCGGCCTCGCTGCCCGGCGCCGCCTCGAAGTACGCCTTCTCCCTGAACCCGCGGAAGGCGGCGACCAGACTGGCCGGAAAGACGCGGATCTGGGTGTTATAGGCCTGCACCGTCTCGTTGAAGCGGCGCCGCTCCACGGCGATGCGGTTCTCGGTGCCCTCGAGCTGGCTCTGCAAGGCCAGGAAGTTCTGGTTCGACCTGAGCTCGGGATAGCGCTCCACGGTGACGAGGAGCCGGGAGAGCGCGCCGCCGAGCTGGCCCTGGACTTCCTGGAATCGCCGGAGCGCCTGCGGATCGTTGAGCATCTCCGGCGTGAGCTGCATCTGGGAGGCGCTCGCGCGCGCCCGCGTGACTTCCTCCAGCACGGTACGCTCCTGCGCGGCAAAGCCCTTCACCGTTTCCACCAGATTGGGGATGAGGTCGGCGCGGCGCTGATATACCGTCTGCACCTGCGCCCAGGCCGCGTTCACGCCCTGCTCGGAGGTGATGAGGCGGTTGTTCACGCCCACTCCCCACATGAAAAATCCGCCGATCACCACGGCCAGGACCACGAGGACGACGATGAGGGCTTTCATGGCGACAGTATAACGCGCCGTGCCGTGTTGACCGACTCTGGGGGCCGTGCTAGAAAACGGGCGTACCGCTCGACCCCCAGGAGGCCCGCCATGGATCTCAACTACTCGCCCGAGGACATCGCATACCGCAAGCAGGTCCGGGCCTGGCTGGAGCAGAACCTGCCGTCGTCCCCGCCTCGCACGTTGGAAGAACGTAAGATCTGGCATCGCACGCTCTACGACGGCGGCTTCCTCGGCATGGGCTGGCCCACGGAGTACGGCGGGCAGGGCGCGCGGCCGATGGAGCAGGCGATCGTCGCCGACGAGATGGCGCGCGCGTCCGCGCCCGCGCCCACCAATGGGCTCGGGCTCGGCATCGTGGGGCCCACCATCGTGGTGCACGGCAATGAGTGGCAGAAGAAGCGGTATCTCCCGAAGATCCTCACCGCGGAGGAGATGTGGTGCCAGCTCTACTCGGAGCCCAACTCCGGCTCCGACCTGGCGTCGCTCAAGACGAGCGCGGAGGACAAGGGCGACCACTTCGCGGTGAACGGACAGAAGATCTGGACCAGCGGAGGCAAGGTGGCGGACTGGGGGCTGCTGCTCGCGCGCACCGACCCGAAGGCGCCCAAGCACAAGGGCATCACCTGCTTCCTCATGAGCATGCGCCAGCCCGGCGTCGAGGTGCGGCCGCTCAAGCAGATCACCGGCTCGGCCGAGTTCTGCGAGGTGTTCATGACGAACGCCCGCGTGGAGAAGGAGAACCAGATCGGCAAGCTCGGCGAGGGCTGGGCCATCGCCAACACCACGCTGGGCTACGAGCGGGGCGGCCGCTCGCTCGCGCGCATCTCCGGCTACGCGTCGCAGTATCACCGTCTCGTCGGCGCGGCGAAGAAGCTCATGCGCAACGGCCGCCCGCTCATCGAGAGCCCAATCGTGCGTCAGCGCGTCGCCAAGATCTGGGCCGACCTCGAGGTGGAGCGTTACAACGCCCTCCGGGTCCTCACCCAGCTCGAGCGGGGCGAGCATCCCGGCGCGGGGGGCTCGCTCACCAAGCTCTCGTACTCCGAGTTCGAGAAGCGCTTCATGGAGGTCGCGCAGGAGATCCTCGGCCCCTACGGCCAGCTCACCGACGGCGCGCCGGCCGAGCTCGCGCTGGAGATCGACACCGCGGTGGGGGAGATGGGCACGTGGGCCTACGGCTTCCTCTGGTCGCGCGCGGGCACCATCTACGCCGGCTCCTCGGAGATCCAGAAGAACGTCATCGGCGAGCGCATCCTCGGATTGCCCAAGGAATCGCGCGCCGACCGGGGAGGCGCCCGATGAACTTCTCGTTCAGCGACGATCAAATCCTGTTGCGGAATTCCGCCCGCGCGCTGCTCGACGAGCACTGCAAGCCCGAGCACGTGCGCGCGATGATGGACGACAAGACGGGCTACGGCGCGCCGCTCTGGGGCGAGATGGCCAAGCTCGGCTGGCTCGGGCTTCCCTTCCCCGAGCAGTACGGCGGCGCCGGGCTCGGGCTCGTCGAGCTGGCCCTGGTCCACGAGGAGATGGGCCGCGCCGCCTATCCCGGACCCTTCCTCGCCAGCGTGGTCCTGGGCGGCTTCCCGATCCTGCTCGGCGGCTCGGCGGCGCAGAAGGAGAAGTGGCTGCCCGCCGTCGCCTCGGGCCGCGCGCGCCTCACCGCCGCGCTCCAGGAAGACCGCCTCGACTGCGACCCCGCGGGCGTCACCACCACCGCGGCCCGCGCGGGCGACGGCTGGACGCTCACCGGCGTGAAGCGCTTCGTGCCGTGGGCCCACGTGGCCGACGCAGTGCTGGTCCCGGCGCGCGGCCCCGAGGGCCTCTCGCTGTTCCTGGTGGACCCGAAGGGCGCCGGCGCCTCGCTCAAGCCCGTGACCGGCATGGACCTCGGCACCCGATGGTCCGAGCTGCGGCTGGAGGGCGCGGGCGTGAGCGCGGACGGGCTTGTCGGCAACGCGGGTGGCGCCACCGCCATCCTGGAATCCACGCTGCGCCGGGCCGCGGTGTGCGCCTCCGCGGAGATGCTGGGCGCCGCCCGGCGCTCCCTCGACATGGCCGTGGGCTACGCCAAGGTGCGTGAGCAGTTCGGGCAGCTCATCGGCACCTTCCAGGCCATCCGCCACAAGTGCGCGGAGATGCTCATGGAGGTGGAGAACAGCCATTCCGCCGTCTACTACGCGGCGTGGGCGCTGGAGGCCGGCGCCGAAGACGCGGCCGTCGCCGCGTCCATCTGCAAGTCCTACGTGAGCGAGTCGGCGCGCAAGGTGTGCGGCGAGGCGATACAGGTGCACGGGGGCATCGGCTTCACCTGGGAGTACGATCTCCACCTCTACTTCAAGCGGGCCAAGTCCCTCGAGGTCCAGTTCGGCGACGCCGAATATCACCGCGAGCTGATCGCCCAGCATGTCTCAGGATGACGGCGGCCCACCGGTGCCGCCGGCGTCCGAGCGGGAGAGCGGGGGCGTTTGGCGAGCCGCCGGCGCAGGCGAGGCGAGCGGAAACGAGGTCGAGGCCCCCGCTGATGGTGATCCGTCCGGGCGTCCGACCCGACCGATGAGCCAAGGTCCGCTCTGCAATATCACCGTCGTCGACCTGACGTCGTACATCGCCGGCTCGTACGCCGCGATGATGCTGGCCGATCTCGGCGCCGACGTCATCAAGGTCGAGGGCATCGAGGGCGACTCGTTCCGCGAGCTCCCCGGCTTCTACGGCTGGAACCGCGGCAAGCGCTCGCTCGCGGTGAACCTGAAGGAGCCGGACGGCCGCGCCATCGTGCACCGCCTCGCTCGGCGCGCCGACGTGGCCATGGAGAACATGCGGCCCGGCGTGGTGGACCGTCTGGGCGTGGGCTACGAGGATCTGCGCGCGGTCAACCCGCGCATCATCTACGCCTCGGTGACCGCGTTCGGGCCCGATGGCCCCTACGCCGAGCGGCCGGGCTTCGATCCGCTGCTCCAGGCCATGGGCGGGGTGATGGCGGCGCAGGGCTTCGGGGGGCCGCCCAAGTACATGCGCATCGCGGTCACCGACTACTACACCGCCGCGCTGGCCGGTCAGGCCGTCCTCGCCGCCCTCTTCGTGCGCGAGCGCACCGGCCGCGGCCAGCACGTGCGCACGTCGCTCCTGCAGGGCGTGATGGCGCTCCAGTCCGGCAGCGTGGTGGACTATCCGGGCCTCGAGCGCACCTACAAGGACACCCCGACCTACCGCATCTATCAGGCGCAGGACGGCGAGTGGTTCTTCCTGGCCGTCGGCAATCAGTCGTTCTGGCGCAAGCTCTGCCAGGCCATCGGGCATCCCGAGATGGCCAATGATCCGCGCTTCGGGTCGTGGCTCGCGCGGCGGGACAACGGCGACGAGCTCATGACGCTCCTCGAGGAGACCTTCGCCTCCAAGCCGCGGGCGGAGTGGCTGAAGATCCTGGCCGACCACGACATCCCCGCCGCGGGCACCCAGACCATGCTGGACTTCATGAAGGACCCGGCGGTGCGGCATCACAAGATGGTCGTCCAGTACGATCACCCGGAGCGCGGTCCCCTCACCCTGATGGGCCAGCCCCTCCGCTTCTCCGAGACGCAGGCCGAGGACGCGGGGCCTCCGCCCACCCTCGGCCAGCACACCGATGCCGTGCTGCGCGAGGCCGGCTACGCCGACGGCGAGATCACCGATCTCCGCCGCCGGGGCGTGGTCGGCGGGAAGGCCCCATGACCTACGAGGCGATCCGCTACGAGGTGGCCGAGCACGTGGCCGCGGTCACGCTGAACCGGCCCGAAGTCCACAACGCCATGAACAACGCCATGCGCCGCGAGCTGACCGAGGTGTTCATGCGGCTGGCCGCGGACGACTCCGTGCGCGTGGTACTGATCACAGGGGCGGGCGACCGGGCCTTCTCCGCCGGCGCGGACATCCGCGAGTTCGTGGAGCCGCTCGTCCCCACCCGGTTCCGGGAGGAGCGCAAGCGCATCGACTTCCGGCAGGCCATGGACCGCTGCCCGCAGCCCATCATCGCCGCCATTCGCGGCTATGCCTTCGGGGGCGGGCTCGAGCTGGCGCTGGCCTGCGACATCCGTATCGCCGCCGACGACGCCCGGCTCGGCCTCACCGAGATCGATCTCGCCATCATCCCGGGCGGCGGCGGGACGCAGCGGCTGCCCCGGCTGATCGGCCGCGGCAAGGCGCTCGAGATGATCCTGACCGGCATGCGGGTGTCCGCGGAGGAAGCCTTTCGCATCGGGTTGGTAGAACGTGTGATCCCCGCGGCGGAGCTGACGACGGCGGCGCTCGCCTTCGCGCGCAGCATCGCCGCCAAGGCGCCCATCGCGCTGCGGTACGCCAAGGAAGCGGTGGTGGGCGGGCTGGCCCTGCCGCTCGCCGACGGCATCCGTCTCGAGGGGGACCTCTCCACCCTGCTCCGTACCACCGAGGACCGCCTGGAGGGCGCCCGCGCCTTCCTGGAGAAGCGCAAGCCCAGCTGGTCCGGCCGCTAGCGGCGGGGCCGTAAGATGGTGGGCGAATGCCCTTCGCCTACTTCAAGCGGCTCACGCGCGCGCAGCAGGCCGTCTATCTCCGCAGCGACGGCATCACCACCGTCCCGCTGCCCCACGCCGAGGCGCTGCGCCCCCACGTCGCCGAGCTGGCGCGGGCGCTGAGCGGCGAGCAGCGCGCGCCCACCGAGGCCGCCGCCCAGCGACTGGTCTCGGCGCTGGCCGGCGCCCTCCGCCTGCCGCCGGTGCGCGTGCAGGTGCTGGCGGCACGGCCCCACGCGAAGTGGGGCGAGCTCCACGGCCTCTACGAGTGGGAAGCCCGCAGGGGCGGTCCGCCGCTGATCACCCTCTGGATGCGCACGGCCAAGCGGCGGCGGGTGGTCGCCTTTCGCACCTTCCTGCGCACCCTCCTCCACGAGGTGGGCCATCACCTGGACTATGCCGGCCTCGGCCTCGGCGACTCGTTCCACACGGAGGGCTTCTACGCCCGGGAGTCCCACCTCTTCCATCAATTGGTGACCGACGCCGAGCGCGGCGCGGAGGGGGGCACGATCATGGACGAGCCCCTGGCGCGCCTCGCGCGCACGCCCGACGACCTTGCCGCGGCCATCGCGGATGCGGACGATGCCACCCTGTCCCGGCGCCCGTCCGTCCATGCCTGGAGCGCGAAGGAGATCGTGTGCCACGTGCGGGACACCGAGGAGCCCTTCCTCGCCTTCTTCCAGGCCATGCTCGACCGGGACGAGCCGCGCTACGACGACGGCGGGGCCCCCGAGCGCTGGGTGGACGATCGGCAGTACCGGCGCAACGACACCGCCGAGGCGCTGGAGACGTTCCGGCGCCGGCGGGCGGAATCGCTCGCCTTCCTCCGCCATCTGACCCCCGCCCAGTGGGAGCGGCGCGGCATACACCCCGTGAGGGGACCGCTCACGCTGGCCCAGTTCGCGGGCCTCATGGCTTCGCACGACGCCGATCACCTCGACCAGCTCCGGCGAGCGCTCGCGGGGCGCGCTTGACCCGGCGGGCTCGCTCGTAGAGCCGTCCCGTCTGCACCGTCTGGTGATAGCCGAAGAGCGTCCATTCGACGGCCCGGACGGACACGCTGCGCGCCCGCGCCTGCGCGCGCAGCAGGGCGAGGAACTCCAGCCAGTGGGCGAGCCGGAAGCCGCGCCCGTCGGGCCGCGAGCGCACCGCGCCCAGGGCGTGGAGAAGCTGCCACACGCGGATGTCGAGCACGCCGTAGCGGCGCGGCTCCAGCAGGGTGAGGACGGCCGACGCGGTGGGCACGCTGACGCCGGCGAGCGCGGTGAGGAGGGTCATGCGCCGCGCCTCGTCGCGGGTGCCGAGCACCGCGCGCGACACACGCCGGATCATCGCCGGCGAGTGCCGGCGGTAGTGACGCACGGCGCGCGGGCTCTTCCACCGGCACATGGCGATGAACTGCGTCCGGTCGAACTCGCCGGCGCGCCGCGCGGGGCGAAGCCGCGCGATCAGGGCCGCGGTACCCGGATCCTCGGGGCGGACGGCGAGGGCGCGCAGCAGCGCCGAGAGGTCGCGGTACGGAACGGGTCCCGTGCCCACCGCGTCAGCAGGTCGCGCCTGCCTCCAGCGTGGGGAGGTAGTGGGGCGCGTCGGGGAAGCCGATGGGACGGATGGCCGGCAGGGTGACGCCGGCGTCTCGATGCGTGGCCACGAAGGCGGCGAGCGCGCGGTAGTCACCCACGGACCCGAGGGCGGTGGCCAGGCGCTCGGGGACCGCGTCGGGGCTCGGCGCGCGGTCATAGGCGGCGACCTCCGCGCCGAAGCCGCTCTTCTCGAGCATGGCGCGGTAGAACGGCAGGGCCAGATAGCGCGTCAGCTCGCCACGGAAGAGGCCAAGGGCGGCGCCCCGGTCCACGGTGATGGCGGCCGGAACGGCGGCGACGATCTCGAACCCGGCGAGCGGCTTGCCCGCGCGCTCGCGGCCACGGCGAATCGCCGGCAGGGCCTCGCGTCGGATGTAGTCGGGCGCGGCCAGCCAGAGCACGACGCCATCGGCGAGCTCGCCGGCAAGCTCGAGCATCCTCGGCCCGAGGCCGGCGAGGAGAATCGGCGGCGGAGCGGGGAGGCGCGGCATCCCGATCTGCCAGGCCACCCGATACCGGGCGCCCTTGTGCTGCACCTTGCCGGTGAGCGCACCGCGCAGGACGGTGACGTACTCGCGCATCACGTCGAGCGGCCGGCCCATGTCGAGCCCGAGGCTCTGGGCCATCATGGGCGCGTGGCTCACCCCGATGCCGAGGCGCAGGCGTCCACCCGACACATCGGCGAGGGTGAGGGCCTCCTGAGCGAGAAGCACGGGATGGCGCGGATAGATCGGAATCACGCCGGTGCCGAGGCCGAGCCGCGGCGCCGCCGCCCCATAGGCGGCGAGCACCAGGAGGGCATCGCGCCCCATCCCGTGGGTGGTCCATACGCTGTCGTAGCCCAGCGTGTCCGCGCGCGCGGCCATCGCCACCGCGTCGGCGAGCGCGGCGCCCGAGTTGACGAAGCAGGCCACGGGCGGCATCAATGCCCCGCTCTCTCGACGTTCACCGATCGCGGGACCACGCCGGCGTTGGCGAGGAGCGCCGCGAGGTCGTCCCCTTTTTCTCGCCGATAACAGATGGCCGTCATTCCCACTTCTCGCGCGGCGTCGACGTTCTGATCCCAGTCGTCCACGAACACGCACTCCCCGGGCGCAACGCCGAGGCGCGCGGCGGCGAGCCGGAAGATCTCGGGCTCCGGCTTGGCCATGCCCACCTCCGCCGAGCACACGATGTCGTCGAAGAGGTGGTCGATGCGCAGCTTTTCCACGAGCCGGCCGCGCAGGGCCAGGTCGGCATTGCTCAGGATGGAGACCTTGTAGGGCGGCCGCAAGCGCTCCACCAGCGCCAGATTGACGGCGATGAGCCGCTGGGAGAGCCGCCACTCATCGTGGAGCGCGGGCAGCGTCTTCCCCGCCCGCGTCTCCAGCTCCGCGTGGGCGCGCGCCTTCCAGGCCTCGGGGTCACCCACGCCGCGCTCGATGTCACGCCAGGTCTCGGTCCGATAGAGCGTCTCGAACACCGACGAGCGCGGCAGTCCGTGGCGCTCGGAGAGCTGGCGGGCGACGTCCCAGCGCATGTCCCAGAGGACGCCGCCGAAGTCGAAGACGACGGCGCGCGGACTAATAGCGGGACCCGGCGGCCGGCTTTTCCTTGATCTTCGGGGTGATGTCGCCCGAGAGCGGCACCCAGCCGCGTTCCCGCAGGCATTCCTCGTTCAGCACGCGACTCTTGGTGCAGGCCTTGGTGTCGCGCTCGAACTCGGCGGCCGAGTAGTTGCCCCCGGGCTTGTACCACTGCTTCTCGGGATCGAGCGAGCAAGCGCCGAGCGCGAGCCCGAGCGCGACGACCGACGCGAGCGCAGCCAGCCTGATCATGGCGCGCATGATACCATGCGCCCCACGATGCTCGAGACCACCATCGCGGGCAGCCTTCCCAAGCCGGGCTGGCTCGCCACGCCGCGCACGCTCTGGGCGCCCTGGCGGGTAGAGGGCGCGGCGCTGGAGGAGGCCAAGCGGGACGCGGTGGCCCTCGCCATCCACGACCAGGAGCGCGCGGGCATCGACATCGTCACCGACGGCGAGCAGAGCCGGCGCCATTTCGTGTGGGGCTTCGTGGAATCGCTCGAGGGCGTGGACTTCACGAAGATGGTGACGGTCGGCATCCGCGCCGATCGCTACAAGGCCGACGTCCCCACCGTGACCGCCCCGGTCCGGCGCCGCGGCTCCATCCACTCGGCGGAGGCCCGCTTCGCCCGCGGCCAGACCGACCGGCGCCTCAAGCTCACCATGCCCGGCCCCATGACCATCGTGGACACCATTCACGACGGCTACTACGGAAGCCGGGCCAAGCTCGGCATGGCGCTGGCGCGGCTCCTGAACGAGGAAGCGCGGGAGCTGGAGGCGCTGGGCGTGGACATGCTCCAGCTCGACGAGCCCGCCTTCAACGTCTACATGGACGAGGTGCGCGACTGGGGCATTGCCGCCCTGGACACCGCGGTGGAGGGCCTGCGCTGCCGCACCGCCGTGCACATCTGCTACGGCTACGGCATCAAGGCCAACATCGACTGGAAGCAGAGCCTGGGCGGCGAGTGGCGTCAGTACGAGCAGGTCTTCCCGCTGCTGGCGAGGTCGCGCATCGGCGGCGTCTCGCTCGAGTGCGCGGCCTCGCACGTACCCATCGGCCTGATCGGCCTGCTCGAAGGGAAGGACATCTTGCTGGGCGCCATCGACGTGGCCACCGACGCCGTGGAGACGCCGGAGGCGGTGGCCGCGGTGATCCGCGCCGGCCTCGCGCACGTCCCCGCGGCGCGGATCTTCCCCTGCACCAATTGCGGCATGGTGCCCCTCGACCGCGCGGTGGCGCAGGGGAAGCTGCGCGCCCTCGCCGCCGGCGCCGCCATCGTCAGGAAGGAGCTGGGCGGCGGACGCCGATAAGGGGCCATCCCCTTCGTTGCCGCCCGCGTCCGGGCGCTCAACGTATGCGGCATACGCCTCACGCCCGGGCCGCGGGCGGCGCCTCGCCGCTGACCCCTTCTCGCCGCCCGGCTATGCGATGCGGACGATGCCGGGCTCCAACTCCTCGAAGCGCTTCGCCACGTCGGGGTCGTGACCGACAACGATGCGATCTGGGTGGCCTGCTATTTCCTCGATCCGGTCGAAGCCCTTGAGCATCTGCGGCAGGCTGGTGATGATCTGCACGGGGTCGCGACGCTCGATGTTGCGGTAGAAGTGCGCGGCGTCCGAGGTGAGCACCACCGTGCCCTTGGCCGTCTCCACCGACACCACCTGGAGCCCCGCGGTGTGCCCGCCCACCCAGTGCGCGGTGATGCCCGGCAGCACCGGCGTCTCGCCGTCCACCAGCCGCACGCGTCCCGCGTAGTTGAGCTTCACCAGGTCGGCCAGCGGCTCCGCCTCCGCGAACATGCGGTAGTGGGCGTACTGGCCGGCGAAGCCCGTCCAGAACTCCATCTCCTCCTTCTGCAGCCAGAACCGCGCGCCCGGGAAGAACTGATAGCCGTCCCAGTGATCCCAGTGCAGATGCGAGATCAGGGCGAGGGGCACGTCGGCGGCCTTCACGCCCACGCGCGACAGCATCTCCGCCGGGCTCACCCACTTGCGGGCCTCGCGCCGCTGCGCGTCGGCCGCGGAGAAGCCGGTGTCGAGCACGATCGGGTATGGACCGCCGAGGATGATCCACAGGTAGAAGTGGAGCGTCAGGACGTCGGTCGAGGGCTCGCGGAAGAAGAACGTGCACTGCTGGGTGTCCCGCTCCGCGTACTTGAGCGCGTAGACCTGATACGGCATGGCCGGGCTCCTCTCGAGAGGGTGCGCCTCAATACCCCATCGCGGCGCCGTCGCTACGGGGGTCCGCGCCCCCCCGCCGCACGCCCGTCGCCGCGTCCACGGTGATCCCGTGCGCGTGCCCGGCCCGCTCGTTCCACGGCCCCCAGCGGTTCACGGTGTGGCCGCGGCGGACCAGCTCGGCGGCGGTGGCCTCGGGAAAGCGGCCCTCCAGGTTCAGTAGATCGCGGGGCTCGAGCAGCCCGAAGCGGCCGGAGAGCCAGCGCGGCGCCTCCACCGCCTGCTGGATGTCCAGGCCGAAGTCGATCATCGCGGTGTAGGCCTGGAGGTGGATCTGCGGCTGGCCGTCCGCGCCCATGCAGCCGAGCACCGCCCACAGGCGGTCGTCGCGGAACGCCATGGAGGCGATGAGCGTGTGCAGGGGGCGCTTGCCCGGCTCGACCCGGTTGGGATGCGCGGGATCGAGGCTAAAGTACGCCCCGCGATTCTGCATCACCACGCCGGTGCGCCCCGCCACCACCCCCGCGCCGAACAAGCCGTAGACGCTGTGGATCAGCGAGGCGGCATTGCCGTCCCCGTCCACCGCGGCCACGTACACGGTGTCGCCGGCCAGCGTTCCGAAGCTCGGCACCTCGTCCCAGGGGAGCGCCCGCCGCATGTCGATGAGCTTTCGCCGCTCCGCCGCGTACTCGGCGGAGAGGAGCCGCTCCACCGGCACCTTGACGAAGTCCGGATCGGCGAGCACGCGATCGCGGTCGTGGAAGGCGATCTGCTTGGCCTGCACGAGGACATGCACGTGATCGGGCCCGAGATAGCCGAGCCCGCCCGGCTCGAAGGGCTCGATCAGGCGCAGCATCTGCAGCACCGAGATGCCCTGGGTGGGCGGCGGCGTCTCGTAGAGCGTGATACTCCGATAGCGCACGGAGATGGCTTCGCCCCAGCCCGCGTGCTGCGCCCGGAGATCGGCCTCGGCGAGCAGCCCGCCGTTGGCCCGTGACCAGCGCACGATCTCCCGCGCGACCTCGCCCTCGTAGAAGCCGGCGCGTCCCGCGCCCGCGATGGCCTCGAGGGTGCGCGCGAGGTCGGGATTGCGCAGGCGCTCGCCCGCCCGGAGGGCCCGGCCCCCGGGCAGGAAGATCGCCGCCGCCTCCGGTGTCTCGCCGAGCGCGTCCGCTCCGCGCTCGATCCAGTACGCCAGGCGCGCGCCCACCGCGAAGCCGTCCCGGGCGTGCGCGATGGCGGGGGCGAACAGCCGCGGGAAGGGCAGGCGCCCGTACACCGCATGCGCCTCGGCCCAGCTCGCCACCGCGCCGGGCACGGTGACGGTGGCGGGCAGCACCCCGCGGTAGGGCACCTCCGCGAGCCCGCGCGCCTGGAAGGCGGCGAGCGTGGCCGCCGCGGGCGCCCGGCCGCCGCCGTCGAGGAATCGCACGCCGCCTTCCCGCGCCGGGTGCACGAGCCAGAACGAGTCGCCCCCGATGCTGGTCATGTGGGGGTACACCACGCTCAGCACCGCCGCCGCCGCGATGGCCGCGTCGACCGCCGAGCCACCCGCCCGCAAGACCTCCACGCCCGCCGCGGAGGCCAGCGCGTGTGGACTCGTCACCATCCCGCGGGCGGCGACGGTGGCCGCCCGCGGCGCCTCCACGTCTCGTACGTCGCCCGGCGCTATAGCTCGCGCTCCATCCACACGTTCGCGCGCGGGTTGCCGTTGTAGTCGGGGATCTCCTTGAATCCGTAGGTCCGATAGAGATGAACGGCCGCGGCCAGCCGGTCTTCGCTGTCCAGGCGCAGCCGCCGGCAGCCCAGCGCCCGCGCCTCGTCCAGGCAGGCGTCCATCAACGGGCGCCCCAGACCCTTGCCTTGATGCGCGGGGCGTATCCACATGCGCTTCACCTCGCCCACGCCCGCCGCGAGCAGGCGCACCGCCGCCGTGCCGACCACGGTGCCATCCGGGGCCTCCACCACGAGCAAGCGTCCACGCGTGCCGTCGTAGGCGCTCTGCCAGCTCGCGATGTCCTTGTCGAGCCCTTGGCCGTCGATCGACTCGCCGAGCCAGGCGATGTAGGCGTGGAGCTCGCGCACCACCGCGGCGTGGTCCGCCGCCGAGGCGACGCGGATGCGGTAGCGAGAGGCGTCAGCGACGGGCGCGCTCATGTCCGGCGAGGCCGCGCTCCCAGAGATACTCCGTCTCGCCGAGCCGCTGGCCCACCCAGCGCGAGAGCACGAAGAGGAGGTCGCTGAGACGGTTCACGTAGCGGAGCGGCCAGGGCGAGATCGTCTCCACGCGGGCGAGCGCCAGCACCCGGCGCTCGGCGCGCCGGCACACCGTGCGCGCCTGGTGGAGGAAGCCGCCCACCCGGCCGCCGCCCGGAAGCACGAAGGACTTCAAGGGCTTGAGATCCTTCTGGCAGCGGTCCATGAGCTTCTCGAGCTCGGTCACCTGGGCCTCGCCCACGCGATGCATCCCATCGTAGACGGCGTCTTCCGGAGTGGCCAGCTCGCTGCCCAGGTCGAACAGCTCGTTCTGGATCCGGCGAAACACCGCGTCCAGCCAGCGGTAGTCCTTGCCCTTCTTGAGCCGCTCCGCGTTGAAGGCGCGCGCGAGCCCGATGATCGCGTTCAGCTCGTCCACGGTGCCGTAGGCCTCGATGCGCGGCGCGTCCTTCGGCACACGCCGGCCGCCCACCAGAGCCGTCTCGCCGCCGTCGCCGGTCCGCGTGTACACGCGCGTGATTCGAATGGCCATGCCCGCGTCCCTCCCGGGGGTCAGGCTAGCACAGTGATAGACTTCGGACATGGCCGACTGGAGGGAGAATCTCATCACGTCGCGCGAGGGCATCGCCCGGCTCGTGCGTGATTGCCGCCGCATCGCCGTGCTCGGCATGAAGACGGACGCGCAGCGCGGCGAGCCCGCCTTCTACGTGCCGGAGTACATGGCGCGGGCCGGCTACGACATCGTCCCCGTGCCGGTGTACTACCCCGACGTGAAGGAGATCCTCGGCCGCCCCGTCTACCGCTCCGTCGTCGCGGTCCCGCCACCGGTGGACATGGTCAACGTGTTCCGCCGGAGCAAGGACATTCCCCCGCACGTCGCCGACATCGTCGCCGCGAAGCCGCGTGCCGCCTGGTTCCAGCTCGGCATCGTCAACGACGAGGCCGCGGAGACCCTGGCCCGCGCCGGCATCAAGGTCGTGCAGGACCGCTGCCTGCTCGTCGAGCACCGGCGCCTGGGCTAGGCGGCCCCCAGGAGAAGCTCGCCGTCGGGCGTCGTCACCGCCACGCGGCCGAGGCCGGGCGGGCCCTCGATGAACCGCAGCGGCGCGGCGCCGCTGGCGCGCCAGCGCTCGAGGCGCGTGGGATCGGGCGCCGCCACCTCGAGCCACGCGATCCCCCGGGCCCCATTGGCGTGTCGGGCGGGCAGCGCGCCGGGAAAGTCCGCCGGGTCGTCCCACTGCATGAAGAACGGCGGCCAGGACGCTTCCGCGGCCGCGCGAAGGCCGGCCGCGCGCCAGGAGAGCAGGCGCCCATCGGGGCGGATGCGCTGACGCCGCTCGGGCGTGAGGCCCTGCTCGGCCGCGACGGCGTCGATGGCGTCCGTCCGCAGCGACCAGCGCACGAGGCGGTCGGCGCCGGCGACGCGGGCGAGCAGCGCCCGCCCGTACCAGCTCGCCGCGGCGAGCCTTTCGTCCACGACGCCGAGCAGCTCCAGATACTGCCGCCCCAGCGGAACGATGCGATTGGCGGTGCCGAGCCCGGGGTGCACGCCGCCGTCGAGGACGGTGAAGCCGAGCCCCTCCATGCGGCGAGTCGCCGCCTCCAGATCGCGCACCCCGAAGACGACCTGCCCCAGCTCCAGCATGCGCGGGCAGTGTAACGTAGACACACTCAAGGAGGACGCGCCATGGCCCTCACCCCCACGGAGCGCCGCACCCTCATCGACCGCTACGCGGCCGGTCCCGCCCGGCTGCGCGCCGCCATCGCCGCCGTTCCCGCCGATGCGCTGACGTGGCGGCCCGCGCCGCGGGAATGGTCGGCCCACGAGGTCGCCGTGCACTGCGCCGATTCGGAGACGCAGGCGGCCAGCCGCATCCGGTTCCTGGCCGCGGAGCCTGACCCGCTCGTGCTGGGGTACGACGAGGCCAACTGGGCGGAGGCCTTCGACTACCATGCCCATCCGCTGGAGCTCGCGCTGGCCACCGTGGACGCGGTGCGCGCCAACACGGTGGCGCTGCTGCGGCGACTGCCCGAGGAGGCCTGGATGCGGGTGGGCCGCCACACCCAGTCGGGCCGCTACACGAGCGAGGATTGGCTGCAGATCTACGCGGCGCACCTGGAAGACCACTCGCGCCAGATCGAGGCCAACGTGGCCGCGTGGCGGAAGCGGTGAAGGGTCAGAGGGCCGCGGCGCAGGCCTCGAGCTCGGCGCGCTCGCTCGCGTCGAGCACGGCGTCGCCGAAGCGGACGCGCTCGTAACCGTCGGTGAGGCGCCCGAGCAGGGGCGCCGCCGCCGGTTGCGCGGCCCCCACGCGCGCGGCA
>DATEDO010000077.1:0-13569 GCA_035281625.1 Candidatus Methylomirabilota bacterium
ACTCGCGTCCACGATCTTGCCGGCTGCCATGAGAGCCTCCCGCCTCACACGTCCATGATCACGGGGATCACGATGGGCTTGCGCTGGAAGCGCTGGTTGATGAACCGGCGCACCGCCGTCCGTACCATCGCGCCGACCTGCTCGCGGTCGACGACATCGGGATCCTCCCGTCGCGCGACGGCCTCGCGCACCGCCTCCCGCACCGCCTCACGGAGCTCGACCAGCAACGCGTCCGACTCCTGCATGTAGACGAAGCCCCGCGACGCGATCTCGGGCCCCGCCACGACCGCCCCGGTCAGGCCGTCGATGGTCAGCGCCACCACCACGATGCCCGCCTCGGCGAGGATCTGCCGATCGCGCAGGACCACGGAGCCCACGTCCCCGATGCCCTTGCCGTCCACGAAGACGCGACCGGCGGGATAGGGGCCGAGCACCCGCGCACCCGAGGGCGACAGCTCGAGCCCCTCGCCGTCCTCCACCAGGAAGACGCGCTCGGCGGGAATGCCCGCCTCGGTGGCCAGGCGCGCGTGCTGGAGCAGATGTCGATACTCGCCGTGCACGGGCATGAAGTAGCGGGGCCGCGTCAGCTCGATCATGTCCCGCAGATCGTCCTGGCTCGCGTGTCCGGACACGTGCACGAAGGCCACGTCCTCCCATAGCACCTCCGCCCCTCGGCGCAGCAGAGCGTTGATGACGCGACCGATCACCCGCTCGTTGCCGGGGATGACGCGCGACGAGAAGATCACCAGGTCACCGGCGCCCACCGTGAAATGCCTGTGCTCGCCGGCGGCCATGAGGGCCAGGGCCGAGTTGGGCTCCCCCTGACTGCCCGTCGAGAGAATGACCTGGCGGTTGGCGGGCAGCTCGGCGAGGTCCTCCAGCGGCCACAGCACGTCCTCGGGCAGCTTCAGATAGCCGAGCTCGGCGGCCACCGCCACGTTGGCCGCCATGCTGCGCCCGAGCAGGCCAATTTTGCGTGAGCACGCCGCCGCGATCTCCATGACCTGCTGGATGCGGTGGATATGGGACGCGAAGGTCGCCACGATGATGCGACCGGTGGCGGCCTCGAAGCGCCCGCGCAGGGCCGCACCCACCTCCGTTTCCGAGCCGGTGCGTCCGGGTCGGCCCACGTTGGTGGAGTCCGAGCAGAGACAGAGCACCCCGCGCGCTCCGAGCGCGGCGAAGCCGCGGTAGTCCGCCTCCTCGCCGTCGACCGGATGCCGGTCGAGCTTGAAGTCGCCGGTGTGGACCACCAGGCCCATCGGCGTCTCGATGGCGAGGCCGATCCCGTCCGCGATGGAGTGGGTCACGCGCATCGGCACGATGCGGAAGCAGCCCACCTCGATCGTGTCGCCCGGCTGGTAGGCCCGCAGGATCGCGCGCTCGAGGAGCCCGTGCTCGCCGAGCCGGTGCCGCGCGATGGCGAGCGTGAGCGGCGTCCCGTAGACCGGCACGTCGAACTCGCGCAGCAGATAGGAGAGTGCGCCGATGTGGTCCTCGTGCCCGTGGGTGAGCACCACCGCGCGGAAGCGCTCGCGATGCTCCTGGAGGTACGTGAAGTCCGGAATGGCGTAGTCCACGCCGGGCATCTCATCGTCGGGGAAGAGGAGGCCGCAATCCACCGCGACGATGTCGTCGCCGCACTCGAGCAGCATCATGTTGAGGCCGATCTCGCCCAGGCCGCCCAGCGGGATGAGGCGCACCGCGGGCGTGACGGCGGTGTCGATCGGCTCGGGCTCACGGCGGAACGCGGTGCTCACGGCGGTCCATTCAGGGTAGCACCCGGCCCCGAGGGGGACCAAGAAAGCCGGGGAAAACAGAAGGGCCGCCCGGACCCTGTTTCGGTCCGGGCGGCCCCTGACTACAAGAGCCGGCTAGGCGTTAGGAGCGCTTCCGAGCCGCGATCGCCGTGCCGAGGAGCCCCGCGCCGAGCAGCAGCAGGGTCGCCGGATACGGCACGCCCGTCGGGGGCGGCCCGTCGTCGGTCGGGCCGTCGTCGGTCGGGATCGTCTGGTCGTCCACCTCGGTCACCTGGATCGACGAGGTGAAGAAGAGCCCGAACACGTTGTCATCGAAGCTGGGGTTATTGGTATTGAACGTGATCGAGGTGTCGCCCGCCGTGAGGAAGGGCGTCGAGTCCACGGCGTTACCCTGTGAGAGGTCGTAGAGCTCGTCGTCGCCACCACCACCCGTGCACTGCGGGTGCGGGTTGCCGGTGCTGTCCCCGACTCCCCCAACGGTGATGAGCTGGCCGTTAGCGCCGATGAAATCGCCATCGTCGTTTCCGCCCGCGCACTGGCTCAGAACCCTCGGCGTCGCGTTCGAGCTCGTGGTCACGTCAACGACGGTCACCTGCCCGACCGGCGTCGGGTTGGTACCGCTACCGGACCCGTTGAAGCTGAACGAGGAAGCCAGGGACATGATGACCGCGCCGCTGGTGTACGGCGAGCCGAAGGTGAGCGTCGTGACATCACCCGCCTGGGCGAGCTCCCCATCGAGGATGATGGCCGTACCCGTGGTGGCGGCGGTCCGATATGCCACAACGAGCACCGCCCCGTCCATGAAGTTGGACTCCGTGTACGTGTGGGTCTGGAGCCCAAACGTCCCCTCGATGATGGGCTTCATGATGCTGGTGACGTTCAGGCGATAGTGGTTGGCGGCGCTCTCGTTCGGACCGAGCTTCGTGAACGTGCTGAGGTTCAGTACGTTCCCAGCGAGGGTCACGCTTCCGGTGGGCGTGGGGTTGCTCCCATTCACGTCCGACACGTAGAGAAAGGCGGCGAGCACCGTGGCCCCATTCGGGACATCGGTCTGCAGATTGGCGTTGGTACCCCCCTTGGGGTCCGTACCGCCGTCGATGGACAGGGCGGCGTTCTGGAACGCCGTAAAGAGGTTCAGAGTCGCGGACGCTGGACCGGCCATTGGGGCCAAGATCAACCCCAGCATCAGTCCCGCAGTTACCAGGTATGTCGTCGCTGCGCTCATTGGCCGGCTCCTCAAGTCTGTCTTGAAAATCACTGCACGGTTCCTGTGCGACCGCGCAGAAAGAGCAACCCTGTTGCCAAGCGCGTAACCTATGGATTCCCTGTTTGTTTCGCGGGTGCACCTCCAAGGGGCCCTCGGAACTGTAAGGTGCACAGACGATTGGGCAGGTTCCCGGCCCCCTGACTTTCCCCTCACCTTCAGCAGACAGCGCCCGCGGTTATCCACATGTTGTTGATATCTCTGACGCTGGATGGGAAGTTCTTCCCCGGATGGGTGTAAAGATCCTTTACACCCGTCTGAAGTCCGCCGCCGCTCGTGGCGAGCGGGCGAACGCGCCCACAAGATGTGGGACAAGCAGAGGAGGGGGGCTATTTCAGCAGCTGCAGCGTAGCCTGGGCGTCCCGGGATTCAGGAAAGGCACCAGCCTTCAGCGCCGCTTCGAGGTGGGTCCGGGCTTCCTGTTTCTTCCCTTGCTTGGCGTAGAGCTTTCCGAGGTGGTAGTGGATCTGCGGGTTGTTCGGCTCGGCGGCCTGCGCCTGGCTGAGTAGGCGCTCGGCTCCGGCGAGGTCCCCCTTGAGGAAGAGGATCCATCCTAGCGTATCGGCGGCGGAGGGGCTGCCGGGCGCACCCGCGTAGGCGACCTGAGCGAGTCGATGCGCTTCGTCCAGCGTGGCGGGGTTGCCGCTGAGCAGGAAGGCCAGGTTGTTCAGCACCGCGAGGTTCGAGGGATCGCGCTCTACGGCCTGTCGGAACGTCGCGATGGCGGCGGTCGAGTCCCCCGCCCGCGCCTGCATGATGCCGAGATCCACGAGCGGTGCGGCGACGGTGGGGTGAGCTTGACTGGCCTCCTCGAGGATCTTCACGGCTTCGGGGCCGCGCCGGCTGCGCTCGTAGAGGCTGGCCAGCGCGCGGGCGGCCAGGAGATGCTTGGGCTCGAGCTCCAACGCCTTGCGATAGCCGGCCTCAGCGCCGGCCAGATTGCCCTGCCGCTCTTGGATCGACGCGAGCATGATCTGCAGATCGGGGTTTCGAGGCTGTTGCTTGATCGCCTCGTCGACGACCCCCGTGGCCTGCGCGGCCTGCCCCAGCGCCAGATAGGACTGGACCTGCCCCGCCACGGGCTCGACGGCGCTTGGGCTGAGCCGCGCCGCCGCCTGGAACTGGGGCAACGCATCCTTCGGGCGCCTCCGGCCGAGATAGTAGCGACCGAGGTCGAGGAGGGGGGAAGGGTCGTCGCGGCGCGCGGTCACCACCGCCTTGAGGTCTCGCTCGGCCGCGTCGGGCTTGCCCGCGCGGGCGGTGGCTTGAATGAGCAGCGCCCGCGCGGGGCCCCCGGCCGTGGAGCTGGCCATCGCCGCGCGCACCTTGGTGACGGCGAGATCCGCCTCGCCGGCGGCGAGCAGCGCTTGAGCGGTGCGCACGGTGGCCATGTCCCGGTCCGTGCTGACCGCCTCACCCTTCTCGAAGGCGCGCAGCGCGGCGTCCTTCTGCCGTTGCCTCAGCAAGGTCAGCGCGAGCTGGAAGTGGGCGATCGCCCACTGCGGCTGCTCGCTCGCGAGCTGCTCGAGCGTCCGCCGCGCGGGTGGCAGCTGGCCGGCTTCGCGCTGGAGCATGGCGTCGGCCAGCCGGGCCGAGGGCGACTGGCGGTCGCGGGCGACTACTTGTTCGAGGAGAGCCTTGCCGACCACCGGCTGGTTCTGCTCGTACTTGATGATCGCCAGCAGGACGGGGGGCCCGGGGCTCTCGGTCGACTCCATGGCGGTGAGGAGCCGCTCGGCCTCGCCGAGCTTGCCGAGCTCGTACGCGATGCCGGCCATCATGTAGCGCGCGGTCTGATCGGCACCCTGGGTGTACTGGATGCTCTCTTGAAGGACCGCGACCGCCTGGGGCACCTGCCGCTGCCGGAGGAGGGCCGTCGCGAGGCTCCACCGGGCATCCAGCAGGCGCGGCTCCATCTGCATGGCGCGCCGGAACAGTGCCTCCGCGCGCGCCGCATTCCCTCGAGCCAGCGCAACCCGGCCCTGGCCGACGACGGCCGTGGCCCGGGCGGGCTCGAGCTTGAGGGCCTCGGCGAAGGCGGCGTCCGCCCCCGCGAGGTTCCCGCGCGCCAGCGCCACCGCGCCCAGGAAGTCCTGACCGGGCGCCGACGTCGGGTCGTCCTTTACGAAGGACAGGGCCAGGTCGTACGCCCGCGAGGTATTCCCCTCCCGCATCGCGAGCGCGGCTCCCGCCAGCTTGAGGGGGAGCTGCCCCTCGACCTGCGGCAGCTCGGGTGTGAGCGGCAGCGCCTCAGCGCGCCCCACTCCCTCCCCTCCGAAAGCGAGCGCACCGACCAGCAGCAACGTCCAGCCGAAGAGACGTGTGGGCGTCCTCGTCATGGCCCGATGGTACCGTATAGACCCGCGTGGCCCCAAAGTGGCGAGACCACTTGGACGAGGTCTAGGCGTCCTGGCCGAGCAGACGGAGCGCCAGCCGGCCGGCCGGCGCACGCAACGGTGGGATCCACCGGGCGGGTCGCAGCCACCAGAGCGTCGGAAGAACGTCCAGCAGCGCGAGCGCGGCGCGCCACCCATCGAGTGCCGCCGCCGTGGCGCGCTGCTCGACCCTGAGCGCCCCGGGCCGGGCAGATGGGTCGGCCACGAAGTCCAGCCGCCCGCCATGATCGAAGAGGCGCAGCAGCGCCGCCTGGCGGATGCCGGCCTCGCCCGGATGATGGCGCACGGCAACCCGCGGCACACGGGCCAGTAGCGCCCGCCAGAACGCCTCCACCTCCGGCCCGGTGAGCCAGGCCAGATAGGTCGCGACCATGATCTGCGGGAAGGTGCCGATGTTCATGCCGGCTTCGATACCGAGGTGCACCCCGAGCCCGAAGCCCAGCCAGACGCGCTTGCCCAGGGCCCAGTGGAGGAGCACGCGGTGGGCGCCCGGCGCGCGAGCGCGGAGCCTCCGATAGAGGACGATCACCAGCGCCGCCGCTACCCCGGCCACGGCGGCGGTGATCTCGTCGTAGGCCATGGCCACCGCCGCCCCGCTTCCCAGGCCCAGCGCCGCCCAGGACCCGATGCGCTGCCACGCGGGCACGGATTCCCAGCGTCCCGCCGCTCGCTCGGCCTCGTAGGCGCGAAGAGCCGCGCCGAGCAGGGCCAGCGGGAAGCAGAGCTCCCAGTAGCGGGTCAGCCAGGTCAGTACCGGCAGCACGCCCAGCCACTGAAGCCACGTCACGACATTCTGGGCCGGCACCCGGTAGAAGTGGTCGAGGTTGAGCGCGTAGTAGAGCGCGGTGCCGTTCCGCCAGGCCTCGCCGGTCTTCATCGCCCCGTTCACGAAGTAGATGACGGTGAGCTGCACCATCATCAGCCGCAGCGGCCAGGCGGCGATCCGCCGGAAGGGCGGAATCTCGGTCGCCCCGGCCAGGAGCGCCCTGCGCCGGCGGCGCCAGGCGTCGACGGAATGGGCCTCGCCCCACCCGGATAGCATGCCGAGAAACAGGAAAGCCCGGATCACGAGATCGCCGCCGTTGGCGAAGGTCGGATCGTACCGGTAGAGCTGCTCGGCCAGCGCCCAGGTGGCGACCGCGCTGATCCGCGTCCACGCCCCCACGGTGAGGAGGGCCGCGCTGACCAGGAGCAGCCCGTAGAGCGTGAACACCAGCCAGGGGTCGCTCTTCAGATGGAGGATGGAGGAGCTCCCCACCAGCGCTTGCAGCGGCGACCACCAGTGCTCGAAGCCGCGCACGGGGTCCCAGAGATAGCGCAGCGGCCCCCGGGAGATCTCGCGGGCCATGCCGGGAAGGAGCAGGCCCTCGTCGCTGAAGAAGAGCCGAACGTAGCGGCCGAGAGCCAGGAAGGTCCAGAGGGTCACGGCCCCCACCGCGATTCGGAGCAGTCCGGCGGGGCGGGGGTCGATGCGGCTGAAGAAGCAGCGCGTCCAGATGTCGGACCGGAGCAGCGCGAACGCGCCGAGGGCAGCGATGACGACGAGTCCGACTCTCATTCGAGCGGCGGAGGTCCTGATGCCTCCACGACCTCGGCGGAGCCGGGGGTCCCTCGCGCCGCCCAGCTGCGCCGGGCCACCTCGCGGAACGCCGTCCCCTGCGGCGGCAGCCCCAGGCGCGCGCGGAGCCGCGGAGGCAGCTGGCCGTGCGGGATGGTGGGGCACTCGAAGATCTCGGGAAGCGCCTCCTCGACATTGAGGCCCGCCGGCGAGTACCCCATGGTCCGATAGGCGACCTCGGGCGCGGGGATGCGGCTGTAGATCGGGAGCAGACGCACCGTGCGCGCGCCTTCACCGCCGTGCCCGCGCTCCCACTCCCGGCACACCCACCCCGCATACGGGAGCAGGTACTGCTTCTGGCGCAGCATCTGGCGATTGATCTTCGCCATGCGGTCGTAGACGAGATAGGGGTACGCGCGGCGGCCCACGATATCGTGGCCGAGGTCCCACTCCTGGCCGCTTCCATCCACCACCACGACGCGCGTGAAGAGATTGCGCCGGGGCGGGTCGGGCGCGAAGACGCCCCAGCTCCACGAGATCCCCGTCGCGCCGAGGTAGCTCTCCGTCTCGGCGACCCGGGCGAGCCAGGCCCGGAGGGGCCGTGCTCCGGGAGCGGGCAGGCTGTGCGCGAGGACGGCGAGCAGGTGATAGGCGATGAACAGGGAGAGGACGAGCAAGGTCCGGCGCGAGGCGGACCAGCGCCGTCCGGGCTGATCGTCGTCGGGGATGCGATCGTGCAGCAGCCGCTGCTCGAGCGACGACGGCGCCAGCATGGGCCCACGGTAGCATGCGGGCTGCCGAATTCCGGCGGCCCCGCCGCACAGCGCCTTGTATCGGCGGGGGCCCTCATGTATGGTCTCCCCACCTCGCGCACCCAGGCGCGGGACACGAGCCCAGAGGAGGGCGTCGCCATGACCGATTCGACCCGTTCCGACCGGCCCCAGCACCCCGTCAGCCGTCGCGCCTTCCTCCGCACTGCCGGAGTGGCGGGCGGGGCGGCCGCTCTTGGCCCCGCTGTCCTTCGCGGTCGCGCGGAGGCTCAGGAAACTCCTTCACCGGTACGGCCCGAGGCCGGCGCGAAGCGGGGCGGCACCCTCCGCTACGCCGTGCACAATGCCCCCGCCCACTTCGACGTGCACCAGTCCGGCACCGTCGCCAACATCGGCCCCCAGAGCCCGATGTACGACACCCTCCTGCGGCGCAGCCCAAAGGATGGGCAGACCATCATCCCGGACCTGGCGTGGAAGTACGACATCAGCGCGGACGGCAAGCGCTACACGTTCCATCTCAGGAAGGGCGTCAAGTTCCACGACGGGGCCGACTTCACCGCCGATGACGTCAAGGCGACCTACGAGCGCATCGCGCGGCCGCCCAAGGGGGTCGTCATCCCGCGCACGCCGCTCTTCTCCACGGTGGGCGACATCGTCGTGGTGAACCCCCACACGATCGAGTTCCGGCTCACCGAGGCGCGGCCCAAGGCCTACATGCTGGGCGCCTTCGCGAGCGGGTGGAACATCATCGTGCGGAAGAAGACCCTCGAGGACAACGGCGGCAACCTCCGCCAGGTGATGAACTATCCCGGCACCGGGCCCTTCCGCCACGTCTCCCGCAAGGACAAGGAGATCTGGATCCAGGAGCGCAATCCCGACTACTGGAACAAGGGACTCCCGCTGGTCGACAGGCTCGAGATCTACCACTTCCTGCCCTTCACGCCCGAGTTGGGCGCCGCCTTCCTGTCCGGGCGCGTGGACTACGCCCGCCTGCTGGACCCGGTCACCTGGCGCAAGGCCAAGGAGATGCAGGGCGTGACCGCGGCCAACTTCAACCAGTCCGTCATCCAGGCGTTCTGGACCAACACGCAGAAGAACAAGGCCCTCGCCGACCCCCGGGTGCGTCGGGCCATTCACCTCGCCATGGACCGCCACACCCTCGTCGAGGTGGTGAAGGACACCGCGCCGATGCAGGTGGGCGGCTTCGTCTATCCGTTCCACGAGATGTCCACGCCGCGGGCCGATCTCGAGAAGAAGCTCGGCTACCAGAAGGACATCAAGCCCGCGGTGCAGGAGGCCCGGAAGCTCATGCAGGCCGCCGGCCACGGCGGGGGCCTCAAGGACCTCGACTTCGTGGTGCGGGACATCCCCACCTTCAAGCTGTGGGCGGTGGCCATCCAGGCCATGCTCAAGGAGCACCTCAATATCGATTGCAAGCTGCGCGTCGTCCAGACCTCCGTCTGGTTCGACGAGGCCCAGGCGGGCAACTTCGACCTCGCCATCAGCGCCATCGTGTCCACCCTCATGGACCCGTCGGACATCTTCAGCGCCTGGTACGGTAAGGACGGCCCGCAGAACTACTCGCGCTGGACCAACGCCGCGTTCCACGACGTCGCCCATCAGGTGGATCGCGAGCTCGACGACAACAAGCGGAAGGCGCTGGTACGGAAAGCGGAGGACATGCTGGAACAGGATCCGCCGCTCATTCCCGTCGCCTACGAGCAAATCTACGACGCCTGGTACAACAAGGTGCGCGGCCAGAACCCGTCCACCTTCTTCGGGATCTACGACGTGGTCCGCTGGGACAACGTCTGGGTGGCCCAGTCCTAGAAGGACCTCCCGCGCGTGCGGAAGTACCTGTTTCGCCGGGCAGGGTACGCCCTCGGTACCCTGCTCGGCGTCTCGCTCACCATCTTCGTGGTGCTGCGCGTCCTCCCTGGCGACCCGCTGGTCGCGATCCTCGGGGTCGAGGGGCACGCCCAGATGAAGCCCGACGACCGCGTCCGTATCATGGCCGATCTCGGGCTCAGCGATCCCCTCCCCGTACAGTACGGCCGCTGGCTCGTCGACATCGGCGCCGGCCGCCTGGGAAAATCCTTTTTCCGGGGAGACACCGTCGCCGAGCTGATCGCCCACCGCGGGCCCATCAGCGCAGAGATCGGGGTGCTCGCCCTCCTCGTGTCCTGGCTGGTCGGCCTGCCCGTCGGTATCCTCAGCGCGTTCAAGCCCAACAGCATCCCCGACGGGCTGGCGCGCGCGCTATCCATCCTCTTCATCGCCATCCCGGGATTCTGGCTGGGCATGCTCATCGTGCTCGCCCTGCTCTTCTGGTTCGGCTACAAGGCGCCCTTCGTCATCGTCCAGCTCTGGGAGGACCCATGGCAGAACTTCCAGATGGTGATCGGTCCCGCGGTGGTCCTGGGGCTGGCCCAGGGCGCCTATATCGCGCGAATGTCCCGCTCCTGCCTCCTCGAGGTGATCAGCGAGGACTTCGTGCGTACCGCGCGCGCCAAGGGCCTTCGCGAGGGGCTGGTCGTGCTCCGCCACGCCCTTCCCAATGCGCTCCTGCCCGTCATCACCATTTCCGGCGTGCTGCTGGGCTTCGTCCTGGGCGGCTCGGTGGCGGTGGAGCAGGCCTTCGGGGTGCCGGGGCTTGGCCGGGCCCTCGTGGTAGCGGTCATCGAGCGCGACATCATCGTCGTCCAGAACCTCGTGCTCTTCTACGCGGTGATCTTCGTGGCGGTCAACGTGCTCGTCGATCTGAGCTATGCGTGGCTCGACCCGCGCATCCGGTTCGGCTGATGCGTATCCTGCTCCGCGAGCTGGCCCGCTTCACCCGCCGCAACACCCTCGCCGCCATCGGGGGCCTGGTGGGGCTCCTCATCATCTTCACGGCCCTGGCGGCGCCGCTCCTCGCCCCCCGCGACCCCCTCAAGGCCGACTTCCGGCGCATGAACAAGCCGCCGGACGCCCAGAGCCTGCTGGGCACCGATCAGGTGGGGCGCGACACCTTGAGCCGGGTGATCTACGGCGCGCGGACGTCCTTGTTCGTGGCCTTCTCGGCGGTGCTGCTCGGCACCACCGTGGGCTCCCTCTGGGGCGTGGCGTGCGGCTATCTCCGCGGCCGCTTCGATCTCGTGAGCCAGCGCATCATGGAGATCCTCCAGTCGTTCCCGGACCTGATCCTGGCCATGGCGATCTCCATGGCCATCGGCACCGGGCTTCAGGCCGTGATCTTCGCCATCGCCATCACGCGCATCCCGTTCGGCGGGCGCGTGATCCGCTCGGTCGCGCTGTCGGTGCGCGAGATGCCCTTCGTGGAGGCGGGCCGGGCCAACGGCGCCTCGGCCCTCCGCGTCATGGCCAAGCACGTGCTGCCGCAGTGCGTGGCGCCCTACCTCGTGCTCGCCACCACCCACCTCGGCGTCGCCATCGTCATCGAGGCCGCCCTGGGCTTCCTCGGCGTGGGCGTGCCGCCGCCGACGCCGACCTGGGGCAACATGCTCGCCGACTCCATCACCGCGCTCGTGCCGCCGTGGTGGCTGGCCTTCTTCCCGGGGCTGGCCATCACCATCACCGTGCTCGCCTTCAACTTGCTCGGCGACGGCATCCGCGACACCCTGGACCCACGGCTGTCGCCCGGCTTCCTTCGCCTCGTCACCGGCGCGGGCCGGAGCGCCCCCGCGGCCACGCGCCCGCCGAGCGCCGCGTTGACAAGCCCCGCAGGGAAGGCCTAGATGAAGCGATGCCAGTCGATCCGCACCCGGCGTCGGTCGGACAGCCGGCGCCCCTTTTCACGCTGCCGTCGGTTCAAGGGCCCACGATCGATCTGAAGTCGTACCGCGGCCAGCAGAGCGTCATCGTCTGGTTCTCCCGCGGCTTCACCTGCCACTTCTGCCGCGGCTACATGCAGGGCGTGATCGAGGGCTATCGGGGCTTGCTCGCGCAGGCCACCGAGATCGTGCAGGTCACGCCCAACTTCCTCGAGAGCGCGCGCGCCTTCTTTCGCCCCGACCCCGTCCCCTACCCCGTGGTCTGCGACCCCGACAAGCGGCTCTATGCGGTGTACGGGCTCGGCGATCGCGGCGCCCTCGCGGCCACGCAGGCGGGCGTGGTGAGCTTCGCGGCGGCCTTCGCCACTGGCAAGCCGGGGCCGCAGATCCGCGGCGCCTGGCACGACGTCGCCAACCGGAACTTCCTGCGGCGGCTGCACCACCATGCGACCTCCGCGGTGGAGCAGGGCATCTTCCTGGTGGACCGGGGCGGTACCGTCCGCCATCGCGCTGTGCTGGGGCCGCTCGCGGCGATCCCGACCGGCGCCGAGCTGGCGGCGCTGGCGCGCGTGCACGCCGCCGACGGGTCGCCCCCGGCGTGACGCTGGCCGATCGGCTGGCGGGGGTGGGCGAGATCCTCATCGCGATCTCGGGCTCGCCCCTCCCCACCCACGTGTTCCAGTCACTCGCCGATCACGCGCCGACGGTCATCGCGTGCGACTACCTCGCGGTATGCCTGCCGGACGCGGAGGGCGCGGCCGGCTACCTCGTCCATCCCCTGGTGGAGCCCGACCCGGCGGGCGGCGCGCCGCGATCCTGCGGCGCCGGCCAAGGTGTGCCCGGCCGCGCGATGGCGTCGAGCCGGCCCATCGTGGTGGACGACCTGGCCACCGGTGTCGAGGGCGCGGGCCCGCTCGAGGCGGGCTGGGTCGCCGCGGGGCTTCGGTCCCTGGTGGCGGCGCCGCTGCGGCGCACCGGCGATCTCCCCGGCGCGCTGGTGTTCGGGGCGCGCGCGGTGGGCGCCTACGACGGCGACGACGTGCGCATCGCCACGCTGCTCGCCGGCGGCATCGCCGCCACGCTGGGCGCCTCGCGCGCCTATCAGGCGCTCGCCGACGAGCGCAGCACGCTGGGGGCGGTGGTGGGCAGCATGCAGGATGCGGTGCTGGTCGTCAGCGTCGCCGGCCTCGTGCTCATGGCCAATCCCGCGGTGCACGCCATGCTGGGGCTCCACCCCGACACCCTGGCCGGCCAGCCGCTCGCCGAGGTGATGCCGGAGGGCCCGCTCCGCACATTGCTGGCCTCCGGCACGCCGGGCGTCTCCGAGCTGCCGCTCCCCGACGGGCGCACCGCCCACGCCAGCGTGGTGCCGGTGACCACCCCGTACGGCGAGGCGGTGGGTGTGGCCGCCATCCTGCGGGATGTCACCCACTTCAAGGAGCTCGAGCAGATGAAGAACACCTTCGTGCACACCGTGTCCCACGATCTCAAGAACCCCATCGCCAGCGTCGTGCTCACCACCGAGATGATGCAGCGTGCCGGGCCCGCGAATCCGCGTTACGGCGAGCACTGCGAGATGATCCTGCGCGTGGCCCGCAGCATGGGCGAGCTCGTGGGCGACCTGCTGGACCTCGGCCGGATCGAGTCCGGAATGGACGCCGTCCGTGAGCCCGTGGACGTGGTGGGCCTCGTCCGGGACGTGGCGGCCGCGCTGGCGCCCCAGGCGGAGGCCAAGCGCATCGCGCTGTCCGTGACGGCGCCCCCGCGCGCGACGGTCCTGGCGAGCCCGGGCCGCATCCGCCAGGTCCTCGCCAATCTCGCCGGCAACGCGGTGAAGTACACGCCGGACGGCGGGCGTGTCGACATCGTGCTGACTGCGGAGGGCGCCGAGGTGCGCGTCACCGTGACCGACTCCGGCATCGGCATCCCCGCCTCCGCGCTCCCCTACGTGTTCGACAAGTTCTACCGGGTCAAGAGCGCCGCCACGCGCGAGATCGAGGGGACCGGGCTCGGGCTGGCCATCACGAAGAGCATCGTCGAGGCGCACG
>DATEDO010000078.1:0-27421 GCA_035281625.1 Candidatus Methylomirabilota bacterium
TCACCCCGCCGGCGCCGCCGCGTCCCGCCGAGGCTGCGCTGGAGCGGGCGGCGGCGCTGATCCGCGGAGCCCGGCGCCCCGTGGTGCTCGCCGGGCTGGGCTGCCGGGGGTCCGACACCAAGTGGCTGCGCGCGTTCTGCGAGGCGCTGCCCGCGCCGCTGCTCTCCACCTACAAGGCCAAGGGCGCGCTCCCCGATCCCCACCCCCTGTCGATGGGTGTCGTGACCGGTGGTGCGCTGGAAGAGCCGTTCGTCCGCCAGGCCGACCTCATCATCGCGTTCGGTCTCGATCCGGTGGAGCTGATCCCCCGGGCGTGGCCGTATCAGGCGCCGGTGCTGAATCTCGCGCGCTGTCCGGCCGGCGCGCCCGGCCTGGCCGCTCCGGGGGGCGGCGTCTACTACACGCCGGCGGCCGAAGTGATCGGCGACCTCGGCGTGATCCTCGAGGAGCTCGCGCCGCGGCTGGCCTCGGCCTCGGCGGCGGACTGGGACGTGGCGGCGGTGGACCGGTGGCGCCGTGAGCGGCGGGCGGCGCTCGAGGTGCCGGTCCCGGGACTCGCGCCCCATCGCGTGGCCCAGCTCGCGCGTGAGTACGTGCCGGCGGGCGCGATGGCCACCGTGGACGCGGGTGCCCACATGTTTCCGGTCACCGCGTACTGGGACGCGCTCGAGCCCGGCGAATGCTTGATCTCGAACGGCCTGGCCACCATGGGCTTCGCCCTGCCCGCGGCCATCGCCGCCCAGCTGCAGCACCCGGATCGCCGCGTGGTGTGCTTCACCGGCGACGGAGGGCTCATGATGGTGGCGTCGGAGCTCGAGACGGCGGCGCGGCTCGGGCTGCCCATCGTGGTCGTGGTGTTCGACGATCAGGCCCTGTCGCTCATCGAAGTCAAGCAGGAGCAGCGGGGCATCGCCGGCGCGTCCATGCGCTATGGGGGGCCCGACTTCGCGGCCCTGGCGCGCGCGTTCGGCATCCGGGCGTGGATCGCCGAGGACGAGCAGGCCTTCCGCAATGCCCTCTTCGCCGCGCAGGCGGTGGCCGGCCCCACCCTCATCGATGCCCGCATCGACGCGTCCGGCTACCGGCGCACGCTCGAGATCGTCCGCGGCGCCCCGGCCCGCCCGGCCGGGTGAGGGTATACTCGCGACATGGCCTTTCTCTCCGCGCAGGACGAGCAGGCGGTACGCCAGGAGTTCGCCCGGCTGACGGGCCCCGTGAAGATCGTCGCATTCGCGAGCGAGCTGGGCGACGACACCCATCGGCAGACGGTGGCCCTGGTGAAGGAAGTGGCGGCGCTGTCCGATCTGATCACCGTCGAGGTGCTGAACCCCCACATCGATCGCGAGCGCGCCGCCGCCTACGGCATCGAGCACGCGCCGGCGCTGGTGGTCGAGGGCGCCGAGGACTACGGCATCCGCTTCTACGGGATCCCGGCGGGCTACGAGTTCGCCAACCTGATCGACTCCATCATCGTCGCCTCCACCGGGCAGCCGGCGGTGAGCGCCGCCACCAAGGACGCCCTGGGGAGCCTCGCGCAGGACGTGACGATCAAGGTCTTCACCACGCCCACCTGACCTCACTGTCCCCGGGCCGTGCGCCTGGCACAGCACATGGCGGTGGCGGCGCCCCGGGTCCGCGCGGAGTGCATCGAGGCCACGGAGTTTCCGGAGCTGTCCCAGCAGTACCGGGTGATGGCCGTGCCCAAGATCGTCATCAACGACCGGGTGCAGTTCGAAGGCGCGTTGCCCGAGCCCCAGTTCCTCTCCGCCGTCCTGCAGGCCGTGGACGGCGACGGCGCCCAGCCCGCATAGCGCCCACGCTGTTCACCTACGGCACCCTCATGCGCGGGCTCCCGCTCCACGGGCTCCTGGCGGCGCGCGCGCGCTTCCTGGGCGAGGGCATCGTGGCGGCGCGCCTCCTCGATCTCGGGCGGTATCCCGGCGCGGTGCCCGATCCCGCGGGGCGCGTGCGCGGCGAGGTGTGGGAGCTCGCGTCGCCGGACGTCTGGCCGGCGCTGGACTCCGCCGAGGGACCCCAGTATCATCGCAGCCGAACCACCGTGGTGATCGGCAAGCGGTCGCTCGAGGCCTTCATCTACTGGTATCGCGGGCCCCTCGACCGGGGGGTGCCGATTCCCGGGGGCGATTGGCGGGCGCATGCGCCCGCGCGCTCCATCCACCGCAGCCCGAGAGACTAGGAGGCGCCCGATGCCGCTGGAAGCCGCGCAGCTGATCAAGGACGATCAGGATCATCTCATCCACCCGCTGCATCACCCGAGCGATCACCTCGAGCCGATGGTGTACGTGCGGGGCCGCGGCGCCATCGTCACCGACATCCAGGGGCGCGACTACATCGACGGGCTCGCCGGCCTCTGGAACGTGAACGTCGGCCACGGGCGCGAGGAGCTGGGGAAGGCCGCGGCCGCGCAGATCGGCGAGCTCGCGTACTACTCCTGCTACACGGGCTCCAGCAACGTGCCCGCGGTGCAGCTCGCCGACAAGCTCATGGAGATCGCCCCGAGGAACATGCAGGCGGTGTTCTTCACGTCCGGCGGCGCCGAGTCCAACGAGTCCGCCTTCAAGACCGCGCGCTTCTACTGGAAGGCCAAGGGCAAGCCCGAGAAGACCAAGGTCATCGCGCGCTTCAACGCCTATCACGGCGTGACGCTCCAGGCGATGAGCGCGACCGGCATGGCGCCCTACTGGAAGATGTTCGAGCCGCGGGTGCCGGGCTTCGTGCACATCCCCACGTGCTACCCGTACCGTCAGGACGGCGCCCGGCCCGGGGAGACGGCGGGACAGACGGCGGCGCGCCTGCTCGAGGAGGCCATTGTCCGCGAGGGGCCGGACACGGTGGCCGCCTTCATCGCCGAGCCGATTCATGGCGGCGGCGGGGTCATCTACCCCACCGAGGACTACTTCCCGCTGGTGCGCCAGGTCTGCGACAAGCACCAGGTGCTCTTCATCGCCGACGAGGTGATCACCGGCTTCTGCCGAACCGGGCGCTGGTTCGCGATGGAGCACTGGAAGGTCAATCCCGACATCCTCTCGTTCGCCAAGGGGGTGTCGTCGGGGTATCTGCCGCTGGGCGGCATCATGGTGTCCAAGGCCATCAAGGAGGCCATGGACTCGGTGAAGCCCGAGGACCGCTGGATGCACGCCTACACCTACTCGGGGCATCCCACCTGCTGCGCGGTGGGCATCGCGAACCTCGCCATCATGGAGCGCGAGCGGCTCTGGGAGCGCGCCGCCGCCATGGGTGAGCGCCTGCACAAGGGCCTCCACGGCGCCTTCGGCGATCATCCCAACGTGGGCGACATCCGCTCGGGCAAGGGCCTGCTCGCCGCCGTGGAGCTCGTGGAGGACAAGGCCACGAAGAAGATGTACGACCCCGACAAGAAGATCGGCCCGCGCCTCATGCAGGAGATGACCAAGCGCGGGCTCGTCACCCGGGCGCGTCTCGAGAATATCTTCTTCTCGCCGCCGCTGGTGATCAGCGAGGCCGAGCTGGACCGGATGATCGCCATCACCCGGGACGCGGTGAAGGCGGTCACGGGGACGTAGAGCGATGGCCCCGGCGCGGGCGTTCTCGGGCGTCATCCCGGCGATGGCGGTGCCCTTCCGGGACGATTTCAAGCTGGACGCCGACGGGCTGGCGCGCTTCGCGCGCTGGCTCGCCGGCTGCCGCGGCGTCACCGCGGTGATGACCAACGGGCACACCGGAGAGGTCGGCTCGCTCCTGCCGGAGGAGCGGGCGGACGTCACGCGCGTCGTGGCGGAGGCGGTGCGCGGGCGGGTGCGGGTGATCTCGGCGGTGTGCTCCGAAGGCACGTTCGAGGCCATCGAGCACGCCAAGGCCGCCGCGCATGCGGGGGCCGACACCGTCGACATCATGCCCCCTCACATGTGGCTCCGCTTCGGGGTGAAGGAAGACGCGGTCTACGAGTACATGAAGGCCATCGGGGCGGAGAGCGGGCTCGACATCATCGTGCACGTCTATCCCGCCAACACCAAGGTGTCCTATTCAACACGCTTGATGACGCGCTTGGCGACTCTCCCGCAGGTGAAGGGCTTCAAGATGGGCGAGCGCGACCTCGGCAAATACGAGCGGGACATTCGGGCCCTGCGCGCCGACGCCCCGCATGTCTCGCTGCTGAACTGCATGGACGAGTATCTCTTCCCCACCTTCGTGCACCGGATGGACGGCACCCTGGTCGGCTGCGCCAGCCTCATCCCCGAGCTGACGTGGGAGCTCCTCGACGCGATGCAGGCGGACGATCTGCCGCGCGCCCGCCGCGTCAACGACCTCATCTGGCCCGTGAAGGAAGCGGTGTACGGCGCGGGCGAGCCCTCGGGCGATGCCCATGCCCGCATGAAGGAAGGGATGGCGATGCGCGGGCTCTTCCGCAGCGCCCTCGTCCGTCCTCCCGTGCTCAAGCCCTCGGCCGAGGAGGTGGCGCAGATGCGCGCCGCCCTCGAGGTGAGCGGCGTCGCGCCCGTCTCGCTCTAACCCTCGTACAGGTGGCAGGCGACGAGGCGCCCGTCCGCCTGCCGCAGCGTCGGCTCCTCGGTCGCGCAGCGGTCCATGGCGTGGGGGCAGCGGGGGTGAAAGCGGCAGCCGCTCGGCGGCGCCAGCGGGCTCGGCACCTCGCCGGACAGCGCCACGTTGTCCCGGGTCTCGTCGATGTCGATCGGAAGCGCGGCCGCGAAGAGGGCCTGCGTGTAGGGGTGGCGGGGCGCCAGCGCCACCGTGTCCGCCTCCCCCCACTCCACGATCTGGCCGAGATACATCACCGCGATGGCATGGCTCATGTGCGCGACGGCGGCGAGATCGTGGGCGATGAAGAGGTAGGCGACGTCGAGCCGCTTCTGGAGGTCCCTCAGCAGGTTGAGGATCTGCGCCCGGATGGAGACGTCGAGGGCGGAGACGGGCTCGTCCAGCACGACGAGCCGGGGCGAGAGCGCGAGCGCGCGCGCGATGGCAATACGCTGGCGCTGGCCGCCCGAGAACTCGTGGGGAAAGAGCTCGGTGGAGCGCTCGGGGAGCCCCACCAGGTCCAGCAGCTCCTGCACCCGCCGGCGGCGCGCTGCCGCGCCGGCGCGCTCGTTGATGATGAGCGGCTCCGCGATGATCGCGCCCACGCGCATGCGCGGGTCCAGCGAGGCGTAGGGGTCCTGGAACACCGCCTGGATCGACCGCCGGTAGCTTCGACGCGCGCCGCGGTCGAGGCGGGTGATGTCCCGCCCGTCGAAGCGGAGGACCCCGGCGGTGGGCCGCTCGAGCCCGAGCACCAGCTTCGAGGTCGTCGTCTTGCCGCAACCCGACTCCCCCACGAGGCCGAGCGTCGTCCCGGCGTCGATGCGGAACGAGACGGAATCCACCGCGCGCACGACCGCGGTCGACCAGCCGAGCATGCCGCGGCGCACCGGGAAGTGCTTGGTGAGCCCGGAGGCCTCGAGGAGGGGCGCGCGGAGCGGCGGGGTGGTCGTCATGCCGACGCGTGCCGCCAGCAGGCGCTGACCTGGCCGGGCGCCACCACCAGGGGCGGGGGAACCTCGACCCGGCAACGGTCCATCACGTGCGGGCATCGGGGGGCGAAGGCGCACCCGCCCGGCAGGCGCGCCAGATCGGGCGGCTGACCCTCGATGGCGGCGAGCCGCTCGCGCCGGTCGCCGAGGCGCGGGATCGATTCGAGCAGCGCCTGCGTGTAGGGATGGGCGGGCGACTTGAAGATCTGCCGGACGGGCCCCGTCTCGACGATGCGGCCGGCGTACATCACCGCGACGCGGTCGCAGATGCGCGACACGATCCCCAGGTTGTGGGTGATGAAGATCATGGCCAGACGGTGCCGGCGTTGCAGCTCCTGCAGCAGGCCGAGATACTGCGCCTGGATGGTGAGGTCGAGGCTCGTCGTGGGCTCATCGGCGATCAACAGGCGGGGGGGCGCCGCGATGGCCATGGCACCGACGACGCGCTGCCGCATGCCGCCCGACATCTGGAAGGGGAAGGCGCGGAGGCGGGCCTCGGGCGACGGGATGCGCACCGCGCCCAGGAGGGCGGCCGCCCGCTCGGTGAGGCGACGGCCGCGGAGCCCGTGGTAGAGCGCCACCGGCTCCCGGACCTGCATCCCGATCGAGAACACCGGGTTCAGCGAGCTCATGGGATCCTGCAGGATCATGGCGATCTTGCGCCCGCGGATCCGCTGCATCTCGCGCTCGCTCTTGGGCACGAGATCCTCGCCGTCGAGCAGCACGGCGCCGTGGGTGATCCGCGCCGCCGGCCGTGGGATCAGGCGTACCAGGCTCAGGCACGTCATGCTCTTGCCCGACCCCGACTCGCCCACCAGGCCCAGCGTCTCGCCCTCGCCGACCGCGAAGGACACGCCGTCGACGGCCCGGATGGTCCCCCACCGGGTGACGATGTGGGTGTGGAGGTCGCGAACCTCGATGACGGGCGAAGGCACGGCGGGGCGGATCAGAGCTGGCGGAGCTTCGGGTCGAGCGTGTCGCGCAGCCAGTCCCCGAGCAGGTTGAAGGCCAGGACGACGGCCAGAATGGCGACCCCGGGAATGGCCGAGGCCCACCAGGCGCTCGTCACGAACTCGCGCCCCTCGGCGATCATGGAGCCCCAGGCCGGGGTCGGGGGCGGGATGCCCGCGCCCAGGAAGGACAGCGAGGCCTCCACGATGATCACGTAGCCCACCTGGAGCGTCACGAGCACGACGAGGGTGTTGAGGGTGTTGGGCAGCAGGTGCCGGGTGATGATCCGCCACGCCCCGGCGCCCGCGATGCGCGCCTGCGCGATGAAGTCGAGGCTCATCAGGGTGAGGACCTGACCGCGGATCACGCGCGCGTAGCGCGCCCAGAGAATCACCGCGATAGCCACCACCACGTTGGTGAAGCTCGGCCCCACCGTGACGGCCAGGATCAGGGCGAGCAGGATCACGGGGAAGGACATGGTGGCGTCGGTAATGCGCATGAGGGCGGCGTCGGTCCGGCCGCCGTAGTACCCGGCCACGAGGCCCACCGCGGCGCCGAACGCGCTGGCGAGGAGGACGGTGACGACGCCGGCGGCGAGGGAGACGCGCGAGCCCCAGATGATGCGCGAGAGGATGTCGCGGCCCAGCCGGTCCGTTCCGAGGAGGTGCGCGGTGGAGCCGCCCTCCATCCACACCGGCGGCTTGAACCGGTTGCGGAGCGACTGGCTCAGCGGGTCGGCGGGGCTCAGCAGCGGCGCGAGGATGGCGATGAGGACGAACACGCCGATGATGCCGAGGGGGAGGATGGGCAGGCGCCGGCGGCGTGGGGTGGCCGCCGGGGTGGCGCGCTCGGGCACCGCCAGCCCCCCGGCCGCCCGCTCGGCCCTCGCCGGGTCAATGGCCATGGCGGCTACCGCGCATAGCGGATCCGGGGATCGATGAGGGCATAGAGGCAATCCACGCCGAGATTGACCACCGCCACGATGGCGGCGGTGGTGAGGACCACCGCCTGGATGACCGGAAAGTCGCGCGAGCTGATGCCGTCGTAGGCCAGCCGCCCGAGCCCCGGCCAGGCGAACACCGTCTCCACCACGATCGCGGTGGTCACGAGGATGGAGAAGTAGATGCCGGCGAACGTCACGACCGGGATGAGCGCGTTCTTGAGCGCGTGCAGCCAGATCACGCGGTGCTCCACCACGCCCTTGACGCGGGCGAGCTTGACGTACTCCGAGTCGAGCACTTCCAGCATGCCCGAGCGCAGCAGCCGCATCATGCCCGCCGCCACGAACCAGCCGAGCGTGAAGCCGGGCAAGACATAGCTCGACCACCCGCTGATGCCACCGGCGGGCAGCCACTGGAGCCGCCCGGCCACGAACTCGACGAGCACGATCGCCACCCAGAACGTGGGCAAGGACTGGCCGAGCACGGCGATCACCTGGGCGGTGCGGTCGAGGCTCGTGCCCTTCCAGACCGCCGCGAGGATGCCGAGCGGGAAGGCGAACGCCAGGGACACGCCCATGGCGAAGAGGGCCAGGCGAATCGAGTTGGGGAGCCGCTCCTGGATGAGCTCCATGACCGGGCGGCGCGCGCGGAGCGAAGTGCCGAAGTCGCCCGTGAGGGCCCTGCCGACGAAGGAGAAGTACTGTTCGATGTACGGCCGGTCGAGGCCGAGGTACTGGCGCGCGTTCGCGTAGTCCTCCGCGGTCGCCGACATGGGCAGGATCATGTGCAGGGGATCGCCGGTGGTCCGCGCGAGCACGAACACCACCACGGAGAGGATGGCGAGCGCGGCCAGCGACTGGAGCAAACGGGACAGGACGAAGCGAATCACGCGCGCGTCGGGATCCTGTTGATTGAGATGGGGGGGAGCGGCGCCGCTCCTCCCCCATGCCCCCCCATCACCACGGTCATTCGGTCGGCGCCAACCTTGGTCCTCTCGCTACTTACCGGACGCGAGCTCGTCGATGTAGAGGTCGTACATGACGGAGCCGGGGTTCCACTTGCCGAGCTTCTTCGAGGCGGCGTACGGCGAGTGGATATACACCACCGGCACCCCGTAATGCTCGCTCCGCAGGCGGGTGAAGATGTTCCGCATCAACGAGTTGATCTTCTGCTGGTCGGTCTGGCGCATGACCTGGGCGATCATGCCGTCGACCTCGGGGTCGGCCACGGTGTCGGTCATCTTCGAGGGCGTGTAGGCCTGCTTCTCCAGCAGCGCGTACGTGCCGATCCAGTCACGGTTTGCGATGTTGTAGTACCCCGTGGCGCCGGGAGCCTTGCGGTCGATCCAGAGCTTGCGGAAGGCGGGGTAGTCCACCGGGATCAGCCTGGGCTTCACGCCGATCTTCTCCCAGTAGCCCGACACCGCCTCCGCGAAGGCCTTGCCCTCCGGGAAGCCGGGCAGCTGGAAGGCGTGCATGTCGAGGGCGAAGCCGTTGGGCAGGCCGGCCTCCGCGAGCAGCTTCTTGGCGCGCGCGGGGTCATAGGGGTAGGCCATGTCCGGGGTCGGCTTGAAGCCCACGTCCTTGAACGACCAGGACAGGCCGAACGGAATGGCCGCCGGCTCCGCGCGCCCGCCGAAGATCGACTGGGCGATCTCGTTGCGGTCGATGGCGAGGTTGAGGGCCTCGCGCACGCGCTTGTCCTTGACCGGGGGCACCCACCCGTCGGGACCGAGCACGAACCACATGTGCACGAGCGCCTCGTCCTTCCGGAGGTGGATGGGGAAGCCTTCCTTCTCGAGCTCCTTCACCCGCTCCCGGCTGATGTCGGTCACGTCCACCTCGCCGCGTCGCAGGAGGGCGATGCGGGTGGTCTCTTCGGGCACCAGCTTGAAGGTGATGTTCTTGTACTTGGGGGCGCCGATCCGCCAGTGGGAATCCACCGCTGTCATCTTGATGTGCGAGCCCACGACCTGCTCGACGAACTTGTAGGGCCCGGTGCCGACCGGCTTCCGGGCGAACACGTCGTCGCCGTTGGCCTCGAGATACTTCTTCGGGAGCACCATCCCCTCCGTCGACAGGGCGCGCGAGAGGTAGACCGGGATGATGAGCGTCGGCTCCTTGGTCACGATGACGACCCGATCCGGCGCGGGGGTCTCGATGTCCTGGATCAGGGTGCGGAGCGGCCCCGCGTAGCCGGTGGTGGAGCGCTTGCCCATCGCGCGCTGGAGGCTGAACTTGACGTCCTCCGACGTCATCTCGTCCCCGGTGTGGAACTTCACGCCCTTGCGCAGGTGGAAGGTCCAGCGCTTGTGATCCGCGCTGCTCTCCCACTTCGCGGCGAGCCCCCCCTGCTGCGTGGGCTGGCCGTCCGGCGTGGTCCCGACGAGATAGTCGAACATGAGCGAGAGGTAGTACTTGACGTTGTGCCCCTGGAGCGCAGGATCGAGCGTCTCCGCCGAGAAGCTCGAAAGCGCCACGGTCAGCTCGCTCTTGGCCTGGGCCCAGCCGGCTCCCGGCGCGGCCAGGACCAGGAGGGTCACGAACGTGACAAGCATCGGGACGATGCGCTTCGCTCGGGTCATGAGTTGCTCCTCCGTGGGAATCGTGGGAACGGGACCGAGCATCACCGCCCCGACCCTACCCCGGGACGAGGCCGCGCGGCAAGTCCCCGCGGGGCGGGTCAGCGCAGCCGGTATTTCTCGACGGCGCCCGGCGCCAGGGCCATCCCGTGGCCGGGGCGGTCGGGGATGCGGAAGACCCCGCCCTCGCAGCGCGGCGGCTCGGCGAAGAGGTCGGGGGGCGCCCAGTCCATGAGCTCCACGAGAAAGCCGTTGGCGAGGGCGCCCACCACGTGGAGCGACAGCTCGTGCACGACGTGGGGCGTCACGGGCAGCCCGTGCGCGGCGGCGAGGTGGCCGATGCGCAGGGTCTCCGAGTAGCCGTTGGCGCGGCCCACGTCGGGCATGAGGTAGCGGGCGGCGCGCCGCTCGATCAGCTCGCGGAACTCGAAGCGCGAGTAGGCGTTCTCGCCGGTGGCCACGGGAATCTTGATGGCGCGCGCCACGTCCGCGCAGGCCGCGAAGTCGTCGGCGAGCACCGGCTCCTCGTACCACACGAGGTCCAGGTCCTCGAGGACCTGGGCCTGACGGATATTGCCCAGCACGTCCAGCTTCTGGTTCACGTCCACCATGAGCCGCACGCCGTCGCCCAGGGCCTTCTTCACCGCCTCCACGCGCTTCCGGTTCACGCGCGGGTCGGGATCGTGGATCTTCATCTTGTAGTACCGGCAGCCGCGCCCCACGTACTTCTGCGCCTCGGCGATCACGTCCTCCGCGCGGTACTTGCCCCAGCCGCCGCTGCCGTACGCCTCGGCGCGGTCCGTGAAGGCGCCCCAGAGCTTGTAGAGCGGGAGCCCCGCCACCTTGCCGGCGATGTCCCACAGCCCGATGTCCAGGGCCGAGATCGCGTAGGCCGCCACGCCCTGGCGCTTGATGCCGCGGTCGGCGCGGTACATGCGGTCCCACAGCCGTTCCACGAACAGTGGATCCTCGCCGAGCAGCAGAGGCTTGAGCCGCGTCTCCAGATACACCTGCATGGACTCCGCGCCGCCCGCCCCGAAGGCCAGGGTGTAGCCGAGGCCCGCCAGCCCCTCGTCCGTGGTGATGGTGGCGGCGACCATCCGATGCTCCGGGAACTCGAGGGACATCGGGGGCGCGCAGGGCAGGGAGAGGACGACGCTGTCGATCCCGGTGATTTTCATGCCGGGATCATAGGCCTCGCCGGGCTTGCATTACTACTCGTCGTGTGTTTAGTATGAGGGTCCCTGGAGGTGCCCCATGCCGGGACATGCGCTGGATCGACACGAGCGGCTGGCCATTCTCTCCGAGGCGGCGGCGGACGATCGCGAGCACGGGATGCCATTGCCCCGCCACCGGCGCTTCCCGGGCGCCGGGGCGCCCGAGAGCCCGGTGGGCATCCGGACGGTGCGGGTGCCGGGCCGCGGCTCGACCACCTTGATGCGCATCATGCAGACGAACGCCTGCTCGCTGTCGTGCGGCTATTGCCCCACGTTCTGCGGGGGGAAGGTCCGGCGCACGGCGCTGGGCCCGGAGGAAGTCGCGCGCACCTTCATCGAGTCCTATCGGGCGGGGCAGGTGAGCGGCCTCTTCCTCACCTCCGGCGTGCCGGGCCGCGCGGTGCGGGCCATGGATCGCATGCTCGACGCCGTCCACATCCTGCGCCGGCGCGAGGGCTTTCGCGGCTACGTGCACGTGAAGGTGCTGCCCGGGGCGCAACCCGATCAGGTGCGTGAGGCCGCGCGTCTCTGCGACCGCGTCTCCATCAACCTGGAAGGTCCGCGCGACGACGTGGTGCGCCGCCTCGCCAAGGAGAAAAATCTCTCCGGCGATCTCCTCCCGAGCCTGGAATTAGCCGGCCGTCTTTCCCGGGAAGGACGACTGGAGGGGCGACCCGATCGCCCGGCGCCCATGGGCACCACCACCCAGTTCGTGGTCGGGGCCCAGGGGGAGCAGGACCGCGAGATCCTCGGGCTGGTGGGTCGCCTCGAAGGCCAGGGGCTGCTCCACCATGCGCACTTCAGCGCGTTCCAGCCGGTGGCCGGCACGCCGATGGAGGATTTGCCCGGCACGCCGTCGACTCGCGAGTTCCGCCTGTACCAGGCCGAGCATCTCGTGCGTCAGTATCGCTTCCGAGTCGACGAGCTCCCGTTCGGCGCCGACGGCAATCTCCCACTCGAGCAGGATCCGAAGACGGCCTGGGCCCTCGCGCACCCGACCGATTTCCCCCTGGACGTGCGACGGGCCCCCGAGGACTTGCTGCTCCGCGTCCCCGGCGTCGGCCCGCGGGCGGCGGCGCGGCTGGTGGCCGAGCGGCGCCGTGTGGTGCTGCGCGGCGCGGAGGATCTTCGCCGTCTCGGCGTGGACACCGCGCGGGCGGGCTACTTCCTCACCCTCGGCGGCCGGCGTCTCGCCCGCGAGCGGCCCGCGGTGCAGCAGCCCCTGTTCGCCGATGGGCGGCACTTGCCATCGGTGGTCTGGCGCACGCCCACGCCGCCCTGCGCGTATCGCTGAAGCGCTACAATGCGGGCATGGGTGTCGAGACGAACGGGGCGCCGCTGGCCGTCATCATCTACGACGGCACGTGCGGGCTCTGCCAGGGCAGCATCGGCTGGGTCTCGCGCCGGGCGCGGCCCGGGCAGTTCGAGTTCCTCCCCTGCCAGGCCGCGGAGCGGCGCGCCCGCTACCCGGCGATGGCGGAGGCGGCCTGTCTCGAGGCGATACAGCTCGTCCTTCCCGATGGTCGCGTTCTGGGCGGCGCGGCCGCGCTTCCCGAGATCCTGCGGCGGCTGCGCGGGTGGCGCTGGGCGGCGGCGCTGTTCCGCCTGCCGGGCGCGGGGCTGATCGCCCCCCTCGTCTACCGCTGGATCGCGCGCAACCGCTATCGGATCTCCTGCGCCATCGGCGCTCGGCGTGACTGATCTCGCCGGGCGGGTGGCCCTCGTGACCGGCGCCTCCGCCGGCATCGGGGCTGCCACCGCCCGGGCCTTCGCGGCCGCCGGCATGCGCGTCGCCCTCTGCGCGCGGCGCCGCGACCGCCTCGAAGCCCTCGCCGCCGAGCTCCGCGCCCGCACCGACGCCTCCGTGCACGCGGTGGACGTCACCGACGAGAAGGCCGTGCGCGCCATGGTGGACGAAGTGGCCGGGCGCTTCGGCGCCCTCGACGTGCTGGTGAACAACGCCGGACGCGGTCTCGCCGCGCGCTTCGAGGACACGCGGCCCGACGAGCTGCGGGCGCTCCTCGAGCTGAACCTGATCGCCGTCCTCACCGCGACCCAGGCGGCGCTTCCCATCATGCGGCGCCAGGGGCGGGGCCACGTCATCAACGTGTCGTCCATCGTGGGGCGGCGCAACCTGCCCGGCCGCACGGCCTACGGCGCCACCAAGTTCGGGCTGGGCGGCCTCACCGAGGCGCTGCGCCTCGAGCTCCGCGGCACCGGCATCGCGGTCAGCCTCGTCTATCCCATCTTCACCCTGACCGAGTTCCACGAGGTGGAGACGCGCCGCGAGCCCCTCAAGCGCACGGGGCCGGCGCAGTCGGCCGAGACCGTCGCGCGCGCCATCCTGCGCTGCGTCCGGCGCCCGCGCCCCGAGGTGTATCCCTACGCGCCGGCGCGGCTCCTCGCGGGACTGGCCGCGGTGGCGCCGGGCCTCGTCGACCGCCTGATGGACCGAGCGCTCCGGCGCGCGCGGTAGGGTGAGCCCGCCTCAACGCGTGCGCACGTTGCGGATGGTGACGTAGAGCAGGAGATCGTAGACGATCTTGAGCCCGCCCCCGAGGACGAAGGGGGCGGCCAGCGACATCCCCTGCATGATCCAGCCCGTGATCGTCGGGCTCACGGACTGGGCCAGCGTCCGGCTCGTGTTGGTCAGCGTGGCGGCGTGCTCCCGCTCGTGGTCTTCCACCGCGAGCATGAGGAAGGTCTGCCGGGTGGGGAGATCCATCTGAGACAGCAGATGCCGGGCCAGGAGGAGCACCACCGCGACGCCCGCGGTGGGGGCCAGGGCGAGCGCGATCAGCAGCAGGTTCGAGATGAGGTGCGAGAACACCATCGTGTTGACCAGGCCCAGGCGCGGGGCCAGGCGCGCGGCGAGCAGCAGCGAGAGGCCGGAGAGGATCTGCGTGCCGAAGAAGATCCATCCGAGCTGGGCGAGGTCCAGGCCGAAGCGCGTGTAGAACCAGTACGTCACCAGGGTCTGGATCACGAAGCCGCCGGCCAGGGAGTCCAGGGCGAACAGCGCGGCGAGGCGTCGCACGAGCGGACGTGACGGCGCCGCGGTGGCGCGCGGGCCCCCGGCCGGGGCGGCCGGCGGCAAGGGCTGCATGCGGGCGTACGCCAGCACCTGCAGCGCCGCTCCCGCGAGGAAGAGCGCGAAGACGGCCGCGGGCACCGGGAGCCGCGCGACGAGCGCGGCGCCGAAGGCCGAGGCCACGTAGCCGATCAAGTTGTAGAGCGACAGCGTCTGCGTGAGGCCCTCGCGCGTGGACGCGCGCGTCACCACCACCTGCTCGAGGGCCTGGAATGGGCCCGTTTCCCCGGTGCCGACGGCGAGATTGCCCAGCATGGCCGCCAGCACCACGAGCCACGGATCGCGCGCGATCAGGAAGAGCGCGCCGGCCAGCACGCTGAGGCCGGCCAGGCCCAGGAGCGCCGGGCGGGGACCCCAGCGGCGCGCGGGTTGCTGCGCGGCGAAGGTCAGGGCCGCGCTCGACAGGAGCGTGAGGGTGACGGCCAGGCCGAGGCCTCGCGCGTCCAGCCCCAGCCGCGCCAGGTGCACCGGGATCAGCACGCCGAGCGCCCCGTAGCAGAAGGTGCGCGTGGTCTTGGCGGCGAAGACCAGTCGCGCGTCCCGGGACAGGGGCATGCGGGGGACTCTGGCGGAGGCATGCGGCCCGGTCAAGTCCGGGCTTGACAGCCGCCACTCCTCAGGTGTTTAGTGATCCATGGCAGGAGACTGGAAGAGTCGGGAGGTATCCCCATGAGCACCTTCACCCCGCATACCCACGATCCGCGCCCGGCGCGGCCCGGCGACCTCGCCGGCGGCGTTCTCGATGCGCTGCTCCGATCCGAGCTGAACGCGCTGCTCGACCGCGTCGCCGCCGGCCCGGGGATGGACGAAGCCCTGACCGGGGTCGATCCCGAGACGCGCGCGCGCACGGAAGAAGCCGAGGCGCGGCTGGCCGCGATTCGCCTCCGCTTGCTGGCCGGCTACGAGGAATGGCGCCGTGCCCTCGACGCCTGCGGCGATCTGTGGGCGCTCTGCGGCCTGCGGGCCGCGGTGTCCGGCCCACCGGCGAGCACCGCGGACCGCCGGGCGGCTTAGACGCCGACCGGGCGGCCGCCCCCTCATCGGCGTCCGGCTAAGAAGAGCCCAGGAGGCGGCGCAGCCACCCCCGCCCCGGTGCCGCCGCGGCCAGCTGCCGCGCGGCGAAGACCGTGCGCTCCCTCTCGAAGCGCTGCCAGTAATCGGGCAGTCGGCGGGCGAGATGGCTATGCCCCGCCAGCGCGCGGCCGCGCGCCGTATCCTCGGCCCGGCGCTCCGCCGCGTCGAGGTCAGCCCGCTCACCCGGCGAGAGCCCCTCGGCGAGGACCGCGCGCAGATGGACGAGGAAGTCGAAGCCGAGCGCGGTGAGCTCGTCGCGGTCGCGCTGATCGCCGTCGGCCGGCGCCGGACGTCCGGCCTTGGCGCGGAGGGCCACCAGCAGATCGAGGCTCGCCATCTCCGCGGCCTCCGCCACGCGCGCGCGGAGCTGGGCGTCGATGCGCTCGGCGAGGGTGCGCGGGTCCCCGTGCTGATGGCCGAACGCGCCGCCCGTCGTCATCAGGCCGCGACGCGGTCGGTGCCGAACATGCGGGCGAGCCCCACGTCGAAGGGCTCGGGGCGCAGGCCGAGGTCGGTGTAGAAGCCCGTGGGATCGCCCACATTGTCCTCGCTCAGCATCGTGAGCTGATCCAGCGTGAGGGGATAGAAGGGAAGCGCCTGGAGGACCGACGTGGCCGCGCGTACGGGGCCGAGCGGCACGTGCACCGTCCGCACCCCCGCGCGGCCCATCGCTCGAGCGATGCGGCTCAGGATCTCGAGGAAGGGATAGTCGGCGGGGCCCGCCGCCGTGTAGACCTGGCCCACACTGCGATCGCTCCGTACCGCCCGCGCGAAGGCCTCGCCGACCTGCTCCACCGGAATGGGCTGCAGGCGATAGCGTCCCGAGCCCAGCACGGGGACGACGGGGAGCCGTCGGATCATCCGCGCCAGCATCGTCACCAGCTCATCGCCGCGGCCGAAGATGATCGACGGGCGAAAAATGGTCCAGTCGAGCCCGCTGGCGCGCACCGCTTCCTCGGCCGCCCACTTCGTCTGGTGATAGCGCGCGGCGGCGTTGGCCCGGGCGCCGAGGGCGCTCATGTGGAGGAAGCGCCGCACCCCGGCCGCGCGGGCCAGCCGCAGCATGTTTGCGGTCGCCTGGGTGTGCAGGGCCTCGAACGTCACGCCGCGGCTCCGTCGCTCGCGGATGATGCCGACCAGATGGACGAGGGCCGCGCAGCCCTCGACGGACGCCGTGAGGGCTTCCGGCGCCAGGACGTCGCCGGGCACGCGCTCGATGGACTCGAAGCCCTGGAGATCCCGTTCGGAGCCGCGCCGGACGAGGGCGCGGACCAGCAGGCCCTGGCCGAGCAGGGCCCGGATGACGTGCTTGCCCACGAAGCCCGTCCCGCCGGTGACGAAGATGCGCTGCATCGGGGCGAAGCCTAGCACGTATGATAGAGGCATGCGCCTCGTGGCCCTTCTGCTGGGCGTCCTCCTGGGCGTGCTCGGCATCTGGGTGGCCCGCGCCGGGGCGCAGACCCCGCCCATCCCCGATCTTTCCGGCCTCGACGACGCGACCCGCGACTCGGTCGCGGCCGGCGACGTGCCGGGGGCCGTGCTTCTGGTGGGACAAGGCGATCGCGTGGTCTACCGCAAGGCCTGGGGCATGCGCACGCTGATCCCCCGCCCCGAGCCCCTCACCCTCACGACCGTCTACGACGTCGCCTCGCTCACCAAGGTGGTCGCGACCTTGCCCGCGGTGTTGTGGCTCGTGGAGCAGGGCAAGGTGGATCTGGAGGCGCCGCTCGGGCGATATCTGCACGAGTTCGGCGCGCCGGCGTTTCGGGAGGTCACCGTGCGCCGGGTGCTGACCCACAGCGCGGGTTTTCCGGACCTGCCATCGCCCACGGCCATTCCCAAGGGGTTTCCGGAGGCGGCGCGGCTGCTCGCCCGGGCCGGCCTCGTCTACTCCCCCGGCGGCACGTTCCACTACAGCGACACCGGGTTCATCCTCCTGGGCGAGCTGGTCCGTCGCGTGAGCGGCGAGCCGCTCGATCGGTTCACGCGCAAGCGCTTCTACACGCCGCTGGGCATGCGCGACACGACGTTTCACCCCCCCGCGGAGTGGAAACCGCGGATCGCACCCACCGAGATCCTGGGCGCCGGACTCTTGCGGGGCACCGTCCACGACGGCAACGCGCGCCTCCTCGGCGGGGTGGCCGGCCACGCCGGGCTCTTCTCTACCGCCGACGACCTGTCCCGCTTCTGCCGCATGCTGCTGCGCGGGGGCGAGCTCGACGGCACGCGCTATCTGAAAGAATCCACGATCCGGGCCATGCTGGCCCCGCATCAGATCGGCGAGACCACGCGGGGGCTCGGCTGGGACATGTCGTCCGCCTACTCGCGGGCCCTCGGCTCCTTCTTCCCGGTGGGCTCGGTCGGCCACACCGGCTTCACCGGCACGTCCATCTGGATGGACCCGGCCAGCCGCGTCTACGCCATCCTCCTCACCAACCGCGTGCACCCTTACGGCAAGGGCAATGTCGTGGACCTTCGCCGCCGCACCAGCGGGGTGGTGGGCGCGGCCTTCTTCGGCGGCGCCGCCTTGCCGGAAACGGTGGCCGCCCCCGCCGAGGTGCCCGCGACGGCCGCGGATCCGGGCACGGCCCGCGTGACTCCCACGCGCACGGGGCTGGATCAGCTCGTGGCGCAAGGCTTCGCGCCGCTGGCCGGCCGGTCGGTGGGGCTCGTCACGAATCAGACCGGCGTCGACGCGCAGGGACGGCGCAACGTGGACCTCCTGGCGGGGGCGCGGGGCGTGCGGCTGCGAGCCATCTTCTCGCCGGAGCACGGGCTCACCGGTCAGCTCGACACCAATGTGCCGCATGGCCGGGACGCCACCACCGGGCTACCCATCTGGAGCCTCTACGGCTCCGAGCGGCGGCCCACCCCCTCCATGATGGAGGGGATCGACACCTTCGTGTTCGACATCCAGGACGTGGGCGCCCGCTACTACACCTATCTCACGACCCTCGTCTACATCCTTGAGGAGGGCGCGCGCCGGAACGTTCCCGTCATCGTCCTCGACCGGCCGAACCCCATCACCGGGCGCATGGTCGAGGGCCCGGTGATGGACACGGACCTACGCTCGTTCACCTCCCCCCACACGATTCCCGTCCGGACCGGCATGACCATCGGCGAGTTCGCCCGCATGGTGGTGGCCGAGCGGCGGATCAACGTGGCGCTCACCGTGGTCCCGCTCGAGGGCTGGGACCGCCGGCGCTGGTTCGACGAGACGGGGCTGCCCTGGGTGAACCCTTCGCCCAATATCCGCTCGCCGCTCCAGGCGCTGCTCTACTCCGGCGTGGGCCTCCTGGAGGCCACCAATCTCTCGGTGGGACGCGGCACCGACATGCCCTTCGAGGTGGTCGGAGCCCCGTGGATCGACGATCCCGTGGGCCTCGCCGAGGGGCTGAACGCGCTCGGACTGGGCGGGGTGCGCTTCGAGCCCGTCCGCTTCACGCCCAATGCGAGCATGTTCGCGAATCAGGCCCTGGCGGGGGTCCGGATGGTGGTGACCGACCGCGAGCTGCTGCGGACGACGGCGATGGGGCTGGCGATCGCTCGCGAGCTCCTGGAGCGCTATCCGACGAGTTTCCGGCCGGCGGCCATCCAGAACCTGCTCGTGAGCCGCTCGACCATCTGGGCCCTTCTCAGGAAGGAGCCGTTGACGCGCATCTGGAGCTGGGCCGACGCCGACCGGGCCAGCTTCCTCCAGCGCCGCGCGTCGTACCTCATCTACTGACGCGCGGCCCCCGCGTCATCGAGACGGTGGGGAAGGGCGCTCGAGCACCCGAGCGCCGCCGGGCGGCCGCACCATGGCGATCTTGCCGCCGGGAACGGTGACCGTCGCGACATCCCCGTCGCTGACGTAGCGCTCGTCGGGCCGCTGATCGAAGTAGTTGATCCAGTACCCCAGCTCCGCCTCCGTGGCCTGGATGCGGGGCAGGTGATAGGGATCGAAGCCGCGCGCATGCGGCGAGAGCGCCGCGCCGCCCGCCACCATCAGGATGGCGTCGTGGCGATAGCCGGCGCCCTGGGGCCCGCCCGAGATCGCCCAGGACAGCTCCTTGGGATAGCTGCCCATGGGGAGGGCCAGCGTCCGGAAGCGGAAGCCGGGCAGATGCCGCTGCACCCACTCCTGCGCCTCCAGGAGCTGCTTGCGCACCACCGTCTCGTCGTACTTGGCGAGGTTGGCGTGCCAGAGGGTGTGATTGCCGATCTCGTAGCCCCGGCTCTTGAGGTAGGCGAGCTTCTTCCCCACGAGGTCCGGCTGGTTGAAGAGCCGGTTCGGGGGGCTCGCCCCGGGCAGGACGTAGAAGGTCGCGGCGTGGCCGAACTCGGGATGCTCCCGCTCGAACTGCTCGAGGATGCCCACCGCGCAATCGGGATCGATCTCCCAGCCCCCGTTCTTCTCGATGTAGCGGAACTGCCCCGGGGAGGAGTCGTCGAAGGTCAGGATGAGGGGGGTGGTGCCCTTGGGGAGCGCGATCTTGCCGTCGAGGTAGTCCCCCAGGCCCACGGTGCGATAGCCGCGCTCCCACAGGCGCTGGAGGTCGCGGCGGAAGTTGGCGGGAGTGCGGGTCCAGCGCTCCTCGGGATGATCCACCTTGTGGTACTCGAGGATCATCACGCGGCCGAGCTCGTTGGGACCGAGCTCGGCAGGCCGGGCGGTCTGGGCCACCAGCGGCGACACCGCGAGGGCCACCAGCCCGGCGACGCCCGCGAGGGCGGCGACGCGGCTCACCACGAAGCGGGCCCTCAAGGCTGCGGCGGCGCGGGCGACTTCTTGGCCAGGGTGGCGGCGCCCGGACGCAGGGCGGCCGCCGTGTAGTCGTTCCGCGGGTTCCACAGCATCCAGCCGGTGCCTCCGGCCTCGTCCGCCCCGCGGATCTGATCGCGGATCTCGCCGACGCCGAAGATCCGCCGGTCGAAGGCATAGTCCCGGAAGTCCTGGATCCAGGGGCGCACCTGCACCGGGAGCCCCTCGGTGCGCTTCTTCGTCAGCCGCACGCTCTCGCGCACGATCTCGTAGGCGTGGGCCACGGGATTGCGGTAGCCGGGGATACCCACGTGATAGCCCGACGGGTAGACCATGGGGCTCAGATAGTCCAGGTGCGGGGCGAGGTCCTCGATCCGCTGCCCGATGTCGGTGTCGTTGTCGTTGAAGGCGGTGTAGCCGAACACGTCCGCGGCGAGAAAGGCCCCGGTGGGCGAGAGCTCGCGCCTGGCCTTGGCCAGGAACGCGGAGATGGTCTCGATCCGCACCTGCGGAGTGATGGGCTTGGAGTACTTGGCCGCGCCCAGCTTCCCGTCGGTGGGGAAGCGGACGTAGTCGAACTGGATCTCGTCGAAGCCCTTCAGCGCGGCTTCCTTGGCCACCGCGATGAGGTAATCCCACACCTCTTCGCGGGTGGGGTCGACCCAGGCGAGCCGCTCGTTGTCGATCCAGGCCTTGCCGGTGCGCGTGTCGACGATGGCCAGCTCGGGCCGGGCGTTGGCGAGCACGTGCTCCTTGAAGCAGACGATGCGCGCGATGGTGTAGACGTTCCGGCGCTTGAGCTCGGCCAGGATCCCATCGAAATCCTTCATGATCACCGGACCCAGGGCGCCCGCGTCGAGCGCGGCCTGCACCTTGGTCCGATAGGGGATGAGGCCGCGGTCGCCCTTCACGTCGATGACCACCGCGTTGAGCTCGGTGCGGTCGAGGAGGTCGAACACCCGCTCGCGGATGCCCTTGTCGGCGATGCCGTAGTAGGTGAGGTAGGCGGCCTTGATCTGCTGCGGCCGCAGCGTCACCGTCTGGCCCGCGGTGTCGAGGGTGAGCCGCTGCCGGGCGTAGCCGGGCAGCTTCACCAGCACCTCGCGGTCCGCCGTCGGCAGCGGGCCCACCGAGAACTTGCCCTCCGCGTCGGTCAGCGCGATCTGCGTGCCGGCGTGCACGGACGCGCTCCGCAGCGGCTTGCCGTCGGGGTCCACGACCCGCCCCTCGAGGACGACGGGGGGCTCGGGGGCGCCCTGGCTCGCCTGCAGACGCTGGGGCGCGGCGAGGAGCACGTAGCCGGTGAGCGCGGCGAGCGAGAGGGCCGCGAGGGCCACCGCACCGATCACCAGCAGGCGTCGGGGCCGCTCGGGCGATGACGAATCGGGCATGGGCGAGGACGAAAGTAAATCGGCGTTGCGGTCAGATCGAAAGAAATTCTTCACGCGCGCGCACCACTCGGTCACGGATGGCCCTCCTGCGCTTCTTCGGAGAGCAACTCCCTTGCCACGGATGCCGTCGTGACCAACCTCGCGATATACCGTTCTCTCGTTCGAACGCGGTGGGGGCGTGCTGGTGCCCACGTGACTGTTGCTGACAAATCCCGTCGGCGGCCCGACAGAGGAAAGTCACCCGGGCCCGCGGTATAGAATGCCGCCCATGACCACTACCCCTGGATTCGCCTGTGCCGCGGCCGTACGCAGAACCTTCATGGTCAACGGGCTCCGCCTGAGCGCGCTGGAGTGGGCCGCGCCGGGGCGTCCGCCCCTCTGCTTCCTCCACGGCGGCTCGGCGCACGCCCACTGGTTCGACGCCGTGGTGCCCGCCTTCGTCGGGCGCTACCACGTCCTCTCGCTCGATCAGCGCGGCCACGGCGAGAGCGAGTGGGCGCCCGCCGGGGAGTACGCCACCGAGCACTTCGCCTCCGACCTCCTGCGCGTGATGGAGGCCATGGGCTGGGCGCGCATGATCCTGGCCGGCCACTCCATGGGCGGGCACAACGCGATGTCCTTCTCGGGATGGCATCCCGCGCGCGTCTCGGCCCTGGCCATCATCGACAGCCGCCCGTCCCTACCGCCCGAGCGGCTGCACGCCATGCACCACCGGGGGCATCGCGGGCCGCGGCGACATCCCACCTTCGAGTCGGCGCTGGCGAGCTTCCGCCTGCTGCCCCGGGAGACGGTGGCCGATCCCGCACTGCTCGCGCATCTCGGCCGCGAGGGCATCGTCCGCCGGGACGGGCACTATCTCTACCGCTTCGACCCGGCCACCAGCGGCGCGCGGCAGCCGGCGGACGCCTGGCCGCTGCTCGAGCGCATCACCGCGCCCACGCTGGTGGTCCGGGGCGAGCACTCGCCGATCCTGCCCGTGCCCATGGCCCAGGAGATCGTCAAGCGCGTTCCGCGCGTGCGCCTCGTCGAGGTGGCCGGGGCCTATCACCACCTGACCCTGGACGCCCCCCGGCCCTTCGCCGAGGCGCTCGATGCCTTCCTGACCGAAACCCTCTCCCCCTAGCCGGGTGAGGAGGCGCTTTCACACGTCGATCCCTGCGGTGTCTTCCCCACCAAAGACCAGGCTCGGGCGAGCCGAAAGGGGAGGACCATGGCAGAGAAGCAGAAGCTTCTGGACGATGCGGACCAGGCGTATCTGGAGCTGAAGAGCGCCGTCGCCGGCCTGAGCGAGGCTGACCTCGGGCAGGTCTTCCTGGGTGTGTGGGGGGCGCGCGAGATCCTCATCCACATCGCCGGTTGGGATCGCGAGATGACACCGGCGCTGGAGAACATCGGTCACGGCAAGGCCCCGTACGCCGACGGCGCCTACGACGACGCGGACGGCTGGAATGCGCGCTTCGTGGCGGCGCGGACGGGCGCCCGGATGACCGACATCCTGGCCGAGCTGGAGGGGACCCATCGCGCGGTGATGGGGGCCGCCGCGGCGCTGCCCGAGTCGCATTTCGCTCCCGATCAGCCGGCGCGGGCGATCTTCGAGGGCACCACGACCGGGCACTACCGCGAGCACGCCGGTCAGATCCGCGATTGGCGAACGGCGCGCTAGGAGCCCGGTATGCGCTCGAGGCGAACGGCGCACACCTTGTACTCGGGAATCTTGGCCGAGGGGTCGTGCGCCGAGTTGGTGAGGAAGTTGGCCGCGGAGGCCTCGAGCTTCACGAAGGGCACGAACACCGCGCCCGGGCGCACCGCCTCGGTGAGGTGCGCATAGCCCTCGAGCTCGCCCCGGCGCGACTGTAGCCGTACGCGCTCGCCCGACGCGAGCCCCAGGCGGAGGGCGTCCACGGGGTTGACCGCGACCTCGAGCCGCGGGGCGAGCTCCAGGAGCCCCTCCACGCGGCGGGTGATGGTCCCGCCGTGCCAGTGGTAGAGGAGGCGCCCCGTGCTGAGCGAGAGGGGATAGTCCGGGTCGGGCAGCTCGGCCGCCTCCGCCGTCTGGTGCACGGCGACGAAGCGCGCCCGGCCCCGCGGGAAGGAGTCGGCGTAGAGGTAGCGGGTGCCGGGATGCTCGGCGGTGGGGCAGGGCCACTGAAGGCCGCCGCCCTCGAGGCGCGCATAGGAGATGCCGGCGGCGGCCGGCCAGAGGCTCGCCAGCTCCGTCCAGATCTGGCTGGGATCGTCGTAGTCGAAGCCCGAGACCGTCCGCCCCAGGCGCCGCGCGACGCGGCGGGCCAGCTCGCTGCTGATCCACCAGTCCGGCCGGGTTTGGCCGGGCGGCGGCAGCGCCCGCCGCACCCGCTGCACGCGCCGCTCCGAGTTCGTGAAGGTGCCGTCCTTCTCCGCGAACGCCGCCGCGGGCAGAAAGACGTGCGCACGCTCCGCGGTCTCGTGCATGAAGAGGTCCTGCACCACGAGGCAGTCGAGCTGCCCCAGGGCTTTCTCGGCATGGTGCAGATCCGGCTCGGAGAGGAGCGGGTTCTCGCCCACCACGTACATGGCGCGAATGCGGCCGTCGAGACAGCCCTCCACCATCTCCGTCACCACCAGGCCCGGTGTGGCGGGCGGGCGCTCGCCCCAGGCCGCCGCGAAGCGCGCGAGGCTCGCCTCGGAGTAGTCGGCGTAGCCCGGCAGATTGGTGGGAATGCACCCCGCGTCGCCGCAGCCCTGCACGTTGTTCTGCCCGCGCAAGGGCGAGATCCCGGAGGCGGGGACGCCCATCTGGCCGGCGGCGAGGGAGAGGTTCAGGAGCGCGTGGGCGTTGGCGGTGCCGTTGATGTGCTGGGTGATGCCCATGCCCCAGATGAGGCAGGAGCCCGCGAAGGGCGGCCGGGCGTACCAGCGGGCCGCCTGGGCGATGGCTTCGCGCGGGACGCCCGTCACCGCCTCGGCGTAATCCAGCGTGTAGGGGGCCAGGGCCGCGGCCCACTCCTCGAAGCCCTCGGTGCGGCGGGCGATCCAGTCGAGGTTGGCGAGCCCCTCGTCCAGCAGCACCTTGGCCATGGCGTTGAAGAGCGCCACGTCCGTGCCCGGCCGCTCCTGTATCCAGAGGTCGGCCTGATCGCAGAGCTCCACGTGCTTGGGGTTCACCACGATGAGCCGCGCGCCGCGAGCGGCGGCGCGGCGGAAGCGGACGGCGATCACGGGATGGTTGGCGGAGGCGTCCGCGCCGACGACCATCAGGCAGCCGGCCTGCTCGTAGTCGTCGTAGGAGTTGGACGTCGCGCCCGAGCCCATGGACACCAGCATGGCCTCCACCGAGGGTGAGTGGCACAGCCGGGTGCAGTGGTCCACGTTGTTGGTTCCCATCACCACGCGCGCCAGCTTCTGGATGACGTAGCCATCCTCGTTGGTGGCCTTCGCCGAGGCCAGCGTGCCGAAATGTCCCACGTTGCGGGCGAGGCCGTCGGCGGCGGCGTCGAGCGCCTCGTCCCAGGTCGCCTCGTGCCACCGGCCGTCGCGCTTCACCAGGGGCGTGGTGATGCGGTCGCGCGCGTGGACGAAGCCGGTGCCGAAGCGGCCCTTGACGCAGAGCATGCCCGCGCTCGAGCGGTTGGCGGGGACGTCGTCGGCCATCCCGGCCAGCCGCCCGTCCTCTCGGACATGGAGGCTGATTCCGCAGCCGACGCCGCAGTAGGGGCAGGTCGTCTCGACGGTTCGGACGGGGCGTGCTCCCTTCTCCTTGGGCCGGAGCGCCCCGGTGGGGCAGGTGGCCACGCACTGCCCGCACGACGTGCAGATCGAGGCGGACAGCGGCCCGTCGCCCGTCACCCCCACGCGCGTGTCCTGATTTCGTCCCACGAGCGAGATGGCCCCGATGTGCTGCACGTCCGCGCAGGCGGTGGTGCAGCGGCCGCAGAGGATGCAGGCCTCGCGGTCCAGCACGAAGAACGACTTGGACGCGTCGGTCGAGAACCGGTGATGCGCGGGCCAGCTGGGCGCGGGCAGATCGTGGCGCGCGGCGGCCGAGCCGACCTGACCGAAGCCGTCGCGGTCGGGCGACCGCGTGAGCATGGACAGCGTGAGGTCGAGCACCGCCTTCCGCAGCCGCACGGCGCCCTCGTGCTGGGTCTGGACCACCATGCCGGCGCGCGCGGGCAGGTGACAGGCGGCCGGGAAGCCGCGCTGCCCTTCCACGTGGACCAGGCACGTGCGGCAGGCGCCCAGCGGCGCGCGGTCCGGATCCTTGCAGAGCTGAGGCAGGGGGAGGCCGAGGCGATTCACGGCATCCAGCACCGTGGCGCCCGGCGGGACCTCGATGTCCGAGCCGTCTATGCGGAGGGCGATGGTCATTCGCGACCCCATCAATCGCGACCGACTGCCCCCACATGATACACGGACGGGAGCGGACGGCGGCGAGACTTCCCTCCGAGGGCGGCCTCAGCCGGCGCCGGTCAAGCCCGCGAAGTCGCGGGGGAACTCGCGCAGGCCGGACAGGACCGAGAGCGGCGCCGCTTGCCCCAGCCCGCAGAGGGACGCCAGCCGAACCACCTCGCAGAGCTCGCCGGCGGGAAGGGGGGCGCCGTTTCCCGCCTCGCGTCCGTCCAGCATGTCGCGCAGCCGGGCGGTGCCTTCGCGGCAGGGCGTGCACTTGCCGCACGACTCGCGTGTGTTGAAGTCGAGCAGGGTGCGCACGACGTCCCGGAGCGAGGCGCGCGCGTCGAGAGCCGCCACCCCGCCCGTGCCCGGGCTCAGCGCCCCGCCCGGGATCATGGGCTCGTCCAGCAGGCGCGGTGGGATGAGGCTGCCCGAGGGCCCGCCGACCAGCACCGCCTGGAGCGGGCGCCCCTCGGGCGTGCCGCCACCCAGCCCCTCGATCAGGTCCCGCAGCGTGGCGCCCATCGGCAGCTCCACGAGGCCCGCCCGGCGCACGTGGCCCGAGAGGCCGAAGCACTTCATGCCGTGCCCGCGCCCGAGCCCCTTCCACCAGGCGGACCCGCGGCCCACGATGAGCGGCACCGCGAAGAGCGTCTCCACGTTGTTGATCACGGTGGGGCGGCCCCAGAGTCCGGCTTCCACCGGGAACGGGGGCTTGGCGCGCGGCATGGCGCGCCGTCCCTCCACGGACTCCATGAGCGCGGTCTCCTCTCCCAGTACGAAGCCGCCGGCGCCTCGGCGTATCTCCATCTCGACCGAGAAATCGCTGCCCAGCACGTGGCGGCTCACCAGGCCCCAGCGCCGCGCCCCGTCGAGCGCACGCTCGAGCCGCCGCGCGGCGAGATTGGCCTCGCCGTGGACGTAGAGGTAGACGTGGGTGGCGCCGGCCGCATAGGCCGCGAGGAGCGCGCCCTCGAGCAGCCGATGCGGATCGCCCTCGAGGAGATGGCGGTCCTTGAAGATGCCGGGCTCGCCCTCCTCGCCGTTGACGATCAGGTACCTGGGCTCGCCGGCGGCTCGGCGCGCGCCCTCCCACTTCACCGCGGCGGGAAAGTAAGCGCCCCCACGGCCCTGCAGCCCCGCCGCCTTCACCGTCTCGATCACCGTGGCGGGATCGCCCGCGGCCAGCGCCGCCGCGAAGGCCGCGTAGCCGCCGCGATGAATGGCGTCGCCGATGTCGCCGGGATCCACCATCCCGCAGCGCTCGATCAGGACGCGGCGTTGTCCGGCGAAAAACGCGGTCACCTCCGCCGGCTCGACCTTGTGTCCCGCCTCGACGGCGTCGAGCAACGCCCCGACGTCGCCGGCGCCCACCCGGGACGCGGTCTCCGCCGCCGCGCCGGGGCGGATGACCGTCACGGTGGGCGCGGCCCAGCACGGGCCCGGGCAACCCGCGGCCACCACCCGCGCGCGCAGCCCGCGGGCGCCTACCTCGGCGGCGAGCGCGGCCAGCGTGGAGGCCGCGCCCACCG
>DATEDO010000079.1:0-5053 GCA_035281625.1 Candidatus Methylomirabilota bacterium
TGAGAACCGCGCCCGCGGCCGCCGCGGCGCTGGTGGCGGCGGGACTGGCGCTGGGCGCCTGTGGCGACTCCGGGCCCTCCACTCCGGCGCCGGGCGGAAGCCCGGCATCGAGCGGAGGCCCGGCGCCCTCGGCGACGGCGACGCCGGCCGCGTCGGCGGACAGGGGCCGCCAGATCTGGCTCGGGCAGTGCATCGCCTGCCACCACCCCGATCCGAGCAAGGACGGCCCGGTGGGACCGGCGGTGAAGGGGTCGTCGCCCGAATTGCTGGAGGCGCGCGTGGTGAAGGGTGAATACCCGCCGGGCTACACGCCCAAGCGGCCCACCAGGGCGATGCCGCCCCGCCCCGATCTCGCCCCCACCATTCCCGATCTGGCCGCGTACCTGCGCTGACGATGAGAGCGCCGGGCGGGTATCCCGTCCGGCGCTGGACTGCGTGCGCGGCGGCGCGCGGTGCCTACTTCATGATCTCGAACCAGACGTAGAAGATCACGGAGAGGATGAAGCCCGCCCATAACGTGCCCGACACGGTGGCGAGGGGCTTGGCCGCGCCCTGGCCGGGCGTGCCCTTGAGGGCGACCCACTCCACCAGCAGCATGATGACGGCCACGACCACCCAGAACACGAGGCCGTTGCGCGGGATGCCGAGCGCCTGCAGGTGGCTCGCCGCGCCCATGAAGAACAGCATGGGGATCGACAGCATGGTGTTGGTGCGCGAGGCGAGGCCCGCGCGCGCGCCCGAAGGCGCCGCCGCGGGATTGGCCGGCTTGCCGGCGCCCACGTCGAGGGCGTTCTGGATGACGATCTTCTGCTTGGGGTGGATGACGAACCACACGTTCGCCCACATGAGCGAGCCGAGGAGGCCGCCGAGCAGGATGGCCCACGCGCCCGAGCCCGCCGCGAAGCCGACCTTGCCGACCCACCAGTGGAGCAGGTAGAGCCACCCGCTGATGAAGGTGATCATGGCGGCCCAGCGGAACCACCACATGGCCCGAGGCAGGAGCTTCTGCTGCGCGCCGGTGCGCACGGGCGCCTCGGTCTCCGCGAAGAACGGGGTCTGAACGAAGTTGAAGTAGTACAGGAGGCCGATCCACGTGATGCCGGAGAGAAAGTGGATCCAGCGTAGGAGGAAGAGCCAGCCAGCTTCGGACATGAGTGCCATGATGCCCTCCGCGTTGAAGGGGATTACGCCGCTGCCCGCTCGCTACTCATCCTCGTCGTCGTCCTCGTCATCCTCCAGGTCGTCGTCGTCCTCGTCGTCATCGTCGTCGTCGAGGTCGTCGTCGTCGAGGTCGTCGTCGAAGTCCTCGTCGTCGTCATCGTCGTCATCGTCGAGGTCGTCGTCCTCGTCCAGGTCGTCGTCCTCGTCGTCGTCCTCGTCATCCTCCAGATCGTCGTCTTCTTCGTCTTCGTCTTGGCGGCGCGCGAGCACGCGCTGCTCGTCGTCAGTCCATGGCCGAGTGCCGAGCCACGCCATGAATGATTCCCTCCAGGCCTGCCGTGCTTGACTTGACAGATGAGAGTCGCTACTGTTGGACTCCGTTCGGCGGGATTATAACAAACGCGTTTTAGGTGTCCACGCCATTTTGGCGGCGTAGCTCAGGTGGCAGAGCAGGGGTCTCATAAGCCCCGTGTCGGAGGTTCGAGTCCTCCCGCCGCCACCATCCCGGAGGCGACGATGAGCGATCTCATCTTGGTCGAGCAGGCCGACGGTGTCGCCACCGTCGTGATCAACCGCCCCAAGATGCGCAACGCGCTCAGCCTCGCCATGTGGACCGAGATGGGCGAGGTGACCCAGCGACTCGCCGCCGACGATTCCGTGCGCGCGGTGGTGTATCGGGGCGCGGGGACCCAGGCCTTCGCGTCCGGCGCCGACATCTCCGAGTTCGAAGAGAACCGCAAGGACACCGCCACCGCGCTCCACTACAACACACAGACGGAAGCCGCCTACAGCGCCATCCGGAACTGCCCCAAGCCCACGGTGGCGATGATCCACGGCTTCTGCATGGGCGGCGCGATGGCCCTCGCCATGGCCTGCGACCTGCGCTTCGCCGCCGAGGGATCCAGGTTCGGCATTCCCGCCGCCCGCCTGTCCATCATCTACGGGCTCGATCCCGTGCACCAGCTGGTGGACCTCGTGGGTCCGGCCTACGCCAAGGACATTCTCTACTCGGCGCGCACCGTGGAGGCCGACGAGGCGTATCGCATCGGCTTCATCCAGCGTCTCCTTCCCTCCGGCGAGCTCGAGCCCTACACCTACGAGTACCTGAAGAAGGTGGCGGCCAACGCGCCCCTGTCCATCCGCGGCACCAAGACCCAGGTGCGCGCGATCTTCGAGGGCATCACCGACCGGCACCGCGAGGAGCTTCGCGCGCTCGGCCTCGAGACGTTCGACAGCCACGACTACAAGGAAGGCACGCGCGCGTTCCTGGAAAAGCGCGCGCCCCGGTTCGAGGGCCGGTAGCGCGGCCCCCGCGAGGGCTCGCCCTTGCGGATCGCCGTCCTCACGTCCACTCCGCTCGATCCGCGCGAGGGCAGTGGCACGTTCGTCGCCCTCGCCGGCTTCGAGAAAGGCCTGGAGGCGCTGGGCCACACGGTGGAGATCCGGCCCCTCGGCCGTCGCACCGGCTTCCACACCCTCGATCGCTGGCTCTACAACGTCGCCGTCCGCCGCGATCCGCCCCTGGACGCCGATCTCGTCGTCGGCTGCGATCTCGACGGCTTCCTCTGGGCGCGGCGGCGGGGACGCCGGCCCTTCGTGGTCATGCTCAAGGGCATCATCGCCGACGAGCGGCGCAACGAGCGCGGCTGGGTGCGCGTGCTGCTCGGCGTGCAGGCCCGCTGGGAGCGGCGGAACACGGAGCGCGCCGATCTGGTCCTCGTGCCCAGCCGGTACTCGGCGGAGGTCGCCGCCGACGCGTACGGCGTGCCGCCCGCGCGCGTGGCCGTGGTGCCGGAGGCCATCGACCTCGCGGAGTGGCAGGCGCGCTTCGCCGCCGCGCCGCGCCGGCCGCGCGCCGGCCCCACGGTCCTCGCGGTGGGCAGGATGTACCCGCGCAAGCGATTCGCGGATCTGCTCCACGCGGCGGCGCGGCTGCGCGCGGTCCACCCTGGCGCCCGCGTGCGCGTGGTGGGGAAGGGGCCGGACTGGGACGCGATGGTCCGCCTCCACGCCGGACTGGGTCTGGGCGAGGCGGTCACGCTGCTCGGCGACGTCACGCGTGACCGACTCGCCGAGGAGTACGTCAACGCCGATTGCTTTTGTCTGCCATCGGTGCAGGAAGGCTTCGGCATCGTCTTCCTCGAGGCCATGGCGGCGGGGCTGCCGGTGGTGGCGTGCCGGGTCGCCGCGGTGCCGGAAGTCGTCGCGGACGGCGTGACCGGCGTCCTCATGCCGCCCCGCGACCCCACCGCCCTCGCCGGCGCGCTCGCCGCGCTGCTCGCGGAGCCCGCGCGAGCCCGCGCCCTCGGCGCGGCGGGGGCCCGGCGGGTCCAGGACTTCACGTTGGAACGGGTCGCGCAGCGGTTCCTCGACACGGTAAGATTGGTTCCGGAGGCTTCATGACCCCCGCCCCCGTCTACGTCACCCGCAAGTTCACGTTCTCCGCCGCCCATCACTACCGGCAGCCGGCGTGGAGCGACGAGGAGAACCGCCGCGTGTTCGGGGCCCTCACGGTGCCCCACGGCCACAACTACACGCTCGACGTGACGCTGGTGGGCCCGGTGGACGAGCGGAGCGGGATGGTGATGGATCTCGCCGAGCTCAAGCGCCTGGTTGGTGACGCGGTCATCGCGCGCTTCGATCACGCCGATCTCAACGCCGACCCCGTCTTCGCCTCCGGGCGCATCCCCACCACCGAGAATCTCGTGCGGGCCTGCTGGGATCTGCTCGCGCCCAAGCTGGGCGCGGAGCGCCTGCACCGGCTGCGGCTCTGGGAAGACCCCACCTTCTACGTGGAGTACTTCGGGGCGTGAGCGACTACCGCCTCACGCGGGCGTATCACTTCAGCGCCGGACACCGGCTCGCGAGCGCCGCGCTCTCCGATGACGAGAACGCCCGGCTCTACGGTCAGTGCTTCCGCCCCCACGGGCACAACTACACGGTGGAGGTGACGCTGGCGGGGACGCTCGATCCCGCCACCGGCATGGCCGGGGATCTCGGCGAGCTGGACCGGACGGTGGAGCGCGTGCTCCTCGACCACGTGGATCACTACGATCTGTCCAGCGCGGTGCCCGCCCTCGACGGTGTCATCACCACCGGCGAGAACCTCGCCCGCGCGTTCTGGGACTGGCTCGCCGCCGCGCTGCCGCCGGGTCGGCTCGCGCGGGTCGCGGTGGTGGAGACGGCCAACAACACGTTCGAATACTGCGGCTCAAGGAGCCCTCGGTGAACAAGTTCTCGAGCATGGAGCGCCTCGTCTTCGACTTCCTGAAGGAGCTCGGCGAAGATCCGACCCGCGAGGGCCTGGAGAAGACCCCCGCGCGCGTGGCCAAGGCCTACGAGTACCTGACGTCGGGCTATCGTCAGCGGGTGGAGGACGTGCTGAACGACGCCCTCTTCACCGAGGAATACGACGAGATGGTGGTGGTGAAGGACATCGACTACTTCTCGCTCTGTGAGCATCATCTCCTGCCATTCTTCGGCAAGGCGCACGTGGCGTACATGCCGTCGCGCAAGATCGTGGGGCTGTCGAAGATCCCGCGGCTGGTGGAGATGTTCAGCCGACGGCTGCAAGTGCAGGAGCGGCTCACCACCCAGATCGCCCACACCATCGACGACACCCTGCAGCCGCGCGGGGTCGCGGTGGTCGTCGAGGGCCTCCACCTCTGCATGCTGATGCGCGGGGTGGAGAAGCAGAACTCCAAGGCGGTGACGTCGGCCATGCTGGGCGCCTTCCGCGACCGGCCGGAGACGCGCGCCGAGTTCATGGAGCTCATCAAGTCCCGCAGCGTGTCCATGCTGTGAGCGACGCGCGGCTCGCCGGGCGGGTGGCCCTCGTCACCGGCGCGGGGCGCGGCATCGGCCGCGCCGTCGCGGAGGCGCTGGCGGGCGA
>DATEDO010000080.1:0-6127 GCA_035281625.1 Candidatus Methylomirabilota bacterium
CCAGGATCTCGCCGAGCGCCGGGCCGCCCTGGCGCGCTTCGCCGCCAAGTGGCGCCACCGGCTGCCCAGCGACGTGCGCACCTTCCGCGAGCGGCTGACGGATCGCCTGCGCTCCGCACGAGCGCAGCCGTGACGGCCGGCTCCGGACTCGCCGTCGGCCGCGATCCGGTGGAGGCGACGCTGGAGGCCTGCCTCGCCGCCATGGAGAAGAGCGGCGCGGAGCGCGCCGATCTCGCGGTGGTCTTCACCACCGCCCCCGCCGCCGGCGCCACGCACGAGATGCTCCACGCCGTGCGGCGGGTCACGGGCGCGCCCGCGGTGGTGGGCGCCAGCGGCGTCGGCGTCCTCACCGATCGCGCGGAGGTCGAGAGCGTGGAAGCGGCGGGCGCTCCGGCACCTCAAGATTCGGTGGTGGCCGTGCTCGTGGTGCGGAGCGACGCCCTCCGCTTCGGTCCCTTCCTCGTGGACGAAACCGAGGGCCTGGGCGCGGCGGCGGGCCGGCTGGCCGGGGCGCGGCTCGCCGGGAACGCCGCCGAGGCCCTGATCGTCCTCCCCGATCCCGTGGGCCTTCAGCCCCTGCCGCTCCTCGCGGCCATCGCCGAGGCGGCGGGCGCCGTCCCCGTGCTCGGCGGCGTGGCGTCGGGCCTGCCGCTCTTCGAGCTCTGCAACACCGAGGTCGCCTCCGGCGCCCTCGTGGGCTTGACCGTCGCGGGGCCTCCGCCGCTGGTCGGGGTGGCCCAGGGCTGCGAGCCCATCGGGGAGCCCTTCGTCATCACACGTGGCGAGGGGACCACGGTCGCGGAGATCGCGGGCCGACCCGCGCTCGAGGTGCTCGCGGAGGCGGTGGCGTCCGTCGAGGGTGGGACGGCCCGCGTACGGCACGCCGGCCTCTTCGCGGGCCTCGCCATGGACCCGGCCAAGAGCCCGCTCGGCCGCGGCGACTTCCTCGTGCGCAACCTGATCGGCGTGGATCGGGCCAGCGGCGCCGTGGGGGTGGCCGAGCCCGTACGGGTGGGCCAGACCATACAGTTCCAGCTCCGCGACGCCCGCGCCGCCGCGGACGATCTCCGCGCCACCCTGGCCGGCCTCCGCGAGGCCCTCCACGGCCGGCGACCGGGCTTCGGGCTCTACTTCGACTGTGCGGGCCGGGGCCGGGGCCTCTTCGGCGTGGGCGATCACGACGTGGCGCTCATCCGCGAGGTGCTCGGCGAGTTCCCCCTCGCGGGCTTCTTCGGCAACGGCGAGTTCGCGCCGGTGGGCCGGCGCAATCACTTCCACAACTACACGGGCGTGCTCGTGGTGTTCCCCGCCGACGGTCCCGCCCCGCAAAGGACTCCGGCATGATCCCGTTCGCGAAGGGACACGGCCTCGGCAACGATTACATCGTCATCGACGGCGCCGATCTCTCGGCGCCGCTCACCCCGAGGCAGATCGAGAAGATCTGCGACCGCAACTGGGGCGTGGGCTCCGACGGCATCCTCCTCCTCGTCCCCGCGTGGGCGGGGGCGGACTTCGGCCTTCGCATCTTCAATCCCGACGGGAGCGAGGCCGAGAAGTCCGGCAACGGCCTTCGCATCTTCGCCAAGTACCTCCACGACCACGGCCACGCGCGCACGCCCACGTTCACGGTGGACACCAAGGGCGGGCGCGTGGAGTGCCAGGGCCACGTGGTGAACGGGCGGATGAACGAGGTGACGGTGGAGATGGGGCGCTGCACGTTCCTCGCGCCCGAGATCCCCATGAACGGGCCGGCGCGCGAGGTGGTGAAGGTGCCGCTGCAGGTGGGCGCGGAGTCCCTCCTCGTCACCGCCGTCTCCGTGGGAAACCCGCATTGTGTGCTGTTCGTCGACACATTGGACGAGAAGGAGGCGCGGCGGCTGGGCCCCCTCATCGAGAATCATCCCGCCTTCCCCAACCGGACCAACGTGCAGTTCGCGCGGGTGGCCTCGCGGTCGCAGGTGGACATCCTGATCTGGGAGCGCGGCGCGGGCTGGACCCTCGCCTCCGGCTCGTCCTCGAGCGCGGTGGCCTGCGCGGCGGTGAAGAACGGGCTGTGCGATCCCGGCCGCGTGACCATCCGGATGCCCGGCGGGACGTTGCACATCGACGTGCGGCCCGACTGGTCCATCCGCTTGCAGGGCCCCGTGGAGGAGGTGTTCACGGGCGTATTCTCGCGCGACCTCATGGACGCCCTCGCGCGCTAGGCCCCGCCGATGCCCGGTGCTGTTCCCGCCTGGCTGACCATGATCTTCGTGGCGCTCGTGCTGGTGATGGCGCTTCTCGTGGTCGCGGCAGTCTGGGCGCAGCGCGGCCCCGGCCCGGGCCGCGCCCTGGCGATCGCCCTCGGCGCCTGGCTGGCTCTCAGCGCGCTCGCCGCGCGTGCCGGGGTCTTCGCCGACTTCTCCCACCTGCCTCCGCGGATCCCGCTCCTTCTGATCCCGCTGCTCGGCCTCATCGTCGCGCTGTGCCGGTCGGTGGGGGTCGGGCGGCTCCTCGACGAGATCCCCTCGGGCTGGCTGATCTATCCGCAGGCGTTTCGCATCGTCATGGAGCTCATCCTCTGGCAGCTCTTCGTGGCGGGCGCGGCGCCCGCGATCATGACGTTCGAAGGGCGGAACGCGGACATCCTGGTGGGCCTGACCGCACCGCTCGTGGCCTGGCTGCTCGCCCGGAGGACGCTGTCTGCCGCAGCGGCGCGCTGGTGGAACATCGCCGGCATCCTGATCCTGGTGAGCGTGGTGGTGCACGCGCAGCTCTCCGCGCCCACGCCCTATCGCGTGTACGTCACCGAGCCGCCCATGACCTTCGTGGCCTACGCGCCCTGGATCTGGCTGGTGACATTCCTCGTTCCGCTCGCGTGGACGCTCCACGCGTTGAGCATCCGGCAGCTGCGCCGCCGCGCCCGGTGAGGCCCGCCCGGCTCCGGCTCGCGGCCTGGCTGTCGCTGGCCAACGCCTTCGCCGCCGTCCCCGCCGTCGCGCTGCTGGGCGGCCTGGCCGTCGCCGACCGCCCGGTGCTGCGCGTCGTCCACGCCGCGGTGCTCGTGGGCGCGCTGGCCGTCTACGCGTTCACGCTGTTCACCCTGCGTGCGCTCCTCCACGCCCGCGGCATCTACGAGGCCGACCCGCTCATCAAAGGGCTCCTGCTGATCTGCGCCCTTCAGAGCGTGCTGGAGCTGCCCTGGCTCCCCGGCCCGAGCGAGACGTCCCGCCAGGGCTCGGCCCTCGTGCTCTCCGCCGTGTACTGGCTGGCTCTCATCGGCTTCGCGCGGCGGCTGCGGGCGCTCGGCGATCCGCTCCATGGCTTCCGCGAGCGGCTGGCCGGGGCCCTCGTGGTGGCGGCGGTGGGTGGGCTCGCGCTGACCGCGCTCTCCATCCCCATGATCGCCTCGCGGGAGCCGGCGATGGCGGAGAGCACGCCGTGGATGCTGGCCACGCTGGTGGCCGCCTTCACCACGCTGCTCGGGTACGCGCGCGGCTCGATCGTGCTGGCGCGGATCTTCTGGCGCGAGGCGCGCGCCTGAGGCGCGGGCCGCTCAGCTCTGGTCGGGCAGGCGCAGGAACCTGGCGATCAGCCGATCCCGGGTCCGATCGGGGAGCCAGCGCGCGATGGCCGCCTGCATCTTCGCCCGGCCGCCGATCACGTAGCGGGTGCGCGGCGTCGGCGCGGTGAGCGCGTGCACCACCGCCGCCACCACCGCATCGGGCGGGATCGCGGTGCGCTCGGAGTAGGCGGCGCCCTTGCGGAGGGCCTCGAGCGCCTTCCCGTAGAGTCCCATCGCCTCCGGTGGCAGCCCATCCCGCAGCCGGTCCGCCTCCTGCGTGGACTTCTGCCAGATCGGCGTGGCGATGGCCCCTGGCTCGATGATCGCCACGTGCATGCGCCACGGCCGCACTTCCACGCGCAGGGCGTCGGTGAGGGCCTCCAGCGCGAACTTGGAGGCGTTGTAGGCGCCCAGGAACGGCGTGGCCATGCGGCCGCCGATGGAGCCCATGTTCACGATGCGCCCGCGCGCGGCGCGCAGCAGGGGCAGCATCGCCTGGGTCACCGCGACCTGACCCACCACGTTGACCTCGAGCTGGCGGCGGAGGTCGGCGATGGGCAGGAACTCGATCGGCCCTGGCACCGCGATGCCGGCATTGTTCACGAGCCCCGCCAGTCCCGCGTTCCCCACGACGGCGGCGATCGTGCGCCCGGCCCCCGCGATGGACGCGGCGTCGGTGACGTCGATCGCGACCGCGGTGAAGAGGGGCGAGGCCTGCCGCTGGAGCGCGGCCCCGTCGGCCGCGCGCCGCACGCCGGCGAACACGCGCCAGCCGAGGCGATCCAGGCCGAGCGCGCAGGCCGCGCCGATGCCGGTGGAGGCGCCGGTAATCAGGACCGAGCGCTCGGGCGCGGTGGCCATCACAGGGCGCCGACGCTCATCGCGGCGCGGTGTCGGGCGCCAGCGCGTCGGAAAGGCGCCGCCCGAGATGGCCCCCCACCACGCCGGCGGCGAGCGTGAGCGCCAGCGCCGCCGCCATCGCGACGGGGCCCGGGACCTGCGGCGCGAACGCGGGATTGGCGGCGAAGGTCCAGCCCGAGGTGGCGAAGAGCCCGGCGCCATAGGCCACGGCGGCCGACACCGGCCGCCGCCGCGGGTCCACCACGACCAGCGCGAGCACCGGTAGCACGCTCACCACGTGGAAGAGCCCGCCGGTGCTGCCCGGTGTGCTCCCCGTCTTGCGCGCGATGGCGGTGGCGAGGGCGATGGGCGAGGTCGGATCCTTCGCGATCTCCTCGTCGATCACCGAAACGGGGCGCAGGATCTCGAAGCCGACGCGGGCGATCTGACTGCCGATCACGCCGGTGGCGATCACCAGCGCCAGCACCGCCAGCGGCATCCAGCGCCGTCCCGACAGACGCGCCGCCGGAATGAGGGCGAGCGGCAGGATGAGCGCGGAGAGCATGGCGAGCGTGAAGAAGTGCACGCCGCCGTGGACATACGCGGTGAGCATGGACGGCTCGACGGTGAGGTGCAGGCCGCGGAACAGCGCGGCGCCCGCGAGGGCGAGGCCGGCGAGCCGAGCCGGGCCGTCGGCGTACACCTCGCGCGCGATGAGGAGGCAGCCCCAGCTGTTCACCACGCCGCCCGCGATGCCGAGGAGATGCGGCGGGCTCCAGAGCGTCACGTCCAGGCCGAAGAGGCGGTGCCAGAGGTCGTCGATGGGCGCGGCGAGCACGGTCAGCGCCATGCCCCACGCGGCGAGGTGAAAGCCCCGCGTGCCCGAGAGCCCGGCGAGCCGCAGCGCGGCCACCGGCGCGTGCCCACGGCGGGTGTCCCACGCCAGCATCCCGAAGCTCAGCAGCGCGGCGACGGTCACACCGGCGTAGGTCATGACATGCGGCCAGATCCAGAACGTGTCGCGGCCGATGCGCACATGCCACTGGATGTCCCACTGCACGCCCCAGCCGGCAATGAGCTTGCCGGAGAGGAGCGCCCAGAAGACGGCGCGGTGGACGGCGAGGCTTTCGCGCGCGGTGGCCGTGCCGCCGGTGGGGTAGGGCAGGTCGAGCGAGGCGGGGGCGCCCGTGGACATGCCGCGGTCAGTCTACACCGCGGGCGCGACGCGGCTGCATGTTATCCTGCCTGCAATGGCCGAGGACAACACGCGCCAGCTCCTGAAGCTGTTCGGTGTGGCGGTGACGAGCCTGGAAGAAGCGGTGGAGGCCGGCACCGGCGACGCCGCCCGCAAGGCGGAGGCCGATCTGCGCGCCCGCATGAAGGACCTGATCGCCCTCATCGAGCGGCTGTCGGAGCGCGCCGCCAAGCTGTAGTGCCGCCGCGCCGCATCGTCTCGCTCGTTCCCAGCATCACCGAGATCCTGTTCGCGCTGGGCGTCGGCGATGCCGTGGCCGGCTGCACGATCTTCTGCACCCAGCCTCCCGACGGCGTCGCCACCAAGGTCCGCGTGGGCGGGGAGAAGAATCCCAAGCTCGAGGTGATCCGCGAGCTGGGTGCGGACCTCGTCATCGCCAACGTCGAGGAAAACCTCCGCGAGCACGTGGAGGCGCTTCGCGGCTGGGGCATCGCCGTTCACGTCGTCTACCCGAGGACCGTCATCGAGGGCATCGCGCTCGTGCGCGA